>JBKBKS010000068.1:0-12164 GCA_046294565.1 Fimbriimonadales bacterium
CAGATGCGTTCTGCCTGCTTGCTGGAGGATGCGCGACAGCGTGCGCTCCTCAAACTGCACGGGCGTCGACTCGCCGCTCGAGCGGAACACCACTCCGGGCACATAGCCCTGTCTGAGTAATCGCTTCGCCTTCTTGCCTAACAGTTCGCGTGGCTCTGCCTTGACGGAAAAAGTGGTCGCCATAGTATGCCTCCTATTTTCGGGGAAATTATACCTGAGTGAACGCCCATAGTTGACCTCCCCAATCGCTCACACGGTAGGAGATCCCGCGCCAAGCGCGAAATCGGGCGCATCGGAGGCGCACCGATGCGTATTGTGAACATTCATCTGCGGCTATTGGAATATCCGCTGGAGACGCCGTTTTACCCAGCTTGGCTGCCGGGCTATCCCCAGACCGCGCACCGCGTGCATCTACTCACTCTGGAGACCGATGAGGGCATCAAGGGTTATGCAGCGGGCGTAGCGTTTATGCGTGCAGGCAGCGGTCTGCAGCAACTGCTTATGCCGTTCCTGTTCGGGCGCGACCCGATGCAGGTGGAGGAGGTGGTGCAAATCGCGCGTTCCGCGACCTTCTTGGGGCTGCGCTTGTGGTGGATTGAAATGGCGTTCTGGGACATCATCGGAAAGGCGGTCGGTCAGCCTGTCTACCGATTGCTGGGGGGCTATCAAGAGCGCGTGAAAGCCTACGCCAGCACAGGCGAACTGCGTGCTGCAGCCCGATGTCGCACTCTCAGGTGGGATTTTGACAGGCAAGAAAATCGCGGCGATGGCGGAAGCGTTCGGCAAGCAGTTAGCGCCGCACACTTGGACGAGCGGACTGGGACTCGCCGCGAACCTGCAGCTGATGGGCGCGTGCCCTAACTGCCACTGGGCAGAGTTCCCTTACGAACCGCCCAGTTGGAGTCTGCAGGCGCGCGACTTCTTCCTCACCGAACCAATTACACCCGACTCGGAAGGCTACCTGCCCGTGCCCAACAAGCCCGGATTGGGCATCGAGATCGATGAGGAATCGGCGCAGCGCTATACCGTATCGGACTGAGGCTCACAGTGCGATACCCAGCTTCTGGAGCATCTCGTGGGTGGCGGGACGCTCCTCCCCAAAAAACAGCCAAGGCGTCTCCACCCAGAAGCCGGGTATCGCTGTGGACGCCAACCTGCCGTCGGATTGCTCGAACGCGATATAGCCCGTCTCGGCGCGGCGCACTACCCGCACGATACGCGCTTGAGGATCGACCAGCCACAACTCGCCAACGCCGATAGAGCGGTAGTCCACCTCAAGGCTGTGCCAATCGGCGGGATAGTTCGCCTTAGAGCGTATCTCGAACACCCAGTCGGGCGCGCCCACGATAATCGGGTCGGTGATAATCTGTGCGCGCTCGCGACGCACGAACAGCGCGTCTGGTAAGCGGGAGCGGAACTCGGTTATCTGCACAGCCGTTCGCGAGCCTAACACCACGCCTAACTGCTTAAAATCCGCATAGAGACGCAGCACGGTAATCATCCACACCGCTAACTGTTCGTGGGGGTACATCGCCGCCATCGTCCGCTCCACCAGCACTCCGTCGAGGAGCTCGTAGCAGTCATCTTCGTCGGTCAGTTGGAGGTAATCGTTCACTGTGAGCAGGTCGTCGCTAACGAGCATGCGTCGCGCGCGCTCGCGCACGCGCCTGAGCCTACCCGCTTGCCCCACACGCCGCGTCATAACGGAATTGTACCCCAGTGGGTATCCTGTTAATTGATGAGCCGACCCAGCTGGGACGAGTATTTTATGCAGATTGCGCACATGGTGGCGACGCGGGCGACCTGTCCGCGTCGGAGCGTCGGGGCAGTGATTGTCTTGGACAAGCGCATCTTGGCGACAGGCTACAACGGCGCGCCGATTGGACTGGCGCACTGCACCGAGGTCGGCTGCCACATCGTGGCGGGGCACTGCATCCGCGCCCTGCACGCCGAGCAGAACGCAATCCTACAAGCCGCGCTGAACGGTGTCTCCACGCGCGGCGCGACTATCTATGTTACCTGCCAACCGTGCAATCACTGCGCAAAGATGATTATCAACGCGGGCATCGAGCGCGTGGTGTTCGAGGGCGACTACCCCGACGAGTTCGCGCTGGAACTCTTCGCGGAGGCGGGCATAACGCTGCACCGCTACAAAGCCGGCGTGCTAATGCCCATCGATCTGACGCCTTTCAAGCCCCAACGATGAAAACAATCACGGCGGTCTTTATCCTGTCGCTGCTGACCACCTATCTGCTGACCCCTTGGGCGCGGCGATTGGCGCTACGGTTCGGCGTGATGGATATGCCCGACGCGCGGCGCGTCCACCAAGAACCGATTCCGCGCTGGGGCGGACTTGCCCTCTACATCGGCGTCGCGCTCGGTATGCTGGCGGGGCTGGCGCGTCTCTACCTGCTGGCGCCCTCCGACACAGTGTTTCTCGAGCGCGCCCTGCAGTTTCTGGGCTTACTGATGGTTGGCGCGGGCGTGCTGATAGTGGGCATGCTGGACGACTTGAAGCAGTTCTCCGCGCTGGTACAGATGGGCGCGCTGCTGTTGGCGGGGCTGCTGGTGCAGCTGTTCGGCGTGCAGATCGAAGGGTTCGCCGCGCCGATTGGCGGCAAGTTCAGCGAGGCGAAATGGGTTCCTCTGGGCGCGTGGACGATTCCTATCACCGCGCTGTGGATCTTCGTGATTAGCAAGACGATGGACACGATTGACGGTTTAGACGGCTTGGCAGCGGGTGTGAGCGCGATTGCCGCGCTTGCGCTCGCGCTGATGGCGTTGCAAGCGGCGGATATTCTCGACCAGCCCTACCCGAACTGGCTGATTGCGATTACGGCGGCGGCGATAGCAGGCGCCGCAGGCGGGTTCCTGCGCTACAACTTCAACCCGGCGCGTATCTTCATGGGTACAGGCGGCGCACAGTTTCTGGGCTTTATGCTCGGCGGGCTGTCGGTCATCGGCGCGTTCAAGACCGCTACCGCGTTCGCGATTTTCATCCCTGTGCTGGTGTTCGGGCTACCCTTGCTGGACGCGGGGCTTGCCGTCGTGCGCCGCGCTCTCACAGGACAACCCATCCATCGCCCCGACAAGAAACATATCCACCACCAGCTGCTGGCGCGGGGGCTGACCCAGCGTCAGACGGTAATCATCCTGTATGGCGTGGCGGCGGCGATGGCAATCGTAGCCATTATCCTCTTCCGACGCGCCGTCGGCTGACTGTGAGGTAGAATCTCGATATGCTGGATACAGGAGGCTTGGCTTAATGGTACGCGTGCGCTACGCCCCCAGCCCGACGGGGATGCCCCATGTGGGCAACATTCGCACCGCGCTGTTCAACTGGGTGTTCGCCCGCCATCACGGCGGACAATTCATCGTGCGAATCGAAGATACCGACCGCAACCGCTATGTGGGCGGCTCCGAACAAGCCATTCTCAACTCGCTGCGCTGGCTCGGACTCGACTGGGACGAGGGACCCGAAGTCGGCGGACCGCACGCGCCCTATTACCAATCGCAACGGCTGGAGATTTATCATCGGATTGCCCACCAACTCGTCGACGAGGGCAAGGCGTATAAGTGCTTCTGTAGCGCGGAAGAGGTGGAGCAGATGCGCGCCCAGCAACGCGCACAGGGAGCAGCGCAAACCATGTACGACCGTCGCTGCCGTAAGCTCACGCCCGCCGAAGTGAAAGCCCGCGAGAACGAAGGATTGCCCTATGTCGTCCGCTTCAAAATGCCGCTGGAAGGCACGGCAGCGTATGACGACCTCATTCACGGGCGCACCGAGTTCCAAAACAAGCTCACGGACGACTTCGTGATGCTCAAGTCGGACGGTTTCCCGACCTATCACCTCGCGAATGTGGTGGACGACCACTTGATGGAAGTGACGCATGTGCTGCGCGGCGACGAGTGGGTCTCCAGTATGCCGCGCCACTTGAACCTCTACCGTGCGCTCGGCTGGGAGCCGCCCCAGTTCGCCCACCTGCCGCTGCTGCTGGGACCCGATAAGCAGAAACTCTCCAAGCGGCACGGCACAACCGAGTTCACCGAGTTCATTCGGCAGGGCTACTTATCGGAGGCGATGTTCAACTTCTTGGCGATTTGCGGCTGGAACCCCGGCGACGACCGCGAAATCCTCTCGCGCGAGGAGATTATCGCGCTGTTCAGCATCGAGCGCATCTCGGACAACCCGTTCGTGTTCCACCACGATAAGCTGCTCTGGATGAACGGGCACTACATTCGCGAGTTGCCCAAGGAGCGGCTGATTGAGCTGTGCCTGCCCTACCTCCAAGAGGCGGGGCTAATCCCCGACACACTGGACGCCGACACACGCGCCTATGTGGAGCGGGTCGTACCGCTGGAGCAGGAGAAGATGAAACTGCTCAGCGACGCGCCGCGCTTGCTGGACTTCTTCTTCCGCGACGACTACCCCCACGACGAGGCGGCGGTGCGTAAGTGGTACGGCGAGCCGCATATCCCGCAGATGCTGGAGGAGCTGATTCGTCGCTACGAGGCGTTGGAGCCATTCACCGCGCCCGAAATTGAGCGCGTCACACGCGAAGTGATTGCCTGGCTGGGTGTGCAAGGCGGCGAGGTCATCCACCCCACGCGCATCGCCCTCAGCGGACGCGCCACAGGTCCCAGCCTCTTCGAGATGATTGAGGCTCTGGGCAAGCCTCGCGTGTTGCAACGCCTGCGCCAAGCCCAACGCTGGGTGTTTCGCAAATAGATGGAGTGGCTGCGCGAGGCTTGGAACTATCCGCTGTTTCGCGTCGGCGCGAGTGAACTCACCGTCAGCGTCGTGGCGACCCTGATTTTAAGCTTCGCCGCACTGTATCTCATCACGCTGTGGCTCAAACGGCTTGTGGCGCGGCGACTGCTGGCGCGCACCACTCTGGATTTGGGCGCACGCGAGGCGGTCGGCTCGCTGCTGCGCTACCTCGTGCTGTTTCTGGGCGGCATCGCCATCGTCCAGAGCGCAGGGCTTGACCTGACCGCGCTGAATGTGCTGGCGGGCGCTATCGGCGTCGGCGTCGGTTTCGGACTGCAAAACATCGCGAACAACTTCATCAGCGGTCTGATTATCTTGGTAGAACGCCCCATCAAAGTCGGCGACCGTGTGGAGGTGGGCAACATCGACGGGCGCGTGGTCGCTATCGGCGCACGCGCCACAACCGTCATCACCAACGACAATATCGCCGTGATTGTGCCCAACTCCCGATTCATCGCTGAGCCAGTGGTGAACTGGACGCAGAACGACCCGCGCGTGCGGTTCAAAATCCCCGTCGGCGTGGCGTACGGCAGCGACCTACGCAAGGTGGAGCAACTCCTGCTCGAAGTCGCCGCGGAGAACCCCGATGTGCTCAGCGACCCCGCGCCTGTGGTGCGCCTGATGAGCTTCGGCGACAGCGCAGTGGAGTTCGAACTGCGCGTGTGGAGTACGACGCTTGTTCACAAACGCGGCAAACTCATCAGCGACCTCAACTTCGCCATCTACGAGAAGTTCCAACAGCATGGGGTGGAAATCCCCTTCCCGCAACGCGAAATACACCTGCGGCACGCGCCCCCCAACTGAACCGCCCAGCCCTGAGAGCGTTCGAGAACAAACACACGAGAGGTATCGGTGTAGGGGCGCACCTGCGTGTGCGCCCTGCACCTTCAGCGCACCTGCGTGTGCCCCCTGCATTCGTGGGCGTCCCACGATCTTCCGAACACCCTCCGAACCCCTTGCATCGATGCGCCATGCAAGGGTATAATATCGATGTGAGCCGACATAGCTCAGCGGCAGAGCGACGCACTCGTAATGCGTAGGTCGTGGGTTCGAGTCCCACTGTCGGCTCCAGCCAATTGTCGTGACCATCCTGCAGCGCATTTTGGAGACAAAACGCGAGGCGATAGACGCCTGCTGCCGCGCTACGCCGCTCCGCGAACTCAAGGCGCGCCTATCCGATGCGACGCCCACACGCGGGTTCCACCAAGCCCTGCGGACAACAACGAACCCCATCGCGCTCATCGCCGAGATGAAACGCGCCTCGCCCAGCAAAGGCGTCATTCGTGAGGATTTCGACCCCGCCGCCATCGCCGAGCAGTACCACCGAGCAGGCGCAGACGCGCTCAGCGTACTCACCGATGAACCCTATTTTCAAGGTAAACCCGAAAACTTATACATCGCTCGCCACGCCGCGCCGCTCCCCGCTCTGCGCAAGGATTTCATCATCGACGAGTATCAAGTGTATGAGAGCCGTGTGTTGCAAGCCGACGCAATCCTGCTCATCGTCGCCGCGTTGGCAGACCGCGCGCAGCTCCACGATTGGCGCGCCCTCGCCGAATCGCTGGGTATGGACGCGCTGGTGGAAGTGCATGATGAGTGGGAGTTAGAGACGGCGGTTGAGTCGGGCGCGACGCTCATCGGGATCAATAATCGCGACCTGCGCACCTTCGAAGTGTCGCTGGAGACCACCCTCCGGCTGCTACGCTACTTCCCCGAGGCAGTCACCCGCGTCAGCGAGAGCGGGATTGAAACTGCAGAGCAAGTGCAACGCCTGCACGCGGCGGGCGTCCACGCCATTCTGGTAGGCGAGACGCTGATGCGTGCGGGCGACCCTGTCGCGACCGTGCGCGAGTGGATGGACGCCTGCCGATGAGAGTCGCCTTGATACACACCAACGACGCGCACAACCGCTGGAACGAGGCGTTCACCACGCGCTTGCACATGCTCAAAGTGCAACATAACGCCCTAATGTTAGACTCCGGCGACTGCATCCGCTCGGGTAATCTCGGGATTCCCGTGCGCTCCGAGCCAGCGTGGGAGTGGATGCGTCAGGCAGGATACGATGCCGTGACGATTGGCAATCGCGAGTTCCACGCGCTGCCGCTGGGGTTTCAGGCGAAAACTCGAGGCGCGCCCTGCCCGCTGCTCTGCGCGAACCTCTATGCCAAGCAAGCCGATACGCCGATGCCCGTGCAGCCCGTGTGGCAGTGCGAGCATCACGGCGTGCGCGTGGCGGTGCTGGGGTTGACCGTGCCGATGATTACACCCCGCATGAAGAGCGCATCACTCAGCGCGTATCTGTTCCACGCGCCGCTCGAGGTCGCGCGGCAGTGGGTTCCGCGCCTGCGCCCCGAGGCAGATTTACTGGTTGCCCTTACCCACATCGGCGTCCAGAACGACCGAAACTTGGCGCAAGCGTGCCCCGAGATCGATATCATCTTAGGCGGGCATTCGCACACGCCCATCTTCCCCCCTGAGCAGGTGAACGGCGTGTGGATTAGCCAGTCGCCGCCGTTTTGCAAGGGCGCGACGCTGCTCGTCCTCACCCGCACAGACGCACGATGGCAGGTGGAAACTCGGCGCGAGGAGTGTCTCCCCGCGCCCAGCCGTTAGTTCAAGTCCATCAACTCATCGGTTCGGGGGTCGCCGTCGCGGTCGATGTTGCCCAAGTTGCGCTGGCGGTGAGACGCAAAACTGTCCTCCATCCGCAACGCAGGCTTGAACGCCTTCGCGTGCCCATCACACCACAACACATTCCCCATCCCGTTGTGTCTGCCGTGGAAGGTGGGATTGTCGTAGGACGGGGGCTCCAAGAAGCCCGTGCCCTCAAACACGGGCGCGCCCTGACCCCAAGTGCGCCACTGCGCGTTGTCGGCAATCCACGCCGTCTCCGCTACCGCGTTGATGCTCGCCAGCGAGACCGCTATCGGCGTGTAAGTAGGCGGGTTCGCTGGACTCAGATACACATAGTTATAGCCGTAGCCCAGCTGCCCATACGCAAACGAGCGGTTCTCGCGGAACGAAGGGCACGCCTGAATCTCGGCGTTGCGCATGTACGGCTGGATGAAGCTGCGCTGGGTGTCTACACGCTGGTTCTGGCGGTCGACATAACCCCACCAGTAGTGCGACCAGTCGTCATAGGCGACAGGGAACAACCGCTCGTCGTAGTCTTGGGCATATTGCAAGCCTGCCAGCCCAATCTGCCGTAGGTTGCTGAGACACGAGGTCTGACGCGCCTTCTCGCGCGCCTGTACAAATACGGGGAACAGTATCGCCGCCAAGATGGCGATAATCGCTATCACAACCAGCAGCTCAATCAGCGTAAAGCCGTATGTTCGGCTCGCTCGTGCATATTGTACCATCATCTAATCCCTCCACATAGTGTTGGCTATGTGGGCGGGACGAAATTGCGCGTGGATTTCGTAGCACGGACTTTCCTGTCCGTGCGTGAATGCTTGGACAAGAATGTCCAAGCCACCGTAGCACGGACTTTCCTGTCTGTGCTTAGGGCGCTACATCTCCACGCGCGCTCTTTCGCCCAACCCGCGAGGCGAAACGAGCAATCCCGGCTGAATCGGTCTTCGGGCTTCTGGATCGTCCTACTTACAGCGCCTTCCCAGCGAGCGCCAGTGGCGTTATGCTGCGTTCGTCCCCAGTTACCGCTGCGCGTCAGCGTCGGATTTGCACCGACTTCCCGTGCATTCAGCCTCCGCGAACTCGTTTGCCGAAAGCAATAGAAGCGTTCACCCTCGGCGAAGAGACTCCTGCAAAATCGGTATGATTCATTCGGTGCTAACCGCTGAGGTTCTTGAGAAAGCGCATCGAGCGTTGGCTGAAGCTGGGATTGACGACGCGCGGCGCGAGGCGATGATGTTAGTGTCCGCCTGTCTGCGCGTTGACCGAGCCTACTTGATGGCGCATCCCGAAGCTGCGCTGACGCGCACGCATCAGCGACGCTTGGACCGCTGGCTGCGTCGCCGCGCTGCGCGTGAGCCGTTGCCGTACATCACGCGCCGAGTGTGGTTTTATGGGCTGGAGCTGGCAGTGGGACGCGGCGCGCTCATCCCACGCCCAGAGACCGAGCTGCTGGTGGAGCTATTTTTGGAGTGGGCGTCCGCGCAACCGCACCTCCACACGCCCCGACTGGTAGACGCAGGCACGGGTTCAGGCGCGATTGCGCTGGCGTGCCTGAGCTACGCGCCGCAGTGGATGGGGGTAGGCATCGACCGTAGCCGTCGCGCATTACACTGGGCGCAACTCAATCAGCGCAAGTTGGGGCTGGACACGCGCTTGCTACTGATTCAAGCGGATTGGCTGAACACCCTACGCCCGCGCTCGGTGGACGCCGTGCTGAGCAACCCGCCGTATGTGCTGCCCGACGAATGGGAGGCCCTCCAGCCTGAGATTACGCGCTACGAGCCGCGCTCGGCGTTGTTGGTTCCCGCGAATGACCCGCTGTCGCCCTACCGACAGATTGCGCAGGGAGCGCGTTTGGCGCTGCGCTCGCCCGGCTTGCTCGCGCTGGAGACCAGCCCGCGTTTGGCGGCGGCAGTTGCGGAGGTTCTGCGCGAGTGCGGCTTTTCCAGCCCCCGCGTTCGCCGCGATTATGGGGGCGCTGAGCGCATCGTGTGGGCAGCACAGTAGCCCTCTACCCCACGAACAGCCGCGACTTGCTCAGCTCCATCTGCATCGTCACGAGGCGATGATAGACGCCCTCGCGTTCCATAAGTTCGTCGTGCGAGCCGACCTCTACCACGCGCCCGCGCTCCAAGACCACTATCCTATCGGCGTTGCGCAGGGTAGACAGCCTGTGCGCAATCGCTATCGTGGTGCGGTTCTGCACCAAGCGTTCCAACGCCTCCTGAATCAGCCGCTCGGTCTCGGTGTCGACCGACGCCGTTGCCTCGTCCAGAATGAGGATTTGTGGGTTGCGCAAGATGGCGCGTGCAATGGCGATGCGCTGTCGCTCGCCGCCCGACAGCCGATGCCCGCGCTCGCCCGTCCAAGTATCGTAGCCGTCGGGGAAGCGCATAATGAAATCGTGCGCGTTCGCAGCTTTGGCGGCTTCGATAATCTCCTCCAGCGTGGCGTCGGGCCGCGCGTAGGCGATGTTCTCGCGAATCGTGCCCGGAAACAGGAAGTTGTCTTGCAGCACCACGCCGATATGCCGACGCAGGTCTTGCATGCGCACCTCGCGCAGGTCGTTGCCGTCCAGCAGGATGCGCCCGCGCGTGGGGTCGTAAAACCGACAGATGAGGTTAATCAGCGTTGTCTTGCCCGAACCCGACGGGCCGACCAGTCCGATCATCTCGCCTGGGCGGATGTGTAAGTTGATGTCGTGCAGCACGGGGTGGTGCTTCTCGTAGCCGAAGGAGACATTCTCCAGAATGATCTCGCCCTTGACCTGGGCAAGAGGTTTCGCGTCAGACAGGTCGCGCACCTCAGGCTCGGTGTCCAGCACCTCGAACACGCGCTCGGCGGCGGTCACCGTGCGCGACGCCCAGTCCATGATGTTCGTGATGATACTCAGCGGTCCGAACAGCATGCCGATATACGAGAGGAACGCGACGAGCTTGCCAAGCTCGAAGTTGCCTTCCAACACGCCTCGTCCCCCCACATACCAAATCACGAACGAGCTGGACATCACCAAAAACGAGATGAGCGGGAACACACTGGCGTTGATTTTGCCAGCGACCATGCCCGTCTCGGCGATCTCGAGGTTGCGCTTGTCGAAAGTCTGCATTTCGCGCTGCTCTTGAGTGAACGCCTTCACCTCCCGAATACCCGACAGCGTGCCGCCCAGGTGCGCCGTCAGGCGCGACCAGCGGTGCCAGTGCCGACGCCACACCTTGATCACCTTGAACCACGCATAGCGCGAGAGCCACACAATAAACGGCGCAGGCAGCAGCACCAACAGGCTCAACTTCCAATCCATCAGCACCATCACCGTCGCGATGCCGATAATCATCAGCAGATTCAGCGCAATCGTGGGCGCGCTGTTCACGATGAAGTCGTACAGGGCGTCGGTGTCGCGCGTCACGCGGCTCATTATCGAGCCTGTCTGCCGCTTGTCAAAATAGCTCAGCGAGAGCCACTGCAGATGCTGATAGAGCTTGGAGCGCAGCATAAACGAGATTTCGCTGCCAAGCCAAGCGTTCAACCGACCGCGAGCGATGTTGATGCCTGTGCCGAAGAGCCGTATGCCGATCAGCCCGCCTAACAGCCAGGCGAACAGGTGCGCGTTCGAACGGGGTACAAGCACCTCGTCGATGAGTATCTTAGTCAGGTAAGGCGGCGTGAGCTCCACCGCCGCCGTGATGATGGCTAAAATGGTGGAGAGCCACATATACTTCCAGTAGGGGCGCACCAGCCCCATCAGGCGCATCAGCACCTGCTTCTGCGAGCGGCACGCAGGGCACGAAATCGAATCTTCAGGGATGGGACGCCCGCACTGCTCGCACACGAGCTGCTTGTGTTCGAACGGCGGCGGCTCTTCGTCTTTGAGGATTGCCTCCAGTCGCAATCGCGCCTGTCCGAACAAGTGCGCCAACGCGCTGCTGTAGCGGATCAGCTCCAACACACGACCGTCCTTCAAGCGCGCTTCCAGCGCCGAGGCGCCCACCAACTGCGTCGTGCGCACCTGCTCAATCTCGTGCAGCGGCGCAATCAAGTGGAACGCGACGCGCGGCGCGCTGCCGTTGGTGGGCGCGACGCCGTTCGCATGCGACGCGCCGTTCGTGTACGCGCCGTTGCGACTGTTGTTCTTGCGCAGCCACGGCAAGCGTGCGCTGGTACTGGTCTCCACAGGGGTGTGATCGACGCGCAGGGTCAGCAGGGTGTCGTTCGCCAGAACGAGCCAGCTTTCACCGAACCGCCCCTCTGGCGACAAGTCGGACGCTAAGGCGAACTCGATATCCGCGTTGCCTATCCTTTGCTCGACGGCGGCGCGCACAAAGTCGGGCAGCCGTCGCTGCGGCGTGTCCATAACGCCAATTGTACCTAAATTATGCCAAAAATCAAGGGGGGCATAATCGCTCCCGCAGGAACGGCGCAGCAGGTACAATAGTTTTTGCCATGTATGAGTTGCCCAAGACTTACGACCCGCATCAGGTGGAGGAGAGACGCTACCAGTGGTGGCTGCAGCGCGGCGACTTCGAGGCGACTGTCGCCGACGACGGCAGACCCCGCTACTGCATCACCATCCCACCCCCCAACATCACAGGCTCGCTGCATATGGGGCACGCGCTGAACAACGCTATCCACGATGTGCTGCTCCGCTGGAAACGCATGCAGGGCTACAATGTGCTGTGCGTGCCTGGCACCGACCATGCAGGCGTCATGGCCATCGAATCCAGCTTCAACCCCTTTGCCCAGAGTCCGGTGGGCGCCCAGG
>JBKBKS010000069.1:0-11789 GCA_046294565.1 Fimbriimonadales bacterium
TCGCCCACCTGAAGCTTGTCGGAATCGCCCAGCTGCGCTACAGGCAGGTTCTTGCCGTTGATTTTGAGCAAGGCGATATCGTTCTGCGCGTCGGTACCCAGCACCGTCGCGCGGAATCGGCGTCCGTCTTGCAGGGTCACGAAGATGTCGCGCGCCACCTGCCGCTGGATGCGCACCACATGGTTATTGGTGACTACATAGCCGTCGGCGCTGATAATCACGCCGGAGCCGCGTCCGCCCACCTCGCGCCAGCCGCCCCACACGCGCACCTCGCCAGTGGTGTCCACATTGACCACAGCGGGCGAGATACGCTGCGAAGCCGTGCGCAACATCGTCTCGAAACTCGTCGGTGCAGGTTCGCTGGTGGCGGGGCGTTGCTCCAGCAGGCGCGTCAGCGCCGCGCGGCTGGACCCCGTGTCGCCCGACGGCGCTGCTATCTGAGTCAGCCCCCCACGACTCGGGTAGTAGGTGTTCAACACATACGCGCCTGTGGCGAAACCCAGCGCGAACAGTACCACAAAGCCCAGAACCTTTCTCATAGGCGTCCCTCCGTAGAGTGTACCCGAATTTTAGACGGGCGCAGGCGCGCGTAGTTGCCCCAGACGGCTACACCTTCACCTTCTTCCAGCCGCCGTGCTTAAACAGCGCCATCATCAGTAGACCGCTGAATCCTGAGCTGATAGCCATCGCCCACCATGCGCCGTGCGCGTCCCAGCCCAAGCCAAACGCCAACAGGTACGCCAGCGGCACGCGCACCACCCACTGCGTCAGGAAGGTTGCCACCATCGCCTTCAGCGAGTCGCCCGCGCCTTGCAACGCGCCTGCCAGCGTCATGCCAAACGCCAGCAGCGGCTCGGTCAGCGCGTTGATTTGCAAATACGCGACCGCCAACGCCTTCACTTGCGGGTCGCTGGTGAACAGCCCTGCGAACTGCTCGGCAAACACGAAGAACACAACCGCCATCGTGGTCATCACCGCGCACGATTGCCACGCCGCCGTCCATCCGAACCGTTCGGCGAGCCGTTCGTTCTTCGCGCCCAACGCCTGCCCTACCAACGCCGACGCCGCAATCGCGAACGCGAAGCCGGGCATAAACGCAATCGACTCGGCGGTCAGTCCAATCGGCAGCGCGGCGACCGCCGCCGTGCTTGCCGCCGTCGCCGCCAGTATCCCCGTGAACATCACGGAGCTGGTGGTGTAGATGAAGGTTCGCGCAGAGGCGGGCAGTCCAACGCGCAAGATACGGCGTTGCCACGCTAAGATGGGCAGCGTGGGCACGGCTAACTCGCGACGCGGGCTAAACCACTGCTGCAGCCAGAGCATCCATGCCCCCGCCCATAGCGAGAGCGCCATGGCAATCCCTGCGCCCTGAATGCCCAACTGCGGGAAGCCGAACTTGCCAAAGATCAGCAGGTAATCGCCCACGATATGCACTATGGTCGCGACGATACTGGCGTACATAGGCGAGCGCGTGTCGCCCAAGCCGCGAAAGGTACCGCTCAGCCCCATCATGAGGAAGCTTGCAGGCGCGCCCAGCAACGCCCATCCCAGAAACCGACGCGCCTGCGCGTCCGCGCCCGCCTCCAAGCCGTACCAGCGAATGACCTGCGGCAGCAACAGATAGCCCAGCGTCGTGAACGCCGCCCCCAGCAGCACTGCCAATCCCAACGCCTGACGCGCCGCGTCGCGCAGGCTCGGCTGATCGTTCGCGCCCGCCATCCGCGCCACAAGCGCCGTCGCGCCTGTGGAGACCGCCATCGCCAACGCCATCGTCAAAAACAGCAGCTGACTGCCCACGCCCACCGCCGCCAGCGACTCCGCCCCCAGACGCCCCACAAAGATTCGATCCAGAAAACTATTCGCCGACTGCACCACCGACGCCGCCATCGTCGGCAACGCCAGTCGCCAGACGGTACGCGCCGCTTGGTCTTCGGAGAGCAAACGCGCATCCGAAACACCCGAATAACGCATGGTTTTCATAACGGTTGAACGATTGACGCTTCGCGCAGGCGCACGCGCGCCTCGCCATACAGCCCGATTATACCTGCTCGAATCGGGTATGCTTATGCCATGCGCTGGGGTTGGATGCTGTTCGATGCGGCGGCGCTGACGCTCTTCGTGCTGACCGGTCTGCGCAGCCACGGCACTTTAGACGAGTTCGGGCTGCAACGCAGTCTGCCGCCGTTCCTGATAGGCTGGTTCGGAGTCGCTTTGCTGGTCGGCGTCTATCGCGCGCAGCCGCCGAAGTGGGCGTTGCCCGTTGCGTGGGCGCTGGGCGTGACACTGAGCCTCATGCTGCGCAATCAGTTTCTGGGGCGAGGGCTGTTTGGGGCGATTGCGCCGATTTTCTGGGTGATTTCCCTAACGGGCGTCGCGCTGTTTACAGGGGCGCCGCGCCTCATCGCCGCGCAAAGCGCGCGTCGGCGCGTGTCGGCTGGGTGAAACTGTCGCCGTGATGCGCAAGTCGCTGCTGCTCGCCCTGATAACCGTCCTCATCGCGCTGTTGGCGGCGGGGGGCTACTGGTGGCGTCAGCAGACGCGCCCAGTGAGCGCGACTTTCCAGCCTCAACTGGTGCGCCTGCGCGAGCCGATGGACGCCGATGCATTGGCGCAACGGCTCTACGAACGCCAACTGGTGCGCAACCCGCGCCTGCTTGCTTGGATACTCAAACGCAAGGGCAAAGCGCAAATCGCCCCAGGCGACTACGAGTTCAGTCCCAGCCAGAGCCTGTTCGAGATAGCCGACATCCTCGTCCACGAACGCTTCACATGCAACTGGGTCACCATCCCCGAAGGCTGGACAATAGCGCGCATCGCCGAACGCCTCCACGAGCGCGGCGTCGCCGATAAGCAAGAGTTCCTCCAACTCTGTCAGCAGCCGCAGCAGTTCCAAGACATCGACATACCCCTGCCCCAACACCTACCCATAGAAGGCTATCTGTTCCCCAGCACCTATCGACTGCCGCCCAGCACAGGCGCAGAGCAAGCCATCCGCACGATGCTCCAAACCACGCGCCAACAGGTCTATCAACGCTACAAAGACGCCATGAAGCAGCGTGGGTTGAGCCTGCACGAACTGCTCACGATAGCCTCGATGATCGAGAAAGAGGTGTTGCACGACGACGAACGCCCCCGCGTGGCGTCGGTCATCTACAATCGCTTGAAGCTCAACATGCCCCTCCAAATCGATGCCACAGTGCTGTATGGCATGGGCTATTGGAAGGCGCGCGTGCTGTATAAAGATTTGCGGCACCCCTCGCCCTACAACACTTATCTCAATCGTGGGCTGCCGCCCGGACCGATTGCCAATCCGGGCTTAGCCAGCATTCGCGCTGCGCTCGCACCCGAACAGACCGAGTACCTGTTTTATGTGGCGCAGGCGGACGGCTATCATCGCTTCTCGCGCACCTATGAAGAGCATCTGCGCGCCATCCAAGAGATTCGGCGTGCAAAGAATCCCTAACGGCGTTGGCAGGAATCTCCAGCGTCTGTGCGAACCCCTCAGTGGAGGCTTCGACGATGGCTATCAAGGTAGGAGTTCAGCTCTATTCGGTGCGTGAGGATTGCAAGCGCGACTTGCCCTACACGCTGGCGGAAATCGCCAAAATCGGCTATGCAGGCGTGGAGTTCGCAGGCTACTACGACTATGACGCCGCCACCCTGCGCAAAATGCTCGACGAGAACGGCTTGGAATGCTGCGGAACCCATATCGGGTTAGACGCGCTGCTGGGCGATAACCTGCCGCGCACGCTGGAGTTCCACGCGACTTTGAAGTGTCCCTATCTGATTGTGCCCGGCTTGCCTGCTGAGCGCACGGCGTCGCGCGAGGCATGGCTGGAGACCGCACGCCTGTTCAACGAGATTGCCGAGCAGCTCAAACCGCACGGCTTCCGTACAGGCTATCACAACCACTGGATCGAGTTTCAGCCGTACGAGGACGGCGAGTTGCCGTGGGATGTGTTTTTCGGCAACACGACGCCCGATGTGATTATGCAAATCGACACGGGCAACGCGCTGCATGGCGGGGCGCACGCCGCGCCGTTCGTGCGCAAGTACGCCGGTCGCGCTATCACAGTACACTGCAAAGAGTTCTCTAGCACGAATAACAGCGCCGTGATTGGCGAGGGCGAAGTGCAGTGGGCAGACTTTTTCGAAGCTTGTGAGACGGTCGGCAGCACGCGGTGGTACATCGTGGAGCAAGAGACCTACGCGCACACACCTCTTGAAACCATCCGCCTCTGCTTCGAGGCGATGCGGCGGATGGGTAAGGCGTGATTGGCGTCGGCGCGGCAGGCTACGCAGGCGCGGCGACGCTCTGAGTAAAAGCGATAAAATCTTCCAGCGTCTCTTCGGCGCGCCCCGACTCGATGGCGCGTAGGGCGACCAGCACGCCGTCGCGGATGTCGTCCACGCGCCCTGCAAGCCACAACGCCGCGCCTGCGCTGGGCAGAATCGCCCGCATGCGCGGTTCGTCGTCGCCCGTAATCGCCGCGCGGAGAATCTGCGCGTTCTCCTGTGGCGTCTCGCCCGGCGTCAACGCCGACTCAGGAACCGCCTGCAGCCCCAAGTCGCTCGGCGTGAACTCGAAGGTCTCAATCGAGCCGTCGGGCTTCAGATGCGCGGCAACCGTGACGCCAATCGGCGAGACCTCATCGATGCCGTCCATCCCATGCACCACCAGCGCGCGTTGTGTGCCCAGCTGCGCCAGCGTTTCGGCTATGAGCGTGAGCCATTCCCAGCTGAACACCCCCAGCAGCTGCTTGGGGGCGTTGGCGGGGTTGGTCAGCGGTCCGAGTAAGTTGAACACGGTGCGCACGCCGAGCTCGCGTCGCACAGGAGCCACATGGCGCATCGCAGGGTGATGCATCGGCGCGAACATAAACCCCACGCCCACCTGCTCGATGCCCTGTGCAATCTGTTCGGGAGTTAGGTTCAGGTTCACGCCCAGCGCTTCCAGCACATCCGCGCTGCCACAGCGACTGCTCACCGCGCGATTGCCGTGCTTGGCGATGGGTACGCCCGCCGCCGCCACGACAAACGCCGTCGCTGTGGAGAGGTTCCAAGTCTTCAGCGTATCGCCGCCCGTGCCGCAGGTGTCCAGCAGGTCGGGGTTGCTAATCGGCACTTTGACCGAGTGCTTACGCATCGCCCGCGCGAAGCCGATGAGCTCGTGGAGCGTCTCGCCGCGCGTGCGCATCGTCATCAGCACGCCTGCCATCTGCACGGGCGTCAGCGAGCCTTGCATCATCGCGTCCATTAGCTGCTCCGCTTGCGCCGAGTCTAAATCGTCCCCTTCCAACACGCGCCGTACCAGCAATCCGAGTTCCATAATGTAAACTATACCCGCATAATCGTATGGATACGCGATTCCTGAGCGCCTAACTCCGTAAAACGACCCGATTGGTAGCAGGAACTCAATCGGCTCCAACGAACCTTGCGGGGGGCGTAAGCCCTCTGGAGGCTGAACATGAGCAAGATACGCTTAGGACTGATTGGCAGCGGCGGTATGGCGCGCCATCATATCAATGTGCTGCAAGGCGTGAGCGAAGCGGAACTGGTCGCTATCACGGAGCCTAGCCAAGACCAACGCCACGCGACGCTGGAACGCTTCCCCCACCTGCAGGGCGCGCCGTTCTACGACGACTATCGCCAAATGCTGGAACAGGTGGAGCTGGACGGCGTGATTATCGTGACCCCCCACACGCTCCACTTCGAGCAGGCGATGGCGGCGCTGGATAAGGGACTGCATGTGATGATCGAGAAGCCGATGGTCTGCACGGTTGAACACGCGCAGATACTGGTGCGACGCATTCGTGAGACGGGCAAAGTGGGGCTGATTGCCTACCAGAGGCACTACATCCCCGTCTATCGCTATGTGTATGAGGGCATTCGGCGCGGCGAGATTGGCGAGCCGCACTTCGTGCAAGCCATCAATCTGCAAAACTGGATGCACGCCACCGCCAACACTTGGCGTCAAGACCCTGCGCTGTCGGGTGGCGGACAAATCAACGACACAGGCTCGCACTTGGTGGATTTCCTGATGTGGATTATCGACGCGCCCGCCGTCAAAGTGAGCGCGTATATGCAATATTTTGACCGCAAGGTGGATATCAACTCCGCACTGGCGTTCGAGTACGCTAACGGCACGATTGGCAACCTCTCGATTATCGGTAGCACCACCGTCGGCTGGCATGAGGAGATTACCGTCGTGGGCAGCGAGGCGAGCTACCTGATTCGGCACGACCAGCTGGAGATATGCGACGCGCGCGGCAACCGCTACAAGCAGGAGCAGCTGCCGCCAGGCTCGCAGCCTGTGATTAACTTCGTGAACGCGATACTGGGGCGCGAGGAGGTGCAGTCCAAGCCAGAGAACGCGCTGCGCATCACGGCGTTCACGGAGGCGGCGTGGCAGTCGGCAGCGGAGGGGGGCGTTCCCAAGCCCATCGCCCAACTCCAAGAATAGGGTACACTCTACCGTGCGGTCGCGCTAAGCGGGGAGCTGGCGGTTCCCTGTACCTGCAACCCGCCATAGCAGGGCTGAACTCCGACTCGAGGCGGGACGGTGGACGCGAGCCGAGCGCACGCGCCCGTGTGGATCATCGGGACTTACGCAACGGAGGGATGATGAACCCCGCCAGGTCCGGAAGGAAGCAACGGTAAGTCGTTTCCCCGTGTGCCGTAAGCCCCCCGATAGGAGCGGGTAGCGACGCTACGATGCGCCCAACGCCGCCGACAGTCGGTGCGCGACCGCATCACTGATCTAACAGGTTGCATAATGCAGGCTCCAGCGTCGGATAGCGAAACTCGTAGCCTGCCGCGAGGAGTCGCTTGGGCAGAACGCGCGAACCTTGCAACAGAAATTCTGCCGCCTCGCCCAGCATCAGGCGCAGCGCGAACGCAGGCGTACGCAACAGCGCAGGACGCAGCAGAACCTTGCCCAGTGTCTTCGCAAACTCCTGCATCGTCACAGGGTTCGGCGCGGTGCAGTTGAACACGCCTGCAAGGTCGTCCCGCGCCATCAGGAACGCCGCTGCGCCGACCACATCCTGCAGGTGTATCCACGAGAGCCACTGCTTGCCTGAGCCGATGGGACCGCCTACGCCGAGTTTGAACGGGGTAAGCATCCGTTCCAACGCGCCGCCCCCCTCGCCCAGCACGACGCCTATGCGCATATAGCATAGCCTCACGCCGCGCTCCTGCACAGGCTGCGCCGCCGCCTCCCACGCCTTGCCCAGCTCCGCGAGAAAGCCCGACGCTGGTGGGCTGTCCTCGTCGCAGGTCGCTTCGGGACTCTGGTCGTAGACGCCAATCGCCGACGCTTGTAGCATCACGCGCGGGGGGTTCTGCGCCTGAAGCACGGCCTGAGCGAGTAGCTCGGTAGTCCTCACGCGGCTGTACCAGAGGCGTCGCTTGACTTCAGGCGTCCACCGCTGCGCAATCGTCTCGCCCACGAGATTGATCAGAACATCGGCGTGTTCGAGATGTTGCGTCCACTCGCCGAGCGTTCGCGCGTCCCAGCCGACGGCTTGCACGCCTTCGGGGAGTTGCGCTTTGTCAGGATTGCGCGTCAACACGGCGAGGGTATGCTGGGTTGACCACTCGCGCAGCATCGCCTTGCCGATGAAGCCTGTCCCGCCTGCAACGAGGACGCGCATCTTACGGCTCCACACCCAGTTCGCGCAGTTTCGCGCGTAGGCGTTCTAGCTCCGCCTGCGCTTGCTCACGCTGCAGACGCTCCGTCTCGGCTTGGCGTTGCGCTTGCTCGGCTTGGCGCTCCGCCTGCTCCGCACGCTCCTCGTCGGTCAGCACGAGCGTTCCATCGGGGTAGAAGAAACGCAGATAGTCGAAGCGGCGTCCCCAGAAACTGCTATACATAACGCCCACCCAACCTTCCAGCACCGAGCTCCAGCACCAGCCACGCTCGTCCTTGGGCTTATCCTGATAACGCCCCTCGACCCACTCCAGCCCAGTAAACTCGCTTGTGTTCGGGTCGTATAGGAAATACTCGCGCGTGCGAAACACATCGCGATAGACTTTCAGCTTCTCGCCCTTATCCTTGTCGGCTGTGGAGGGCGACAGCACCTCGACAATCAAGTCGGGATACTTACCGCCCTCTTCCCACACCACCCACCGCCGCCGAAACTTCGTCCCGTCAACGCCCGTCACCAGAAAGAAGTCGGGTCCGCGACAAGAAGTGTCGCGCCCCATCACGATGTCGGTCGCTTGCTGCAGACTGTAGTATACAAACATGTTGCCGCCTGCGAAGTAGTCGCTGCGGTTCAGTCCCCAGTTCTTGGCGAGCTCCAGCAGCAGATGGATCTGATAGAGGTGGATAATGTCTTCCATGGGAATATCGTCCTCGTAGGGGAGTAGGTCGGTGTATTTTTGTATCTCTGCAAAAACTTCAGGGTCGCGCGTTGCCTCGTACTTCGGCAGGAGGCACTGCAACTGTGCAATCGCGTGCAGTTGTAGCACCTGCTCTGGCGTGATGATTTCCACTTCCCGACCGTCAATCGTGATGACCATCTCAAAACCTCATATTTAGTATACCCAAACGGGTATCATAAACCGACTTACTCAAGGAGGAGACCATGCGAACAGGCATAGTTCTCATAACAGCGGGCTTACTGACAGCATTTGCGTGGAGCCAGATGCGCGATGTGCCGCCCGGACACTGGGCGTATCAGGCGATTCGTGAGTTGGTGCGCTTGCGCGTCCTGGACGGCTTCCCCGACGGCGAGTTCAAGCCGAACCGCCAGATTACTCGCGCCGAGTTTGCACAAGCGATTGCACGCGCCTATCGCGTCCTCGAAGAGCGCATTCAAGCGACCGAGAATCGGCTCAATCAGATTGCCCCTCCCAGCGACGAGACCGCCCAGCCCTTGCCCCAAGAGCGTCAACTCCAAGCGCTGCGACAGGCGGTCAGTGAACTGCAGCAGCTGCGCCAAGCCGTCGAGACCCTCCAACGGCTCGCGCAAGAGTTTGAGACCGAGCTGAGCGCGTTGAGCGTCAGCATGCGCGACCTGCGACGCGACCTGGCGGGCTTGGAAGAGCGTATCCGCTTAGAAGAGCGACGCAAGAACCGCATCACGGGCAACCTCACGCTCGCAGTGTTCGGTACACACAGCTACGATGGGCGTAGCGCATACACCCTCAACGGCGCGGAGATCAACCCCTCCGGCAAGTTCCTGCAGAGCGCGGGCGTGCTGCACGAGCTGGGGCTGCAGGTGGATGTGCCTGTAAACGCGCAGGTCGATGCGAAAGCGACCTGCATCATCGGCAACTACCTGCCCTTCACGCGCGGCGCGACGCGCTTCGCCGACTTCATCGACGCCGATAAGACCGCTCCCAGCGTGGGCGCGACGGATTTCACCATCTGGGAGGCGTATATTACCCTGCCGATAGAGGTGTTCGGCAGGCGCGTGCAGGCAGAGGTGGGGCGTATCCCGATTAAACTGACCCCGTACACCCTGCAGCGCATCGAGCCTGACTACTACCTCACTTTCGAGCGGTACCGCGACCGTGCGCATCGGGCGGACGGCGCGCGCCTGTCGACAAACTTCGGCGGATTAGATGCGCAGCTGTTTCTCGTGAGCAGCTATGGCATCCGATCGAACACCGCGCGGCTGTTCCCCATCTACTTTGCGAACCACAACGCCTCCGTAAGCGCGCCTGCCGACCAGATGGTAGGGGTGCGACTGGGCTACCAGTTCCGTGTAGGCGAGTTCCCTGTGCAGCTGGGCGCGACCTACTTGGCGGCAGGCATCGGGCGCGACCGCGCCTTCAACCATATCAACAACACCGTGCGCGCCGACATCAATCGCGTCGATGTGCTGGGCTTCGACTTGCAATCGCGTGCAAGCGATATCGAGCTGCGCTTCGAGTACGCCCTGAGCAATCTGTTGCGCGGGGGCGGCACGCGCGCCATCGGCAGCCGCAATAAAGCGTTCGACATCAGCGCATCCTATCAGTTCTCAGAGCGGTGGGACGCGCAACTGGGCTACCGTGAGATCGAGCCATACTTCGTCGCGCCAGGCAACTGGGGACGCATCGGCTACCTCTATAACCCGTCCGACTTGAAGGGAACCTATCTGGCGACTCGCTACCAGGTCAGCGAGGCGTTAGGAGTGCGCTTTGTAGCGGATTTCTACACGGGCACGGCGAAGCTCCCCTTCAATCAGGGCTACCAGAGCCGCGACCGCATGCGCCGTGTGCAACTGGAGGCGAACTATCGCTACAATCCGCGCTGGCGCTTCCACCTGACCTTCGAGAATGTCGGCTGGGAGATTAACAGCTTCGCGCTCGGCGGACAGCGCGGCAAACCTGAATGGAACTACCTCACCCTGCGCGCCGCCTACGACCTCGGCGAGAACATCGAGTTCAATCTGCTGTACCAGTATATCGATGCGAACGGCAAGGGCGTCGCAATTTTAAGCGGCGGTCCCAGCCCAGCGGGCAATCGCGCAGGCGTGTTCGCCACAAACCTACAGTATCGCTTCTGAAGCGTGGTTCCCCCCACGCTTGGGGGGAACCACGAATTGTGGGCAGTATGTCAGCTTTGGAACACGGCGCGCAGGGCGTCGGCGATGTGGCGCAAACCTAATTCTGGGAACACGCGATAGCCACTCACTTCAGCCGTGATGTAGCCGTTGTAGCCGATCGACTCCAACGCCGCGCGCACTTCAAGCCACGGCACATCGCCCTGCAGCGGGTTCGCAAAACCCTGAATGTTGCCGATATCGCCCCGAAAGTCCTTCACATGCACACGCCGTATCCGACTGCCCAGTATCGTCATCCACTGCTGCGGATAGCCATACGCCAGAATATTGCCGACATCGAAATAGACGCCCACATAGGGGCTGCCGATGGAGTCGACGAGGGCGCGCATCTCCAGCGGGCTGAGCAGGAATCGGTTCCAGACATTCTCGATGGCAATCGCGACGCGGCGTCGCTCGGCATCGGGAGCAAGTTGTTGAAGCGCGGCTTCGGCGCGTTCGTAGGCGACATCGTAGGGCACATCGGGCGTCACGACGCCAGGGACGACCAGTATCGCTTCCACACCCAGCGCCTGAGCCAAGCGTAACTGCTGGCGGCAGAGTTCGAGCGACTCCTCGCGCACGGCAGGGTCGGGATGAGTGAAGGGTTTCTGCCAATAGACGCCTGTGGAGAGCGCACTGAGTTCAATCCCGACGGTATCCGCCTCGCGCCGCAGGGCTTGGGCGTCAGCATCCGCCGTGGTAGGGCAGAGCGCGCCCTCAAACTCCATATTGAACTCGATGGCATCGAAGCCCGACTCCTTGGCGACGCGCAGACAGGCTTTGGCGTCCCAAGCGCCGGGCATCGTCCATCGGTTGATTCCGATACGGAATGCGTGCGACATCAGTTTTGGTGGATGGGGTTCACGCTCACACGGCGACGATGGCGCGGTCCTTCAAACTGCACATGCCCATCCACGAGTGCGAACAGGGTGTCGTCGCTGCCGCGCCCGACATTGCGTCCCGGATGAAACTTCGTACCGCGCTGACGAACAATCACATTCCCCGCGCGCACGAACTCGCCGCCGTATGCCTTCACGCCCAGAAACTTCGGGTTGCTATCCCGACCGTTCCGCGTACTGCCGACGCCTTTTTTACTTGCCATAGTGATTGCCTCCTAACTCTCTGTGGCTTGGCCATTCCTGTCCAAGCGCCATTCGTCGGCGGGGACGCCGACGCTACGCACCCGTGGCTTGGCCATTCCTGTCCAAGCGCCATTCGTCGGCGGGGACGCCGACGCTACGCGGGTGTGCT
>JBKBKS010000070.1:0-11761 GCA_046294565.1 Fimbriimonadales bacterium
GAGTTCCGCAGGGCGCAGGTCGGGCAGCTCGCGCCAGCGCGCGGGCGTCGATCCGTAAAACACGCGCTGGAACATCCACAGCGTATAGACCGCCGCCAGCACCGTGCCCGTTACGCCCAGCACGACCCATCCGATGGGATATGCGCCCGCGTGCGCCGACTGGTACGCTCCCAGCAAACACAGAAACTCGCCCACGAAGCCGTTTGTGCCCGGCAACGCAATCGACGCCAGCATCACCATCAGGAACAGCGCCGCCAGCAGGGGCGTCTGCTGTTTCAGACCGCCCAACTCGCCGATTTGCAGCGTGCGCGTGCGCGCCTCCAGCATCCCCAGCAGCAGGAACATCGCGCCCATCGTCACGCCGTGATTAACCTGCTGCAGCGCGCCGCCGATAAACCCCTCCGGCGTGAGCGAGAATAGCCCCATCAGAATAAACCCAGCGTGGCTCACCACTGCGAACAGCGCGACGCGCTTGATGTCGCTCTGCATCGTCGCCACAATCGCCGCGTACACAATCGCAATCGCTGCAAGGCTAATCATTATCGGCGCGCACGCAATCGTCGCGTCGGGGAACAGCGGTATCGCGAACCGCATAAAGCCATACGCGCCCGTCTTCAGAAACACCACCAGCAACGGCATCGGCGCCGCGCCCATCGCTTGGGGCCACCAAGTGTGTAGCGGAACCAACGGCAGCTTCACCGCAAACGCCAACGCGAACCCCCAAAACAGCCAACTCTCTAAGTCGCCAGGCAAGCCCTGCTGCCACACGAACGCCTGCAGACGCGGCAACTCAAAAGTGAGCGCGCCTAACGCCTTCTGATGTTCAAACGCCAGTCCAATCGAGGCAATCAGCAGGAACAGCGAGCCGAAGAAGGTGTAGAGGAAGAACTTCAGCGCGGCGGCGGCGCGGTCGCGTCCGCCCCACAAACTAATCAGAAAATAAGAGGGTATCAGCGTCAACTCAAAAAATACATAAAACAGAATCAAGTCCAGCGCCATAAACACGCCCAGCAGCGCGGTCTCCAGCGTCAGCATCCAGATGAGGAACTCGCGCACGCGCTCTTGGATATTGAACGATAGCGCGACGGCAAGCACACTCAGCAGCGCGGTCAGCCCCACCAGCCACAAGCTCACGCCGTCGATGCCCAGCATGTAGCTCACGCCGTAGTCGGGCAGCCAGGCGAACCGCTCCACGAACTGGTAGCCTGTGAGATTCGCATCGAAGCCCAGAAACAGCACGGCTGCCATGCCCAGCGTAATCAGCGTGATGGTCAGCGCGACGGCGCGGGCGATTAAGTCCTGACCTTTGGGAACGCCGATGAGCAGCAACGCGCCAATCAAGGGCGTCCAGAGCGTCCAGCTCAGCGCCAGCGATGTCCAATCCATGACGGGCGAATTGTACCCTATCGGGCGGTTCAGGTACACTAAGGGGGTATGCGCATTCGGGTGCTGAAGTTCGGCGGCACGAGCGTCGACACGCCAGAGCATCGGCTGATGGCGGCGCGGAAGGTGATACAGTGCATCGAGGCGGGGGCGCGCCCAGTGGTGGTGGTCTCGGCGATTGGCAGGCGCGGCGCTCCCTACGCGACCGACACCCTCGTGGAGCTACTCACCCAGATAGACCCCACGACCCCGATTGCGCCGCGCGAGCGCGACCTGATGATGGCGTGCGGCGAGATTATCTCCACCGTGATTATGGCGCAGACGCTGCGCACGCTCGGCTACGCAACGGTCGCGCTCACAGGCAACCAAGCGGGCATCATCACCGATAGCGAGTTCGGCAACGCGCGTATCGTGGAAATCAACCCGGAGCCTGTGTTGCGGTGCTTGGAGCAGGGTTGGATCCCCATCGTGGCGGGTTTTCAAGGCGTGACGCGCCCCGACGCCATCTTCCAGCGCGGCTCGATCACCACGCTGGGGCGCGGCGGCAGCGACACCACCGCCGCCGCGCTGGGCGCGGCGCTCCGCGCCGAAGCCGTCGAGATTTACACCGATGTGAACGGCGTCAAAACCGCCGACCCCGACTTCGTGCCCGACGCTATCACGCTCCCCGAAGTCAGCTACGAAGAGGTCGCCGAAATCGCCCACCAAGGCGCGCGCGTGCTGCACCCACGCGCCGCCGAAATCGCGATGGACTACGGCATCCCGCTGTGGGTGAAGTGCACCTTCACCGACGAGTCGGGCACGCGCGTCGCCGCCCACGCCGACGGACAACGGCGCATCACGGGCGTCACCCACACGGGCAAACTCGCTTACTTGAGCTTTTACATCCCCTACCCCGAACACAAGGCGCAACTGGAGCTGGAAATCTACCGACTAATGGCGCAGGTGGGCGTCAACTTGCAGGGCGTAGGGGTGGACGAGGAGGGCTTGGGCTTCGCCTTCCCGCGCGAACACTGGCATGCCGTGCGCACCGCGCTCGACGGGCTGGTCGTACCGCTGGGCGAGCCGAGCCTGTTCTACCTGTTCCAGTTCGGCGAGACGCCCAGCCAACTCTGCCAAATCCAGCGCGACATGCTCCACAAGGCGGGGCTGTCCGAGCGCGTGCGCCCAGTTGCTATCGCCATCGCCGAGGGCTGCACGATGGTCTCGCTGATTGCCGACGGCTACAGCCGCCAACCAGGCGTGTTCGCCGAGCTGCACCAGACCCTCACCGAAGCGGGCATCCCCATCTGGCAGACCGCCGACTCGGAGCTGTCGCTGTCGTGCATCATCCCCGAAAGCGAAGTGAACAAGGCGGTGAAACTCATCCATGACCGATTCGCGTTGGACGCCGTCGCCCGATGAGCAGGCGTCTGCGCCGCGCCTGCCCCAGACGCCTGAGCTGCCCGAACCGCCGCAGGTGGAGTTCCAGCGACCGACGCTGTCGGGCAGTCAGCCTTCGCCGACTTTCCAGCGCAACACCCGCGCGATTAGCCTCGCCTTCTCCATCGGATTCGCGCTGGCGGGTCCGGTGATACTGGGCGCGTTGGCGGGCTACTGGCTTGACGGACGGCTCGGCTCGTCCCCCACTTGGACGATGATTCTCACGCTGCTGGGGATGGGAGCAGGGCTGACACAGCTGATACGCATCGTGAACAAGCTCAATCGGATGGAGGACGGGCAGTGAGCGTGATGGAGAACCCTGCGCTGTTGGGGCGCGTGGTGGGCAAGTGGACGGCGATTTTGGCGGCGGTCTGTTTCGGGGGGAGCGTCGGGCTGGGCGGGTGGCGGTGGGGCGTCGGCGTGCTGCTGGGCGTCGGCGCGATTAGCTGGGCTGTGGGATTCTTCGTGCTGCTCACGCGCTTCTTCGCGCCTCAACAGAACCCCCTCTTTCCGCGCCTGCTGATGCTGAGCAACCCGCTCAAGTATCCGCTACTCTTGGCGTTCGCCTATCTGGCGGTGCGCGGCGGCGAGCCGATGACGCTGGGCTTCGTCGTCGGTGTTGTGTTGCCGTTGGCGGTTCTCACGGGCGTCGCCGTGCGTGAAGCGCTCCGCACAAGCGCATAGCGTCCGCTTCACCTGCGCAGCCCCAGTAGGAGCGTTGAGTGCGGGCGCATGAAGCCGCACGGTCAGCTTCGAGGGCGCGAGTTGGTATAATTCGCCCTGCGATGGCGTTCGAGGTCTTGTTAGCGGCTGTGATTGCATCGTTCTGGGTGGGCGCGTTGCCGTTCGGGTACTGGGCGGCGCGCCTGCGTGGGGTGGACATTCGCACGGTGGGCAGCGGCAACATCGGCGCGACGAATGTCTTTCGGGTGTTGGGGGCGAAGGTGGGCTTGACCGTGCTGGCGTTGGACGCGCTGAAGGGGTTCGCGCCGACGCTGTTGGCGGCGCGCGCGGGCGCGGACGACCTCTCGGCGGTGTTGGTGGGCGTGGCGGCGATTGTGGGGCACACTTTCTCGCCGTTGGTGGGTTTCAAGGGGGGCAAGGGCATCGCGACGGGGTTGGGCGCGCTGCTCGCCGCCGCGCCATTGACCATCGCCGTCGCGTTTCCGCTGTGGCTGACGGCGTTCCTGCTGACGCGCTGGGTCTCGCTGGGGTCGGTGCTGGCGGCGGCGAGCGTGCCTATCATCGCCTACTTCACGGGGCTGTCGCTGCCAGCTGTGGGCGTATTGACGGCGGCGTCTGCGCTGGTGATTTGGAAGCACCGCTCGAACCTATGGCGCATTCTGCATGGGCTGGAGCCGAAACTGCAGCTGCGCAACTCGCGCCCGAACTTGGAACAGGAGTGCTTGCGACTCGCACAGCAAGCGACGGAGCGCATGGTGCTGGAGGGCGCGCGCATCGAACCCGACTTGAGACACCTGCCCAGCCTGTTGCGCGAGCCGGGCAGTGTGTTCGTGGCGCTGTATCAGGGCGAGCAACTGCGCGGGCTGATGGGCAGTCTGCAGCCCCAGCAGCCCACACGCGCCCACGAGATTATTCACCACGCCACCCGCGCCGCGCTGTTAGACCCCTATCACCCCCCCATCGACCCCAGCGAACTGCCCACTCTGCGCTATGTGGTCTATCTGGTGGAGTCGTACGAGCCGTTGCAGAGCCTACAACAGGTCGATCCGCGCTGCGACGGCTTGCTGGTGGAGTGGCGCGACCGCTGTAGCGTGCTGGCGCCGCCCGCGCCGAACCGCACGCCCGAAGACCAGATCCACGACGCTTTTCAGCGCGTGGGCGCGCCGCGCGAGGAGCGTCCGACGGTCTATCGCGTGCGTTTGAACCGCTTGGGCTGAGCGATGGGGGTCAAAATCTGTGGGCTGACGCGCTACATCGATGCGCACGCGGCGTGGGAAGCCGGGGCGGACGCGCTGGGGTTCATCTTCGTGCGGAGCAGTCCGCGCCTGTTGACTCAACATAGTCCCGATTGGCGCGAGTGGATGGCGTCGCTCTCGGGCGCGCGCCGTGTGGCGGTGGTCGCCACCCCCGACGAGTTCCCCGACGCGCCGCAACTGTTCCACGCGCTGCAGTGGGCGGCGCCGATGAATCTTACGCCGAGCGCGGCGGCTATCGGCTGGACACGCGAGTTGCCGCTGTGGGTGGCGTTGCGGTTCCCCCCAGAAGTTGCCGCCGACGACGCGCTACGCCTAATGGACGCTTGGTCGCCCTACGCCGAGCGGTTCGTGCTGGACAGTTATCATCCGCAGCAGTTGGGCGGCACAGGCGCGGTTGGCGATTGGCGTCGCGCGGCGTCTATTTGTGCGCGTGCGCCCAAGCCGACCATGCTGGCGGGCGGGCTAACCCCAGCGAATGTGGCGGACGCCATCCGCGCCGTGCGTCCTGCAGGCGTGGATGTGAGTTCAGGCGTCGAGGCGTCGGTCGGGGTCAAAGACCACGCTCAGGTGCAAGCATTTATTCAGCGGGCGCGTGCGGCGCTGGAGGTCGCGCTTGGCTAAGTCGCCGCCGCCCGTGCGCGAGCAGTATGGCTCAGCAGGCGTAGGCGCAATCACGATACTGGTGTTTTTGAACATCTTGTGGGCAGGCGCGAACCCTGCTGCGCTGGTGATGATGCAGCACCACCGCCCGGAGTGGGTCGCCGCGTTTCGGTTTATCAGCGCGGGGACGCTGCTGGCGTTGCTGTTGGCGTTGCCGCCTGTGCGCCGTGCGCTCGCGCCGCGCTTTCCACGCTACCTGCCCCACTTTCTGACCGCCGCCGCGATTGGATGCTTCGGGGTCACCATCGCCTACATCTGCTACTTCTGGGGCACACGGCTCAGCACTGCCACTGAAGCCACGCTGCTGGTGTCCAGCTCGCCCATCTTCTATGCAATCTTGGCGCGGCTATTTTTGAAAGAGCGGTTCCCCCCCGAGAAGCGTTGGGGGATTGTATTGGGCGTTGCAGGGGTGTGGGTGATTGTGAACAAGGGGCTACTGCTGCGCGAGTTCTCAGGCGCGACGGTGGGCAACCTGCTGGTGCTGATGGGCGTACTGACCGAGAGCGTGAATGTGGTGGTCGCGAAGTCGCTGGCGATGCGCTATTCGGGCGTCGCGCTGCTGACGGTGGAGTCGTGCTTCGCCGCCCTCGCGCTGAGCGCGGTCTCGTGGCTGTTTGTGGGCGCGCCGAACCTACAGTGGACGCCGAGCGACTTTTGGATGTGGTTCTACTTGGCGGTGGTCTGCACCGTGTTCGCCTTCTCGGTGTGGTTTTACTTGATGGAGCGTGCGCCGGTGGGGGCGATGGGGGTCACCATCTTCGCGCAGACGCCTGCCGCCGCGTTCATCGGCTATTTCCTATTGCGCGAGCAGCTCCACCCCACGATTTGGGTGGGCGCAGGTCTGATTGTGGGGGGCATTCTGCTCACGCTGCGGGCGCGGGCGTGAGGTATACTACTCGCGCGATGGCGACTTCCGATTCGCCGCCGCGGTGGCGGCGCGTGCTTTTCAAGCTGAGCGGCGAGGCGTTCGCGGGCGAGCAGGGCGTGGGGCTAAACCCCGACGCCATCGATTACCTCGCGCGTGAAGTGGTCGCCGTGCACCAGCTGGGCGTGCAGACGGCAGTGGTGGTCGGCGGCGGCAACATCGTGCGGGGCAGCCAAATCGCCCCCACAGGCATCGAGCATGCCACCGCCGACTATATGGGCATGCTGGCGACCGTGATTAACGCGCTCGCGCTGCAAGCCGCGATTGAACGCAGCGAGGTTCCCACGCGCGTGCAGTCTGCCATCGTGATGCAAGCCGTCGCGGAGCCGTTCATCCGCCGACGCGCCATCCGCCACCTCGAAAAAGGGCGTGTGGTCATCTTGGCGGCAGGCACCGGCAACCCGTTCTTCACCACCGACACCGCCGCCGCCCTGCGCGCCGTGGAACTCAACGCCGACGCCCTGCTCAAAGCCACTAATGTCGACGGCGTGTACGACTGCGACCCGCGCCAACACCCAAACGCCGTCAAGTTCACGACCCTCTCGTTCGAAGAGGCGCTCCAACGCCAACTGCGCATTATGGACCTGACCGCCTTCACCCTCTGCATGGAACGCACGATGGAGGTGGTCGTCTTCAACATCTGGGAGCCAGGCAACCTGCGACGCATCGCCCTGGGCGAGCCGATTGGCACCACCATTCGTCGCCAACCCTAACGAAGGAGGCAACACTATGTCGAAACACGAACTCAGTACCCCAGCCAGCGCGGACGCGCTCTTCAAAGACGCCGAAGAGCGCATGAAACACGCCATCGAACACCTCAAGCAAGACCTCGCGGGCTTCCGCACGGGACGCGCCAACCCTGCAATGGTCGAGCGCATCATGGTCGAGTATCACGGAACCCCGATGCAGCTCCAGCATCTGGCGTCCATCACTGTGCCCGAACCGCGCCAACTGCTCATCCAACCGTGGGATCAGTCCGCCGTGCCCGCCATCGAGAAAGCCATCCAAAAGTCGGAGCTGGGGGTGAACCCCGTTAGCGATGGACGCACCCTGCGCATCACGCTGCCGCCGCTGACCGAAGAGCGACGCAAAGACCTCATCAAGCAGGTGCACAAGCGCACGGAGGAAGGGCGCGTCGCCATCCGCAATATCCGGCGCGACCTCCACGAACACCTACGCCAAATGCAGAAAAATAAGCAACTCTCCGAAGACGACCTCAAGCGCCACGAGCAGCAGATGGAGAAGCTCACGCACAAATACATCGAGGAGATCGACAAACTGCAGAAGGCGAAGGACGAGGAGTTGATGGAGGTCTAAGGCACTCGCGATGCAGACAACCGATTGGCGTGCGGAGGCGGCGCGGCGGGGCGTGGATTTGGCGCGTCTGCCCCGCCATATCGCGATGATTATGGATGGCAACGGGCGGTGGGCGCGCGCGCGCGGCTTCCACCGACTCATCGGGCACGCGAACGGGCACGGAACCGTGCGGCGCATCGTGTTGGGCTGCGCCGAGCTCGGCATCGAGACGCTCTCGCTGTATACCTTCAGCACGGAGAACTGGCGACGCCCCCAAGAGGAAGTGGACGGTCTGATGCGCCTGCTGGAGCGCTCCGCCCGCGAGGAGCTGCCCGTGATGATGCGCAACGGCGTGCAAATCCGCTTCAGCGGACGCCTGGGCGAACTCTCGGAGACGCTGCAAGCCGTGCTGCGCCGCGCCGAGCAGATGACCGCGCATAACCGACGCATTACCCTGCATTTAGCCATCAACTACGGCGGACGCGCGGAATTAGTGGACGCCATGCGCGCAATGGCGCGCGACGCACAGGCTGGGATTCTGAACCCCGACGCCATCGATGAAGCGACCATCCAAGCCTACCTCTACCAACCCGACCTGCCCGACCCCGACCTGCTGATACGCACCGCCGGCGAGCGACGCACCAGCAACTTCCTGCTGTGGCAAACCGCCTACACCGAACTCTACATCACCCCCGTGCTGTGGCCCGACTTCACGATGGAGCATCTGCTGGAAGCAATTGTAGATTACCAAGGGCGTCAGCGCAAGTTCGGCGGCGTGCTGGAGCCAGCGACCAGCGGATAGCGCTAATCCCATGCCTATGCAGCGACTGGCGCCGATGAGCAGCCAATCGCGTTTCCACACGCGCACGCCGTCGCCGTTGTCCTGATGCTGGACAACAGACTATATTTATTTCATTTCCTATCACTTTCAGATGTCGTTAGCGATTCACAGATGCGTCGCAACTCGCTTAGTTTGTGCTTTGCCAGCGATTCAGTGCGACGTATAAAGATTATATCCCCAAGCACACTACCTCCGCGTCCGATAGATTTGAATTGCCGCGATGCAGTATCAAAGTGATGTTTCAGTAAAGTATAGGCTTTAGGGCTGCAACGTTTTATTTTCTCTTCTAACACCGAAAAGCAGGCACGGATTGTGTGATAGTAAATGGCAGCTTCTCTAACAGGACGCGCCTCCGCAGAATGCACAATCACTGCCAGCGCTAAGCAGTTTGCTTCAGGGTACTTTGCAACATCTGTTTGCTGAAGTGCACGGCAGACCGCACGCAGCGTCCCTTTATCTGGGGGACGCCACTGGTGATATTCAACTGCACGATGCAGATAGTGTAGAAAGGCTTCGATATTGCCCACTTCATATTCCTGCAAGGCTTGCTTTAGAATAGCGTCCACGTATATACCGTCCCCAGCCTCCTCAGGAAGTGAGCGTAGCGCACTCCAGAAAACACATGACAGAAAAACGCTTAAGATAGTTATCAATATTATCAACTTCTTTCGCACGATCTTCCCTCCATGAATCAATTGCACTTCGTATAGCAATCGACACGCTCAGCATAACACTCGTTCCACTCAAAGAACCCCTTGAGTGAAAGCCGCCACCCACCCTTAATATTCGCGACACAACATGCCCACTCGACATCGCAACAATCTTCGCAGTCTACCTCGCTGGGATTCTGAATATCACAGGGATTACCCTTTTGACACTGGGGTAGACATGGAAAGACCTTACAAAAGTTTTTGATACATAGTTCACTGAGTAAGTCATCTATAGCTTTGTCCACGATCTTTGAACCTACACAATCGGCAAAACATTTCCAAAAATTTCTTCCTCGCTTTTTTCTACATTTCTTAACGCAACCTTCTATCTCATTTTCATCTTCATTACATCCGCCATGCCCCAACGGCTGGCAGACCGAGAGCGCAGCAGGCACAACCACAGGACACTTGCACGGCGCAGGCAGCTCGCTCTGCACCCACACCCCGTTGCTCTCCATCGGATAGTACCCGCTCGGCTCGCCACTCGCGCTCCTCATCAGCAGCTCACCGATTGCCCGATTATACACCCGCATCGGCACGCCACCACACCCTATTCAGCACAGATACCGATACTCCTGCTGGTTGAGAGTATCGCGTTTCCAAACACGCACGCTGTCAGAACTATACCCGTACTCATACGCCGTCTACAGGATAGGCTATCGCATCTATTTGCACTTCACGAACTCTCTCGCTCGTAGGGACGCATAATCTGCAAGGCAGGAAGTCCCCGATAATGCTTCTCGTTGAAAGTGCAGAGCACCAGCCCGTGAGAAACCGCACTCGCTGCAATCAAAGCGTCTAAAATCCCCAACCCCTGCTTCAAATAAAACGCGCGAAAATAGTCCACCGCACGCACACAACTCGGCTCATCTAAGTAAATCACAGGCAACTGCTGGAACAGCTGCTCGACCGCAGCCTGCTCGCGTCGGTTGCGACAGCCGCGCAACAGTTCGAACACAGTAATCACACTGACGGAGGGCGCTTCAGACAGTGAGCGGAGCCACTCTCCTGCAGGCGCATAGCCCCGCCAGAGGTCAATCATTACATCGGTATCGATCAGGAGTTTCATGGCGTCGGGTTTCTATCTGCTGACGCTGTTGGCGCACATAGTCGGGGCTGTCGGGCAGGTCGGTGCGGTCTGCCCACTGCCCGAAAAAGCCAATCTGGTTGAGATACTCCCACAGTGCGTTCCCTGTGCGTGTGGCAGGCGCGTCAGGCAGCACCATCACCCGCAAGCGACGCCCCTGCAGCTCCGGCGCGTGCTGCAAAATCTCCTCCCAACTGCCTTCTATCACCTTGAGGCTCATCGTCTATCTCCCCCGATGATACCTGTTCCGTCGCAATACCTTCATCAACAACTTACCACCGAAATCCTCAGAGAATTATACCCACACACAAGATGCTTGTGCTTCCTTCTCCTTTCCCACAAAAAAGCGAACAAGAGGCTGGACAAAATTGGTACGAGTACTACCGCCCATCCAATAGCTGCTATGCGCTTTGGTAAACTCAAGCCTAAAAGAACCCCCATTACAAATGTCCAAATAAGAAGCAAAACAGCAAGAAATACTCTATTCTTTTCGATAATGATTAACAAACAAATTGTCATTAATATAATAAAAGTAATTATATATATTGTTGATAATAATGAATAATGATTTGATAAGTTATTAACAAAACCTGATAGAATTAATATGTATTGTATTGATAACAAAGAAGTGATTAGCAAATACACCGCATAGCTTCTCATAAAAATTCTCCTAATCTTTATATACTATACAATAACCAACAATTTTTCCATCACGATTAGCAAACAAATTATACAAAAATAAACTACTTACATAAACTTCTATCCTGTGAACCATGCTCCTCTGTGGATTTTCCATAAAGCTTTGTACTACAGGCATGGTTCTATTTAGGGGAGGAACAACCCCACTGCCATGCGTAACTACGCGAACTACTTTGCCATGCTCCAGGTGAAAAAGCCAAATGACTTTCCCCGCCGAAACTTTTTGACATTCAACAAAAGCAATAGCACTTCCATGTAGGGCTATAGTGTTGACCATCTGATAAGTGGCATCTGGCATACCTCTATCAGCTATCAAATACGCTGCCCCCAATCGCGGCAGCCAGACTCTCGCTGTGAAGACTGCTGCCAATATCGTCGCAATCACGATTGTAGCGATGGCAAGATCCAACGCACAATATCTTTTCATCGCAAAATTCCTCTACGCTCTAACGCCCTACACGCTTTTTCACAACATCCTTGTATCCAGCCAGGAATTAACAACAATTCACATACTTGACCTGCTCCACATCCAATCTCTGTATTAATAATATCACGTATCTCTACTGTACCACCAAACAAAGCGTCAGCTATTTCTTTGCCGATACCTAATAGCCCCGGTGGACAACCACACAGACTACATCCAACACATCCTGCGTAGCAGTGCATAAAAGCATCTGTACCAGGTGGGATAGGGTAGCTAGAAGTACACAGAATACAAACAGACAGCCAGATAAGGATAACACCAGCTATAATGATCGCTTTGAGGGCTTGCGGTGCGAAATCACCAACATTCTCTTC
>JBKBKS010000071.1:0-11726 GCA_046294565.1 Fimbriimonadales bacterium
AGTATTTCACGAAATGCGCCCGCAACTCCTGCCGATAGGCGTACACCGTGTTCACTCCGACTCCAGAGAGACTTTCTCGGAAAGTGAGCGGGTGACCCTTACCTCCAACCCATCTTTCAGACAGTGGGAGAAGGGCTTCCAAGCGCGAATGCATTTCTTTCAAGACTATTCTTTTATAAAATATCTTCTTGAGTGAATCTTTCATAGACTTTCGCCACTGGTAATGCCAAGAACCACGCGAGGACAAACGGAGATAAGAAATCCACTGCGCGGACAATTCCTTGTAGGACTCCCAAAATACCTTGCTCTGTAAAGTCTGTGACACTTATGTAAACAAACGAGATGATTGCCAGTGAGACAGGTATTGAGAAAAACATCGCTATCCCAAGCCGCTTTTTCCCAGTCCTGAATCGCGAGTATCCAAGTAGCAATCCGAAAAGTAAAATAAACAACCCATAGGGTGTCTGATACACTAAAACGCTTCTGTATATGTAGTAAGAAAGGTTTGGCGGATCGGGAATACTCTCGTTGAGTAAGTTGTGTGCTATGAGTAAGTTGTGTGCTATGTCAAAGATGGGGTCGAGGAAGATGGATGCTATATGAAACCCCAGAAGCATTGAGGCAATCCCTATCAGGTACCTGCTGAGAGTAGCCATCTTAGAGCCTCCCTTCACTGTCCGCAAGGAATCTCAGGATATGGCAAGTTGCACCACAAACACGGGGTGGCATCGGTCAGGTAGTACCAAGGATTTACATCCGTCAACACCGCGCCATCAGGCAGTTGATAACAGCGCGGTGAAATGCGAGCCGTCTGCACAGAGCCATCGAGCCTAAGTCTTAGCAGTGTCCCAGAAAAGACAGGTGGATAGGGAAAAATCGAGTTAGCAACCGAGAAAGGATCTGCCCTATATCTTCGGTAAGCATCATCTATGTAATGGCACATATCACATTTTGCATGCAGCATGCAAAACACGATACCGTGATTTGGATCTGCTTTCTCGATAAGCTCTCTTCTTTCCCTGCTACGGACGATATCCGCGTAAAAATAACTTACTGGATACCCTGACTTGAAGGTAGCCCATACATTGAATCCTTGCCAAGAGTCTGAAGGACAGTGAAAGACCGCAGCATTTGACCGAGAAATAAGAGTTGTTATATTGGGGGGATAATCTGAATAGTCTTCGACATACCCCTTCCAAGCTATGTAAATTTGACGCAGGTTTGCAGTGCAGGGCGTAGTTCTCGCTTTCGCGCGGGCAGTAGCGAGAACAGGCAAGATAAGAGCGATTAGCAGTGCTATGATAGCAACTACTATAAGTATCTCAATAAGCGTGAAGCCCGATTTGCGTAGTCGCATAGTTTCCTCCTTCTGCCAGTTGGAGAATAAGCTCCCCAACTGGCAGCCCAATCATTTTTGGCAGTAGCGATCGCCTGGTTTGGGAGGCGTATTATCGCAGGTTGGTAAGGTACTCCTTCCAGATAGACAGCATTTATATGTTGGCTCCCATCTTCCTGTACATGTGTAATAGGTACCTCCAGGACAGTCCCAGATTTGTACCTGACGCGAATATATGCGGTCCATAATGTTGAGGGACCACGGGCAATCATCTGTGTCATAACAAGTTGATACATATCTCTCACGAGTGCTACACTCAGGGTCATTCACTGGGCATGGTATTGCGGGGCGAAGTGGAAGCCCCAGCTGAGCTAGTGAGTACTCTAAGATACTGCTGTGTTCATCTGGGTTCTTCTCAAACGAAGTTAAAGCGCATCCGCATCCGCCGCTGCTATTCGTCATGGGAGACAGGCTCGTCCCCCCCCCCCGCCGAGTTCGGCAAGGGCAGTTAGGGTGTGAGGCATCGCTACCACATGCGCAATCGCCAGCGCCAACGCGCTCGTCCACAACCACTTGCGTCGTCTCATCATCGGTTACCTCCTGTGTGGGTCTTGGAAGCCCCTGTGCGGAACCTCCGCTATAATTACCGACACGAGCCCCCCGATTTTTAGGGTCACGTTCGAAGTATTTCACGAAATGCGCCCGCAACTCCTGCCGATAGGCGTACACCGTGTTCACACTCACCCCCAAATGCTCGGCAATCTCGGCAGGCGTGTGCCCCGCCTCCAGCAACTGCAAAGTTCGGCGCAGGTATGGCGGTAGCGAAGCGTAAAACCGCTCGGCGTCGGCGTTCTCGATTGCTGTTTGCATCGGGGTGGGGGCGCAGGCGTGCGTGTATTGTATGTAGGCGCAATATTCGGCTTCCGAGCGGCGGCGTCGGGCAAGCGTGCGCAGGTGTTCGGCGACAATATCCCGCGCGATTAGGCGCAGGAGCCGTTCGTCGGGCGTCGGCTCGTCCCACGGGTAGACGCCCCTTCGGTGGTGGTAGCGCAGCAAACTATCGCAAGCGCACGATTCGGCGTCGTCGTGCGCTACACCTGCGCTCACGCACAGGCGCGTGAGATACTGAAGCCACTCTTCAGGTGTCTTTGCCATCGGTTGCCTCCCCAAAGCGATGCAGAGAGTATACCACCTGTCCCCCTGCGTATGGAGTATAATACCAGCTGGAGGGAGGCTCGCTATTCCCAGATTGCACTACGATTATGAGCGTGTGCAGCCACCGTGGCTCACGCGGTTTGTGATGTCAGGCGGCTGGGCGCGTGCGCTGCGTTGGCTGATACTGGTTGTGGCGGCGGCGGTGGCGCAGGGCGTGTGGGCGCATCCGTTGCGAGTCGGTTTGGCGACGCCCGATTTCCCACTGCTTATCTTGGCGTGCATCGCGCTGCTGACCAACCCGAACACGGCGGCGTGGGCAGGCTTTCTCACGGGGCTGCTGCACGCGAGTATGCTCGAACAGACGGTGGGTAGCCTGGTGATTAGCCGAACGCTCGCGGCGACCGCCGTCGCCTACCTGCCGATGCTCCTCTCCAAACGCCACGCGTTCAGCATCGTCCCCGCTGTGATTGCGCAGACTCTACTCGCGCAAGGCATGCTCTACCTCGCTGCGCCCACCCTCTCTGGCGGCGCATTCTGGCAGGGAACTCTGGGGAGCATGGTGTATAATATAGGTTTGGCGATACCTGTCTACTGGCTTGTCCAGCGCGTCGTACCGCCCGAATTGGACGACGAGCCGCTTTTATGGAACAACTAACAACGATGTGTGGTACTAAGTTTAGGAGGCATCACTGCAATGGCGCAGACCATGATTGAACACGAACGCCATACGGACGAGAGCAGCGCGTATGCGATTGCGATTCGCCAGCTGGAGGCGGCGGCGCACTACTTGAACCTCGACCGAAGCCTGCTGGAGGTGCTGAAGCACCCACGGCGCGAGTTGATTGTGAACTTCCCTGTGAAGATGGATGACGGCTCCATCCGCGTCTTCACGGGCTATCGCGTGCATCACAACCCGGCGCGCGGTCCCGCAAAAGGCGGCATCCGCTACCACCCCGAAGTCACCTTAGACGAAACGCGCGCCCTGGCGATGTGGATGACTTGGAAATGCGCTGTAGTTAATATCCCCTACAGCGGCGCGAAGGGCGGCGTGGTGTGCGACCCCAAACGCCTTTCCATCCACGAACTGGAGAACCTCACCCGACGCTATATCACCGAAATCTCGATGATGATTGGTCCCGAATCGGACATTCCTGCGCCCGATGTCGGCACGAACCCGCAGGTGATGGCGTGGATTATGGACACCTACTCCATGCACAAGGGCTACACGGTGCCAGCGGTAGTGACGGGCAAGCCGATTGCGATTGGCGGCTCGGAAGGGCGACTGGAAGCCACTGGGCGCGGCGTGACGGTGATGGCGCATGAGGCGCTCAAGCGGATGGAGCGTTCCCTGGAGGGCGCGTCGGTCGTCGTGCAGGGCTTTGGGAATGTTGGCTCGGCGACTGCGAAGCTGATGCACCAAGCAGGCGCGAAGGTCATCGCCATCTCCGATGTGCGCGGCGGCATCTACAACCCGAACGGACTGAACATCCCTGCGCTGTTGCACTGCGCTGGGCGCGACGGCTGTATCCAAGCCTATCGCGACGCTGAACTGATTAGCAACGAAGAACTGCTCGAACTGCCCTGTGATGTGCTGGTTCCTGCCGCATTGCACGGCGTGATTACTGCCCACAACGCCGCGCGTGTCCAAGCGCGCGTGATTGTGGAAGCCGCCAACGGACCCGTCACTCCCGACGCCGACGAAATCTTGGACGACAAAGGCGTAATGGTTGTGCCCGACATTCTCGCGAACGCGGGCGGCGTGGTCGTCTCCTATTTCGAGTGGGTGCAAGACCTGCAAGCCTTCTTCTGGGAAGAGGATGAGGTGAACCGCAAGTTGGAAAAAGCCATGCGCCGCAGCTATGAGCATGTCGCGCAGACCGCTGAGCAGAACAAGGTGAACATGCGCATGGGCGCGTACATCATCGGCGTCAAGCGCGTGGCAGAAGCGACCACCATTCGCGGCATCTATCCCTGAACGATGGCGACCCGACAACCACTCTACTACACCTTCGGCAACCACATGCATTGGGTCGATATGGAGTGGCTGTGGGGCTACAGCGTGCTGCCCGACTCGGCGCGCGATATGTTGCGTTTCTGTCGCGAGACGGGCGCGAAGGGCAACTTGAACTTCGACGGGGTGGGCTACGAACGCCTCGCCGCTGAAGCTCCCGAAGTGCTGGAAGAGCTCAAGCATGCGCTTCGCGCGGGGCAGATCGAAATCGTGGGGGCGTCTTACGGTCAGCCCTACGGCTTATTTCACGGGGGCGAGTCGAACATTCGGCAACGGGTGTACGGTGTGCGTGCGGTGATGCGCTTGCTGGGGGTGCGCCCGCGCGCCTTCTGGGAGGAAGAGTTCGACTTCTTCCCGCAGTTGCCTCAGATGTTGCGCGGCGTCGGCTTCGAGTACGCCTGCCTGTTCTATCAGTGGACTTGGCACACGCCCTATGTGCCGTTCGAGGACGCGCCCGCCATCTGGTGGGAAGGTCAGGACGGCTCGCGCCTGCTGACCGCCCCGCGCCACAAGCTGAACCTGCACCAGTGGCCCGAAGATTTTATGCGGCTGCTGGACAGCCCCGACCTGCGCGCGATGGCGACGCCGTGCATCGTGCAGTGGCTGGAGCTGATGCCCTCGCCTGACTGGATGTGTCGCGCTGAGCTGATGATCCCGCCCCTGCAGCAGCTCCAAGCGCGTCCGGAGTTTGAACTGCGCTTTGTGACGCTCTCGGAGTTTCTGGAGCAGGCGCGCGCGTGTGCCCAACCCCGTCGCTACACGCTCAGCGAGGTGTTTCACGGCATGAGCTTGGGCAAAAACGGCGATCGGTTCCGACGCTACAGCCACACCGCCGAGCAGCAATTGCTGAGCGCGGAGAGCCTCTCTGCCACAGCAGGGCTGTTCGGACGTCCCTACCCCCACTGGGATGTGTATCCTGCGTGGGAGCTGGATGAGGCGTGGCGCGAGCTGCTCGCCGCGCAACACCACGACAACGACGAGTGCGAGGGATTATGCGGGCATGTGGGCGTGACTGGCTATCAGCGCAGTATGGCGCTCAGCCGCCATGTGCAGGAGCGCACGCTCCAACACCTTGCCCGACGCGCCTCTGGGCGTGTGCTGGTGTACAATCCGCTCGGCTGGACGCGCGACACCGTCGTCCGCGCGCCCGATGGCAGTGTGCGGCTCGCGCACGCGCTGCCGCCGCTGGGCTACCGCACCTACCCCGACTGGCACGCCCTGCCCACTGCGCCTGACTGTACCCTCCACGAGACCGAACAGAGTTTCGTACTCACACGGGGCAACCTGCGCGTGGAAATCGATAAGCGGCGGGGCGTGATTAGCCAAATCTACACGCGCGAGTTCCCTGAGGGCGCGCTCGCCGAGCCGATCGGTCAACTGGAGATGCGCTGCGATGGGCAGATAGAGCGGTTCGAGCAGGTCGAGTCGATCCATTACGCGCGGGGCGAGGTACAGATTCAACGCGCAGGTCAGCCCGACTGCGCAATACAGATCCGCGTCTCGCTTGCCCCTGAGCGCGACGCCGTCGATATTTTGTACCTGACCTCTCGCCTACCGCGCCCTGACGGAGGCGTCGCGGGCGCGCTCAAAACCACCCTCGCGCCGAATCTGACCCACTACACGCTCATCCACGACCACCCCTACGGCGTCAGCGCAATCCATCCTGAGGGGACTTATCTGCGCAAGTACCCAACGGGCGACTGGATGACCTCACCCCAAGTGTTCGAAGAGGTGCAGAACCCGTTCACCGCCCTTAGCCTGTTGGACTTCGACGGCGGCGAGCGCGGGCTACTCTACTTGCATGATGGCAGTCAGGCGTTTCTCAAAAGCGATGCGCAGGTCTACAATATCCTTACGATGTACGATCCGTGGGACGAGCACTACTTTGAGCACAGCTTGGCGGTGCGCACGCGCATTGTGCCGCACGGCGCGCTCTCCAACGCTGCGCGCTGGCGACACGCGCAGGAGTTCCTACGCCCGGCGCTGACAGCCGCCAGCGACACCCTCGATGGCGATTTGCCCAGCGAGTGGCGCACCGCATGGTGCGACGCGCCGAATGTGACAATAACCGCCCTCTACCGCGAGTCGGAACAGTACGCTGGGATGCGCTTAGACGCCTACGCAGGGCGCGGGATGGAGTTTCCGTATGTGTTGCGTTTGGTGGAGTGGGACGGCGTGGCGTGTGAGGCGACGGTGTGCGTGCGCGGCGAGGTTGCTGCGGCGTTCCGCACGAACTTGCTCGGCGAGCCGATAGCGACGCTCGCACGCGACACGGACGGCTTGCCGCTGAGCCGTATCCGCCTTGAAATGCGTCCCTACGAAATCGCCACGCTCTATCTTGACATCGTGCAGGGGCGCAAACAGCCACGCCATTTAGACGCCTATCGCCATGTGTGGGCGACTGTGCACTGTGTGGAAGGCGAGCGGGGATAGCGTGTCGCTCGGCGCATCTACAGGGGCTTGTGCCAGACGCCCTCAAACACGAGTTCGGCGTCGCCTGTGAGCCACAGGCTGTCGTCGGCGCGCCACTCCACCTGCAGCGCGCCGCCGGGCATCTGCACCGTCGCTTGGCGTTCCAATCGCCCTTGAAGCGCGCCTGCGACGAGAATGGCGCACGCGCCCGTGCCACATGCCAGCGTCGCGCCTGCCCCACGCTCCCACACACGCGCACGCACGCAGTCTTGGCGTTCCACTTGCGCCGCCGACACATTCACGCGGTCAGGAAAGTCAGGGTGACGCTCCAAAATGGGGCCCACGCTCTCCAGTGGGAGCCGCTCCAATTCATCCACCCACACCACGAGGTGGGGCGCGCCTGTATCGATGGCGGCGACGCTTCCTGCCGTGGCTCCCATGTAGCGTCGCAGGATGCTCTGAACCTGATCGAGAAGCGTAGGGGAGTAATCAAGCGTGCGCGGCTGTCCCATCTCCACCGTGATGCATCCATCCGCCACGCGATGCGCGCGGCGCACGCCCGCAAGGGTCTCGATAGCCAGCACCTCGCTCGGCGGCGCGTACTGCCGCCACAGGTAGTGCGCGAAGCATCGTATCCCGTTGCCGCACATGTTCGCTTCGGAGCCGTCCGCGTTGAAGATGCGCATGCGGTAGGCGGCGCGTTCCGAAGGCTCCACCACCAGCACCCCATCCGCTCCGACGCCGAACCGACGATGACATAACCGCCGCGCCAACGCTGCCCTATCGTCCATCAGCAACGGCTGCTGCAAAGTGTCCAGCAGCACAAAATCGTTGCCTGCACCCTGCAGCTTCCAAAAGCGCAGCGGACTACTCGTCAAACCCGGGCTCTGACTGTGGCGATGGGCGTCCTGACGAACCATAACCCGGTACTGGGCGCGAGGGCACGATGGAAGTGATTGCGTGCTTGTAGACCAACTGCACGGGCTTGCCCGGACTTTCCAACAGCACCGTAAAGGCGTCGAAACCGCGCACCGTACCACGCAGTTGCAGCCCGCCGCTCAGGTAGATCGTCACACCGATCCCTTCCTTGCGCACCTGATTCAAAAACATATCCTGCAAATTAATCGCCTTCGGCATCGTTGAACCCTCCCTGCTCTATTAGCAGTGCATAGATGAGTTGAGCCATGTGTTTACTCCCTTGACTTGCATCGATCCAGCGAACGCCCGGTTCTTTACGGAACCAAGTGCTTTGACGCTTTGCGAACCGCCGTGTATCGCGTTTCCAGAGTCGCACCGCCTCGTTCCAGTCGACGCGCCCCTGAATATACCCGATGAGGTGGCGGTAGCCCAACCCCTTGAGGGCAGGACTTTCAGGATTATACCCTTTTTGGAGCAGTGTTTGCACCTCTTGGAGCATACCTGCTTCGATCATTTGGTCGACGCGCTGGTTGATGCGTGTGTAGAGTTGTTCGCGTGGCATGGTCAACCCGATTTTGAGGGCAGGCAGCTCCGCTTCGGCGTGCTGTTGCCAGTGGCTGATAGGGACTCCTGTCATCTCGTAGACTTCGAGGGCGCGGGTAATGCGCATAGCGTCGTTGGGGTGGATGCGCGCGGCGGCGTCGGGGTCTATCTGCTGCAGCCGTTGATGTAGGGCGGGCGCGCCGACGCGTTCCAGCTCGGCTTTCCAGCGGGCGCGCACTTCGGGTTCGGCAGGCGGCGGTGCTAAACTGAACCCGTGCAGCAACACCCGAAGATAAAGCCCAGTGCCGCCCACAATCAACGCGCGCTTGCCCCGCATGTGGATGTCGGCAATCGCCTGCAGCGCGAGGTCGCGGAACCTCGCCGCTGTGAACACCTCGTCAGGGTCTGCCACATCGATCAAGTGGAACCGCACGCGCCGCTGCTCTTCAGGCGTCGGCTTCGCAGAACCGATGTCTAACCCGCGATAGACCGCGCTGGAGTCGGCGGAAATAATCTCGCCCCCAACGCGCTCCGCTAACTGAATACCCACCGCCGTCTTGCCAGTGGCGGTGGCTCCCAGAATCACAATCAGAGGCAACCCGGTCACGCAACTCCCCGATAATCTATCGCGTTGCACTGCGAACCGTTATCTTGAAGTATACCTAAGTCCCTCTAATATTGGGGGGCTTCTGCCCGACCCTCTATAGGTTGCCTTGCGCGGTACGACGCCTTTTTGAGCGTCTCACTGCTACGGCGCGCTTGGACAGGAATGTCCAAGCCACAGGGCGCGTAGCACAGACACTCCTGTCCTTACAGATACGGGGAATACCCGCCTACCGTCCCTCGCCGCGTTCGGGCGCTGCGTTGGTGGGCTGGCGCGGCGGCGCATCGCTGTAGTCGGGGTCGCCCGGATACTGGCGACACGCCGTCAGCACACTCAGCAGCAGCGCCAGCAAGCCCATTAGTAGCCATCGCACGCGCATCACAGTTCACTCTCCTGCGTATTGGTAGCGATAGGCGGGCACGCCGCTGGCGGTCGTGAAGATGGTGAAGAACCGCTCCGTGCGCATACCTGCCGTGTGCCCGTCTGCGAAGCCCACGATGCCCACGCCCAATCGGTAGGGCACGCCCTGATAGAGCCGCTCGCCCTCGTAAGCGTAGCGTCCCGCGAAGTTCAGCCCGCGATAGGGCGAGCTGGCGTCTAACGCATCGGCAGGCGCAGGGTAGCGGTTGCGACATGTCATCCCGTAGTCGAACCCCAGCGCGTCGGCAATCACTGCCACCTCCGCAGGGCGAGCAATCTGCGCGAAGCTATACGAAGGCGCAAACCGAGCGGCTTGCGTGCCCGGCTGACCGCAGAAACTGCTTGGCGCACTGCCAAAATACGAAGTACCCGGCGCGAACTGATAGCCGCCAACGCCGTCCATCATCGCGTTGCCGAACCCCGTCGCCCAAAGATTCCCAGGTCCTGGCTCGCTCCCTGAATAGAATCGCCAACGCATCAGCATCCCATATGAGAAGATGATGCCGCCGCTGCTGCGGTTCGGTCCCGTCAGCACAGGGTCGTCTTGACGGCGCGCGTTCGGCGAGTAGAACACGCGGAAGTTGCGCACATACGGCTGCAACTTGCGCATCCACGAAGCATCGTAGTCGATACCCGTCGCCGCCTCCGACTCAGGGTTGTCCTCCACGGCAGGGCAGAACCGCTCATCATGGTCTTGGGCGTACATCATGTGCGCCTTCATAATCTGGTTCACATTGCTGGTCGAGGTCGCTTTGCGTGCGCTGTCGCGCGCCTGCGCAAAGACAGGGAACAGAATCGCCGCCAGAATGGCGATAATCGCTATCACCACAAGCAGCTCAATCAAAGTGAAGCCTCCAACTCTTCGCATAACAATCACCCTATACTATAATACCCTGCAGTTTAGACGATTCCTGCTATTTGCGACCGCGAGACGGTTCAATTCCAGGGGCTGTGTGGCTTCTCCTGTGAAAAATGGTACAATGACGCTACTGGAGGTTATTGAGCCATGAGCTACGATGTGAAGGATTTAGCGTTGGCGGAGCAAGGCGCGCTCCGCATGGAATGGGCAGACAACGAGATGCCCGTGCTGCGCCTGATTCGCCAGCGTTTTGAGCAAGAGAAACCCCTTAAAGGCGTTCGGATTGCGGCGTGCTTACATGTCACCACCGAGACAGGGAACCTCATGCGCACGCTCAAAGCGGGCGGCGCGGAGATTGCCCTGTGCGCCTCGAACCCACTCTCCACTCAAGACGACCTCGCCGCTGCGTTAGTGAAATATGAAGGCATTCAAGTCTACGCCATCAAAGGCGAAGACAAAGAGACCTATTATCGGCACATCCACCAAGCGTTGGACATCCAGCCGCAGATTACGATGGACGACGGCTGCGACCTCGTGAGCGTGCTGCACACCGATCGGCGCGAGGGGCTGGCAAGCGTGATTGGCGGCACGGAGGAGACCACTACGGGCGTGATTCGCCTACGCGCGATGGCGAAAGAGGGCGTGCTGCAGTACCCCGTGATTGCTATCAACGACGCCTACACCAAGCACCTGTTCGACAACCGCTACGGCACGGGTCAGAGTACGATGGACGCCATCATGCGCGCCACGAACCTGCTGATTGCTGGGCGCAAGGTGGTGGTGATTGGCTATGGCTGGTGCGGACGCGGCGTGGCGATGCGCGCGCGCGGGCTGGGCGCGCATGTGATTGTGTGCGAAGTGAACCCCCTACGCGCCCTTGAAGCCATCATGGACGGCTACGAAGTGGCGCCGCTCGCCCAAGCCGCACAGGTGGGCGACATCTTCATCACCGTAACGGGCAACTATCATGTGCTGCGCGAGAAGCATTTCCACGCGATGAAGTCGGGCGCGATTATATGCAACACGGGACACTTCAATGTGGAAATAGACCTCCCCGCGCTGGAGCGTATGGCGACGGGCAAGCGCACGGTGCGCGCGTTCGTGGATGAGTATCAACTCAGCGACGGGCGACGCCTCTACCTGCTGGGCGAGGGACGGCTCATCAACCTCGCCGCTGCGGAGGGACACCCCGCCGCCGTGATGGACATGAGCTTCGCCAACCAAGCGCTGAGCGTGGAGCATATCGTCAAGAACCACGCGAACCTGCCACGCGATGTGTTTCCTGTGCCTGCCGAAATCGACGCGCAGGTCGCCCAACTCAAACTCCAAGCGCTGGGCGTACAGATCGATACGCTCACTGAAGAGCAGGCGAAGTACCTCGACTCGTGGCGGGAAGGCACATAGTTCCGCCAGAGGCTGGGCGTAGCGTCAGCGTCTCGCTGACGAACACTCACGCTATGAGGCGGAG
>JBKBKS010000072.1:0-11476 GCA_046294565.1 Fimbriimonadales bacterium
CGGGACGCCGCCGCTACGCGATGTGGCTTGGACATTCCTGTCCAAGCATCACTCGTCGGCGGGACGCCGCCGCTACGCGATGTGGCTTGGACATTCCTGTCCAAGCATCACTCGTCGGCGGGACGCCGCCGCTACGCGATGTGGCTTGGACATTCCTGTCCAAGCATCACTCGTCGGCGGGACGCCGCCGCTACGCGATGTGGCTTGGACATTCCTGTCCAAGCATCACTCGTCGGCGGGACGCCGCCGCTACGCGATGTGGCTTGGACATTCCTGTCCAAGCATCACTCGTCGGCGGGACGCCGCCGCTACGAGCGTTAGAAACTATCTCCGACGCTCCCGAAGTTGAACAGCACGATTAGCAAGTCGGCGTCGTCCACCACATTATCGCCGTTCACATCAGCGGCGGCGTCGTTCCCGCCGAAGTTGAACAGTACCTGCAGCAGATCGGCGTCGTCCACCACATTATCGCCGTTCACATCGCCATTGGTGAGCGCGAAGTTCTGGTTCACCGTGCCAGTGAGGTTCAGGCTGACCTTCTTTGCCAAGCCCGGCGTCAGCTGCGCCAGCACTTCGGCGCTGCCTGTCTCGTTCACGCGCAGGGCGTAGCTGCCGTTGGCGTCGAGGGTGGTGGTGTAAGTATTGATGGTCGTGCCCTGCTTGACTTTAATGGTCGCCTGCTTGCCTTCGTAGCTGCCCGTGTAGCCGTTGATGGTCAGCGTGCCTTGCAGGAGGGTTCCCGCTGCGTCGCCTGCCAAGCGCAGGGCAAAGGTTGCGGGAATATTATTTTGCAGTTGATACGCCTCGTACTCACCACTATTGGTGTATTCAAGAAAGTAGTCGAGGTCCAGGTCAGTGCCCGGCAGCGCGCCGCAGACCCATGCCCCAGGCGGCTCTACCTGAATCCCTACATAGCAGTTGAAGCGACGCTGAGGATCCAAACTCTCATCCAACACGCCGCACTGCACCGTGAACACCTCATTGTAGGAATCAGGGTTCGTTGCTAAGCGCCAGACGCCGGCTTGGCTGACGAAAACTGTATGAGGTCCCGTATTCGAGCGCAGGAAGGTCTCGGGCGGATTGCTGGTTGGGAAAGGCGGTAGGTCATCGTCAGAACCTGTCCAGAACCCTTGTATCGTATACAAACCAGCGTAGGGAAAATACACGGCGATTTCCACCCGACTGATACGGAACCGTCCTACGCCTGCAGGGTCGTATTGGCGTCGAATGTTGGCGTCGTCTAGCACGATATTGTGGCTTTCGTAGGCATAATAGCTGCCCGAAAGAGGTAGGCGGTTGTAGAGCAAAGAATCTGCTGGGAAGAAGTCGCCGCCGTCGGGCTGCCAAGTGGGTTTGGAAGGGAAGATCGCGGGCGTCAAGTCGCCCTGACGCAAGACCTTCACAATCTGCACATCGTCCAGTCGCTCGATCAGCTCCCACGGTCCCAGCGGAGCCCATCCGCTCTGTTGCGCGAGACCGGGTGCAAGAGCCGCCACTGTAAAGCTCACAATCGCCAAAGTTCGCGTAGTTGATCTCCGAAGGGCGTAAATAGCGCCAGCCTATTATACACCAGATCTGAATATTTTGGGGGGTGCATACCGATAATTCGCGCGGTATGCGTGTCTGGACGGTGTTTTTGGGGCTGTGGCTTGCTGCGGCGGTGCTGTGGGGGCAGCAGCTGCTGTGGCGTCAGCCGATTCTGACGGGCGAAGCGGTTGCTTACGCGCCGAACGGGCAGCTCTTGGCGACGCTGGCGGCAGGCAATCAGGTCGCGCTGTATCAGTCGGGACAGGCGGTGGGGATGTTGCGCGGGGCGCAGGATTCGCTCCGCGCGATTGCCTTCTCGCCTAACAGTGGGTTGCTCGTTGCGGGCGACGATGCGGGCAGCGTTTACCTGTGGCAGGTGAGCAACGGCGCGTTGCTGTGGCGTGTGCCGGCGTTCTCAGGGCGCGCGCTTGCCGTTGCTTTCGTCAGCGACAGTGTGATAGCCGTCGGGGGCGACGGGGGCAACCTGCAGCTGCGCAACGCGACGAACGGTTCACTTATCCGCGCTCTGTCGGGGCACACGGCGGCAGTCACTGCGCTCGCTATCTCGCCTGACGGCGCGGAACTCGTCAGCGGCGACGAGAGCGGGCAGGCGCGGGTCTGGCGCGTCGCTGACGGTACGACGATCCAGAGCTGGCAGGCGCAACCGAGTGTTATCACCGCACTCGCGTGGTCGGCGAACCACACGCTGGCGATGGGCAGCCTCAGCGGCGAGATTCGTCTTTGGGCGCGCGATAACTTGGGGATGTGGTTCCTCAGCCGCACGATTACGAACGCGCACGACGGCGATATCGTTGGGTTGGCGTTCAACAGCACGGATCAACTCTTCTCTGCAGGGGGCGGGGACGGCAAGGTGCGTCGCTGGGATCCCGCGACGGGCGCGAAGCTGGGCGAGTTTACCGCCTCGCCAAGCGGTGTGTTGAGTTTCGCGCTGCGCCCCGACGGGGGGCAGATGAGTACGGGCGTCGTGGAGCGCATCGTGCGCCTGTGGGGGACGACAGGCGCCCCGCAGGGCGCGCTCGGCGGGCATCAGGACACTGTGTCGGGCGTGGGTTTCGCTTCAAGCAACTTGCTGGCGACCGTGAGCTACGACGAGACGCTACGCCTGTGGCAACTGACCAACGGCGCGACGAACGGGTCGCCGATTAACCTCAACGGCTTCATCACAACGGGAGTGGTGCACCCCGACGGCAGTCAGATAGCAGTGGGCTACCTCGATGGCACGATCGCCCTGCGCATGCTGCCCACAGGCGCGCTGAACCGCACTTGGAGCGGGCATAGCGACACGGTGCTGTGCCTTGCCTACGCGCCTGACGGTAGCCAGCTCGTGAGCGGGAGCTACGATGGCACGGCGAAAGTGTGGAACACCAGCACAGGCGCACCCCCTCTCTACACGCTTAGTGGGCACGCGGGCGCGGTTCACGCCGTCGCTGTGAGCCAGCAACATATCGCCTCTTGCGACACGGGCGGGCAAGTACGCCTCTGGAACCGCGCGACAGGACAACTCGTGCAACAGTGGAGTGCGCATAGCGACATCGTTCAGACCGTCGCCTTCTCGCCGAACGGCGCGCTGCTGGCGACAGGCGGGCAGGACGGCTTTGCGCGTGTTTGGGACACAGACAACGGCGCGCTGCGCCGCGAGTGGGGCGAACATGGGCTTGGCGTTGTCGCCGTGCTGTTTCCGTCAGACAGCTGGCTGCTCACAGTGGATGGTGAAGGCTGGGTGCGCCTCTATGCGACCGACACGGGCGAGCAGGTAGGGCAGTGGCAGTTCACACAGAGCCGTATCGAGGCGGTCGCCTATCAGAGCGCGAACAACCTGCTCGCGTTGGTGGGCGATGAAGGGGTGTTGCTGTACCGATTTTCGGGCACGCCGAACCGTCCACCCAGCGCGCCGCAGATGCTTGCGCCTGAAGAGAACGCACAACTCACCACCCGCATGCCCACCTTCCGCGTGCGCGCGACCGACCCTGACAATCACGCCGTGCTCGTGGAGGTGGAGATTGCGCTCGGCAGCAACACACGAACACTGCGGAGCGAGCTGCGCAACAGCGGCACGGAGTTCACGCTCAGTCCCCCAGTAGATGCGCCCCTCTTGCCAGGCGACTACACTTGGCGCGCCCGCGCAATCGACGAGTTCGGCGCGGAAAGCGGCTGGAGCGCGCCGCGCACGCTCACGATTGTCAACCAAGTCCCGAACGCGCCTGAGTTGTTGGAGCCTGCAGACGGCGCGACCACGACCGCGCAACCCACCTTCCAAGCGCGTCTGACCGACCCCGACGGCGACCGATGTCGGCTCATCGTGCGTATTCGCGGCGCAAACAACTTTGAACGCACGCAGGAGTCGGGACTGGTTGCCTCAGGTGGCGATGCGCAGATTATTCTCACGCAAGCGTTGAGCGCAGGAACCTACACTTGGCAAGCGAAGGCGCGCGACGAGCAGAACGCCGAAAGCGACTGGAGCGCCGAGCGCACCTTCACTGTGCCTGCCAACCGCCCGCCAGATATTCCCGAACTATTGGAGCCTGCAGACGGCGCGACCACGACCGCGCAACCCACCTTCCAAGCGCGTCTGACCGACCCCGACAACGACCAAGTCAAAGCGATTATCGAGATTGCCCTTGCGGACGGTAGCACTCGCACGCTGGAGACCGCGTTTGTGAGCTCGGGGGCGACGGCGCAGGCGTCGGTACCGAGCAGCCAACCGTTGCCTGCAGGTGCGCATCGCTGGCGTGCCCGCGCCCAAGACAATCGCGACGCCCAAAGCGACTGGAGCGCGTGGCGCAACTTCCAAGCAAGCGGCGATAACGGCGGCGGTGGCGGCGATAATAACGGCGGCGATAATCCGCCCACGAATCGCCCGCCCAGCACACCGACGCTGCTTGCACCCAGCCCGAACGCGACCAGCTCGGCGACGCCGACCTTCAGACTGCAGGCGTCCGACCCTGACGGCGATACACTCCGCTATGAGATAGAAGTGAGCGTGGGCAACCAACAGTTCAACTTCACCACCGATTCTGGTGCAGGTGGGGCAGTGGCTCGGTTCCAAGTGCCCACAACCCAAGCGTTGCCTGGGGGCGCGGCGAGTTGGCGCGCCCGCGCAATCGACTCCCGAAACGCTGCCAGCGCGTGGAGCGAGTCGCAGCCGTTCGCCGTCTCCAGCGCGCTGCCCAGTCAGATTCAGGGCGTGTTGACCTTCGGGCTGGGGCTGAACCTGCCGAACGCCACGCCCGAATCGCTCGGCTTGCAAGGCGTGCGCATCGTGGAGTGGAACCCCGCCGCCCAGCAGTACCAAGACGCTTCCCAGCTCCGTATCGGCAAGGGCTACTTCCTCAATGCGGATGCGCCTGTTCAGCCTGACCTCAGCGGCGCACCCTTCACAGGCGAGATCCGCATCCCCCTACAAACGGGCTGGAACCTGATAAGCCATCCGTATCTGGTGTCGCTGGCGTGGGATGAATCGGCGATTCGCGTGGCGCGCAACGGCGAGGTGCGCACCCTGCGCGAGGCGAACCAGGCGGGCTGGCTGGAGCGGTATGCGTGGGCTTGGGAGGCGCAGGCGCGCCGCTATCGCCTGGTATGCGACCCGCGCACCCTGCCAAACGCCTTAGCCGAGCTGCCGCCCTTCTCTGGCGCGTGGATTTTGGCGTGGCAGCCGTGCGAACTGGTGGTGAACCCCGCGACGCGCGCGGCGAGCGGACGGGTCTACGAGACGCACGCCAACGGTTGGTCGCTGCGCGTGCAGGCGTCGGTCGGCGCGGCGAGCGACGAGGCGGTGGTGGGCGTAGGCGAGCCGTTCCTGGCAAGCGCGCCGCCCAACGCGCCCGACACGCCCGCGCTCGTGCAGATACGACTCAAACGCGCCACGCAATCCCTCAACGCCGACATCCGCCGCGCTGAGGAACGCGCTGAGTGGGCGATAGAGGTAGTGGTCGCCCCTGCGGATACCGCGCAAGTGGTGGAGCTGCACTTCCCCGACCTCGCCCGGATGCCGCGCCGCGCGGCGCTGGCGCTCTATGACGAGCAGAGCCAGCGCGTCTTCCCGCTGCGCACGCGCGCACGCTACGCCTTCACCGCGCCCCCTGAGGGCGGCGTGTTCCGATTCCGTATCCAGCAAGAGCGCACGCGAACCCCCTTGCAGATACTTCAACCGTCCGCGCAGGGCGGGCGGAGCGCAGGCGGCGCCTACACCTTGCAAGCCACGCTGACCGCGCCTGCCCAAGTGCAGTTCGAAATCCGCGCCGCGGGGCGCACCGTGCGCACGCTCCCCCTGCGGACCGCTCGTGCATCGGGCATCGTGCAGGTCGTGTGGGACGGGCGCGACGACTTAGGGCGCGCCCTGCCACCAGGCAACTATCAGGCGCACATCGTGGCACAATCCGACGATGGGCAAATCGCGCGCGCGGTCGTGCCGATACTACTCACACGCTAAGGAGATGGCTATGAAAATTGCACTCAAAGTTCTGATTGGGTTGTCAGTTGTGAGTGTGGTTGCCTGCGGTGGTGGAGGCGGTGGCGGCGGCGGTGCGCCCGTCCCGACTGCCGATGCCACCCCGCCGACCATCGGCGTCATCGCCGTGCAGCCTGAACTGATTGCGCCCGACACACAGGCGACCATCGCGGTGTCTATCTCGGATGACCGTTCGGGCGTCGCGATGGCGCAGGCGACGATTACCTACCCCGACAACACGCAGGCTGGGGCGTCGCTGAGCCTGGCGCAAGGCGTCTATCAGGGCAGTTTCCAAGCGCGATGGGACGGCACAGCAGGGCAGATTCGCGTGCGCATACGCGCGATGGATCAAGCAGGCAACGCAGCGGAACGCGAGATCTCCGTGAACGCGATTGGAACGCCGCCGCCCGCGCCTTTTTAATGCACTGGTATCACATGGTATAATCCATCCACCTCACGGGAGGTGGATGACCATGCGGCTCAAACTCTACTTGGGTGTCGGCAACGCGCCGCTCTGTGTGCCTGTCCACTACAACTACTTCCTGCAGGCGTTCATCTATCGCCATCTGGAGGCGCACTTAGCGCAGCGGCTCCACGACGAGGGCATCGGCGAGGGCACGAAACGCTTCCGCTACTTCACCTTCTCGCGCTTGATGGGCGATTTCGTGCGGCAGGGCGAGCAGCTAATCTTCCCGCGAGGTGCGGTACTTTACATCGCCTCACCCAACAAGGCGTTTCTCGAATCGCTCCTGCTGCACCTCCTGACGACGGATGCGCTGCAGATAGGGGAGACGCAGGCGCCGCTGCGCAAAGTCGAGGCAATCCCCCCGCCGCGCTACCAAGCGGAAGTGGTGTTGAAAGCGCTCTCGCCAATCACCCTGCGCGAAACGCTTCGCCAACCCAGTGAGAAATACACCTACTACTTGGAGCCGCGCGACCCCGACTTCAGCGAGCGCATCATCGGCAACCTGCGCGACAAGGTGCGCTTCTGGTATGGGCGCGACATCCCCCCAGACGACGCCTACTGCGTTCCCCTCGCGGTCGACCCGAACAAGAATTTTCACATGGTCAACTTCAAGAACACCTGGGTCAAGGGCTGGAGCGGGCTGTATCGCTTTCACGCGCCGCCAGAGTATTTCCAGATGGCGCTGGATGCGGGCATCGGCGAGCGCAACTCCGGCGGCTTCGGCTGCGTGGAAGTCTATCGAAAGCCTGACAAAAACCGCCACCCAGCAGGAGCAAAACAGGAACTGAATCATGAGTAATATGGTATAATGCAATATGTAGAAAACGGGGGAAGCGACATGAGTCTGTTAGATCATGCAACGGGGAACTTTTGGATTGACAACGGGCTGGCAATCTTGTCCACCCACCCGTATGGCTTGCAGGAGCCACCTCAGGATGTCAACGAGGTGGTGCAGAAAATCGTTGAACGCATCTATGAAAAGACTGGTAATACGGGTGAATACTGGGACGAACAATCTCAAAGTGTCAAAACCTATGAGAAATACAACTGGAAGGAACCGATAGGACTGTTTGTAAGTGTTGTCCCCCAGACTCCGAAAAAAGAAGTGGGGGGTAAGACTTACTATACCTCCCCGCCGCCAAAGCCGAACATATCGCTTGCTCTCCAACGGAAGCAGCAGAAGTGCGACTTTTGTGGAAGGGAGGGTCCCGTAACTGACGCCAAGCTCTATCTTTTCCCCTTCGTTGTAGACCCCAGTAAGTTTGGGAACTTCTACTCCTGTGCGCGTCGGGGGCTGAAGATGTGCGCCCTCTGCGCTTTGGCGGGTTTTGCCGCCTTCGAGAGCTGGCTTTGGCGGCGGCAGGATAACACTTACCATTTCTTTCTCTTTCACACCGACCTGGCGCGCCTTGTCGCGCTGCGCGAGAGCCTAATCGCCCCGCTTCAACAGAGAAGTGGAAGTCAAAAAGGCGGCAATTTCGACGCGCCCTTCTTCGGCGAGTATCCCTACGAGAATCTGTTTGGGCTGCTACTGCGTATGTTCAAGGAAATTCACCATCGCGAATCAGAGGGCGAGCTAAACCCCCTTCTGGAGGAGCTCATAGGGGCGCAGCCGATTACAGGCAGCCCTATTGTCGTGTATGCGATTAGCGGTAGCGCAGGGGGGAAGAGCTTCTCGATGCGCGCTTTGAACCAGTTTGACCGATTCCAGCCCCTGTATCGTCTCTACCGCCGCTGGCTCGATTCGCTGCAGGGACAAAAGTCTCACGAGACTCTGGAGGCGGTTTTCCGTCAGTTTCAGCAGCGTCGTGAACGGTCTGCGGAAACGCTGTGGCGCGAGCAGATTTGCCGCGCCATCCTCCAACAGGCAGACCCACTGCCCCCGTTAGAAGCGTTCCTGTACGAAGTGAGCGCAGAACAGAAAGAGCCTCTGGCTTTCGGTTCCCTCGAAGTGTTCCAAATCTATCTGCAGGAGGTTATGCACATGGACGAAAAACTGCTCGACATCCTCAAGGGATTCGGTTATGAGCTGGGCAGCCAGGCAGCCAGCAAAAAGGACATGGGACTGCTCTATGCCCTACGCAACTCAAAGAATCTCGACCAGTTCTTGGAGGTGCTGAACCAGATTCAGTTCACCCTCAGCATCACGGTGAACTCGGAATTGCTGCGCGTTGAGCCAGGCGAGCGCATTGCAGGCGCGCCTTGGAACCGTGTGAAGACGCTGCTGGCTATCTACGCCATGAACGCCTACTTGCGCGCAGTCCAACCCTCGAAGAAGGAGGAGAGCAATGAGTAAGGCAATCACGATGACCTATCTGGTCAAAGTTTCCGCGGCAAATGTCAACGCCTCCCATACGGAAGGCAATGTGCAAACCATCAAGCGTGTGACTCTGCCCGACGGCAGTGTGCTTCCGTATATCTCTGGTCAGGCTGTGCGGCGGATGTTGCGGGATCGACTGGCGGATCTCGGCTGGACGCTGTCGGAGCCGTTCGCGAAAGTCAGCGGGCAGGAGGTAACGCCGCCTGTGGAACCTGACAAGTATATCGACGAAGATCTGTTCGGCTACATGGACGCTTCAGGTGGCAAGCGTCGCACCTCGCCGACGCGCGTCTCCGCGCTGGTGGGGCTGTTCCCCTACGGGGGCGACCGCGATTTGGGCACCCGCGCCTTCGAGCGGTTTACCGACGCGCCCCCTCAAGCCGGCGGCAATATGTTCGAGACAGAGCTGTATCACAACTTGTTCCGCGCCACGATGCTGGTGGAAATGGATCGGGTGGGCAACATTTCCGAGAACGAGTTAGGGAAAGGTAAATCGCCCATCCTACTGCCTGTCGAGCAGCGTCGGGAGCGTCTTAAGGCGCTGGTTCAAGCACTCAGCGTGCTGTGGGGTGGCGGGCGCACCGCGCGCATGCTCACCGACCTTGCGCCGCGCTTTATGGTGTATGCGCGCCTCACGGTCAAAACGCCACTGTTCCTGGAAGCTGTGCAAGCGGTCTATCAGCAGGGCAGTTACTATCTGCGGACGGAGCCGATCCTCCATGCGGTCCAGCGCGTGCCTAACGAGTGGCGCAAGGTTGTGCTGGTCGGCTATGAACCAGGCTTCTTCGCCAACGAGGCGGAGTTTCGCGACGCGCTGAGCCGAACGAGTACGGTCATGCCGATGGCAGAACTGACCCCCGCGATACTCAAAGACATCGAAGAGGGCATGCAGTAATGCTTGTGCTTGCAGTTGAGGTGAAGGCGCCTGTGGCGTCGTTTCGGCGACGACTGGATCACACTTACCAGCGCACGCTGCCCCTGCCGCCACCCACAACGCTCGTGGGGCTGGCAGGGGCCGCGATGGGCATCGACACGGCAACCCTCTGGAGCGACACCAGCCCGCTCAACGAGCTCAAAGTGCAAGCGCTCGCCCAAAATCAGCCCGGACGCGCGACCGACATGTGGACCCTGCTCAAAATTAAGGGGGGCAAAATGGAGCGCTCGCCCTACCTGCGCGAGCTGCTCTACAACGCCCAGTTCACCCTGCTCTACGGAGGCGAGCAAAACTTGCTCGAAAGGCTTCAGCAGGCGTTCCGACAACCAGCGTACCCCCTCTCGTTGGGACGCGACGACGAGCTGGCGCATATCGAATCGTGCGCGCTGAAGGAGTGTCTCCCCGTAAATGAGCCACCTCATCGGTTCTGGGGCGCCATTCTACCGGGCGACTTGCGCCTGCTCAACGCGCGTCCCCTCCTGCAAGAAGGCGCTACCTATGAACCTGCCGTCGTGGAACGCTTGCCCACGCGATTCCAAATCGGCAACCGCGGTGAGCGAGACCCCGTGGATACGCGCGACTTTACCTTCTTGCCCTACACGGTTCAGGTGGAGGTGGACGCAGGCGCCCTTAACCGTGAGGTCTATCGCTACGACGATCGGTTGTTCGTCTGGCTGCCGTAGTTCAACGAGGGGCACACAATGGAGGAACTGCTTGCCAAACCGAACGAGACGCTCACAGAGCATACTCGGCGCGTTATCAAGGTGGCGCGCGGAATCTGCCAGTGGCTTCACCTACAAGACGCGCTGGCAAAGCGCATCGAACTGGCGTGCCTGATGCACGATGTCGGCAAGGCGACCGAATCGTTTCAAAAACACATCCGCGGCGTTCCAAAACGCGCCTACCCTCACGCACTGGCTTCCTACCCGCTTGCGCTATTCCTCGAGGCGAAACGCTTCGGAAAGGATTCGCCCAAACTTGCCACAGCAGCGGTGATTAGCCACCACTCGCCCCTGCACCCACAACTCTATCAGGGCTTCAACGCGCCTGACTGGCTGCGCGAACTCATGGAAGCATGGTTGCGCGAAATGCTACCTGAAGAACCCAAAGAAGCCGATCTACTCATCCAATGCCTGAATCATCTTAACAAAACCCCCACCAGTTTGCTTTATCAACAGGCTACCCCTGATGGCAGCATCTCATGGATACATCACTTTCAGCGTCTGCCTGTGCGCGAGTTCACAACGGTGAAAGGCGTCCTCTGCCTTGCCGATTGGCTGGCTTCAGGAGGGCATAACAGCGCAGATACACTGTTTTTAGACAATGGTGCGCAGCGGGTTCGAGATTACCTCGATAAGAGCAAGCTTCAGCCCCACGACTATCAGCGGCGATGTCGGGATTCCGAAGCTTCGCGCCTCTATCTGCATGCGCCGACGGGTTCAGGCAAAACAGAGGCGCTGCTGCTTTGGGCAGGCGACTGCTCACGCATTCTGTATCTACTGCCCACTCAGGCGACAGCGAACGCCATGTGGCAGCGCCTGAAACGCATTTACGGTGAGGAACAGGTCGGCGTTGCCCACTCCCGCGCCCTGCTGACGCTGGCTCCCGACGAGGAGGAGCCGCCCCTCGACACGCGGCTGTTTAGCCAAGTCTTCGCCAAGCCCATCACGGTCGCGACCTTAGACCAGTATCTCCTGGCGCATCTGCACGGACGCCACTGGGAAATCCGACGCCTGCTCTCGCGCTACGCCACCGTGTTGA
>JBKBKS010000073.1:0-11431 GCA_046294565.1 Fimbriimonadales bacterium
GACGAGCCGACCACAGGGCTACACTTCGAGGATGTGCGCAAGCTGCTGGGCGTGCTGCATCGGCTTGTGGACGCGGGCAACACGGTGCTGGTGATTGAGCATAACCTCGATGTGATTAAAACCGCCGACTGGATTATCGACTTAGGTCCCGAAGGGGGCGACTGGGGCGGTTGGATTGTGGCGGAGGGCACGCCTGAGACGGTTGCAGCGTGCGAGCAGAGCTACACGGGTCAGTTTTTGCGCTCGGTGTTGGCGGATGCGCCTGCTGGCGTGTAAGCCGGGTTCTGTTTGAGGCGGCGATCTCTCTGGGGCGTTCGCTTACGCGAAGCCTCACGCGGTCTACCCGGAGGGTCGGCGGAGCGCGTCATCCCCTCCCTACCTGACCTTGCTCCCTGTGGGGCTTGCCCAGCCGATTGCTTGCGCAAACGCTGGCGCGCTCTTACCACGCCGTTGCACCCTTACCCCGTGCGGGGCGGTTTCCGTTTCTGTGGCGCTGTCCGTCGCCGAGAACACTCGACGCCTGGGGATTACCCAGCACAGTCTCCTGCGGAGCCCGGACTTTCCTCTCCCCCCTGCGGAGGAGCCGCCGCCCAGCCAGCAGGCGTATCGAGTATACCCGGAAACCGCCCCAAGCGTTGCTTATGCCCAGTCTTCCGTGCGGATGCGCGGCGCGAAGCTCATGTACCGACGCGCTTCCTCAGGCGTCATGCTGGGGTTCTTGTGCGATAGCCCGAACAGTTTGAGCATTTTGTAGAAGGCGTCGGTGTTGCGCACCAGCCCGTGAAACTCTTCGCGCCCTACGCCCAAGGCAGTGATCCAAGTGTAGTCTGCGGTGTGCGAGGTGCCCGTCCAGCCGTAGCCGTTGTAGTTGCTGAGGATCTGCCCCAGCAACCCCTGCAGGCTGCGGTGTTGACGGTTCCAGATGGGCGGCAGGTTGCCCTTGAGCGCGCCTGCGAGCGCGTTCGCCTCCTCGCCGTTAATCTCAATGCCCAGCTGGTCTTTGATAATCCCGCGCACATCGTCGGCGTTGCTGGCAAGGCGCAGCTTGCTGGGCAACTCTTCAAACGAGCATTTCGCGTGCTGTAGCATCGCCATCGCCTTGTTGGACGCCTCATACTCGCCGCCCATGCCGTTCAGCCCCGGATTCGAGTTGCCGTGGTCGCTGGTGATGATGAGCAGGGTGTCGTTGCGCTTTGAGGTGAACTCGTAGGCGACCTCGACGGCGTCGTCAAAGGCGATTTGATCCCACATGATGCCCGCTGCGTCGTTGGCGTGCGCGGCGTGGTCCACGCGCCCCCCTTCCACTTGCAGCAGGAAGCCGTTCGGCGCGTCGCCCAGAATTTCCAGCGCCTTGCGCGTCATCTCGGCAAGCGTGGGCACATTGCGGCGCAACTCGTCGGAGTTGATATGATCGACGGTGTAGGGCACATGGGTGTCATAAAACAGTCCCAGCACTTTCTGGGGGCGCGCCACGCTAATCGCCTGCGCGCGCGTGTTCCAGAAAGTGTAGCCCGCGTCTTGATAGGTCTTAATCAAATCCTTGCCGTCCTTGCGTCGGTTGGCGGCGTAGTGGCGCAGCCCACCGCCCATCAGCACATCGACGACATTCAGATACTGCGGGGCGATGTCGTCCTCGTCGTCGCGTCGGGGTTGCACGGCGGCGAAGCCCGCAGGAGTAGCGTGGGTAATGCGCGTGGTGGTCACCAAGCCCACTTTCTTGCCCGCCTGCTTGACAATCTGAGCTATCGGGGTGAGGCGCGTGCCGTCGGGTAGCACATTAATCTGCCCGTTGAAGATGCGACTGCCGCTGCCCCACGAGCTTGACGCCGAAGCCGAGTCGGTCACGAGCGAGTTGAGCGACGCCATATCGAAAAAGCCCAGCGTCGCCTCGGGATTATGGAGCAGTTGGTACCAGAAAGAGCCTTTCCCGCGCACGAGTTTGCCGAACTCGTCGGCGAGCGAGGGCACTGCCGCGCTCATGCCGTCGGATACCATGAAGATGATATTCTTCACGCGCCCCTGTGAGCGTCGACGCGATTGAGCAGAGGCGAGTTTGTTGAGCGCTAAGCCTGCCGCGCCTGCAAACCCTAAGCGTAAAACCTCTCTGCGTGTATAGCGATCGATCATACCATTTGCCTCCCTGTACAGAGTACCTGTAAGGGTGTTAAGTGAATGTTAACCTGTGTGGCGGAGCGGGTGGGATTCGAACCCACGAGACCCCTCATCGGAGCCTACACGATTTCCAGTCGTGTCCCTTCAGCCGCTCGGGCACCGCTCCCTGAAACCTGATTATACCCTGCGCGTCTGTGCATGTAAGCAAAATCGCGTTGCCCCGAATCTTTGGGGTACACTGGGTATACTATAGCGCAATCGCTGCCGAAGCAGTTTCTATGGAGGGAGAACTTGGAGGCGAAGGACTTTTTGGGACGGTTGCAGCATGTTTCCCCCCAGCGTTGGGCGGAGTTTTTGCGTTCGGTGTTCACGGATGTTTTTTTTGTGTCTGCTGCGTTGGCGGCTTCTGTGGGGCTGGCGCGGGACTTTGCCTACACGGCGCACGATTGGCAGCTGCTGGGATGGCTGGCGCCCCTTTTGGCGTTGGCGGGCGTCGTGGGGCTGTGGCTGCAAGGCTTGTATCGCATCCACAGCCGCTACGCGGGGATTATGGATGTGTTTCGATTGCTGAAGGTAAGCATCGGTCTCAGCGTTGCGGCGTTGGTGGGGTTGTTGGTCGGGGCGTACTATGGTGAACGCTCGTTCATGTGGGCGGAGTGGGTGCTGTTCAGCGTTTTGGCGGGCGGCGCGATTACCCTCCCGCGCATCGGACGCCGCCTGTACGATTGGTATCTGGCGTATGCGCGGAACGGTAAGCCCAGCCGACGCGCGATTGTGGTGGGCGGCGGCGACACAGGCGAGGTGGTGATGCGCGAAACGCGCCGCACCCCCCACCTTGAGGTGCAAATCGTGGGATTCGTCGACGACGACCCCCACAAACAGACCATCCACATCCACGGCTACCCCTGCTTGGGCACTACCGACGACCTCCCCCGACTTATCGAGCAATACGGCGTCAACGATGTAATTATCGCCATCTCGTCCGCTCGGGGCGAGTTGGTGCGGCGGATTTTCCATCTCTGTCTCGAGACCAAAGCGCGCGTGCGGATTGTGCCGCCCTTCCAGCCTGCGGCGGTGCAAGATTTCCAGCTCGCCCAAATCCGCGAGGTAAAAATCGAGGATTTACTGCGCCGTGCGCCTGTGCAGTTCGACCTCAAGCCTTTGGCGGACTATGTGGCGGGCGAGCGCGTGCTGATTACAGGCGCAGGCGGCTCCATCGGCAGCGAGCTCGCGCGTCAAATCGCCGAGTTCGGACCGGCATACCTCATCCTACTGGGCAAGGGCGAGAACAGCATCTACCAAATTGAGCAGGAGTTGCGCGCCAACTACAACTTGGAGCCTGAATGCATAATCGCGGATGTACGCGACGCCACTCGTATCGAGGCAGTGTTCCGCCGCTATCAGCCGACGCTGGTGTTCCACGCTGCTGCTCATAAGCATGTGCCTCTGATGGAAGCGAATACCGTGGAAGCCATCAAAAATAATGTCTTGGGCACTTGGGTGATGGCTCAGGCTGCACATCGACACGGCGTGCGCAAGTTCGTGTATGTGTCTACTGACAAAGCGGTCAATCCTGCCAGCATCATGGGCGCGACCAAGCGCGTCGGCGAAATGATTATTAGCGCGCTCGCGCATCAGAGCGAGACCGAGTTCGCGATTGTGCGCTTCGGGAATGTGTTGGGCAGCCGCGGGAGCCTCGTGCCTACCCTCCAAGCGCAAATCGAACGCGGCGGTCCCGTGCGCATCACGCACCCCGAAATGCAACGCTACTTCATGAGCATCCACGAAGCGGTTCACCTCACCCTACGCGCAGGTTCGTTCAACAGTCGAGGCGACATCTACATCCTCGATATGGGCGAGCCAATCAAAATCGTCGAGATGGCGCGCGATTTAATCCGCCTGTGCGGATTAGTGCCTGATGAAGATGTCAAAATCATCTTCACAGGAGTGCGTCCGGGCGAGAAACTCCACGAACAGCTCTGCTACGACGCCGAAGTGCTAGAGCCGACGCCCAACCCCAAAATCAAGCGAGTCCGCAGCACCGAATCCCCCGAATGGGATTGGCTTCGATGCCAACTGGAGTCTCTGCTTGAACTGTGCGAGAAGGAGCAACCTGACAAAGCGCGCGCGCTGTTGATGGAGTTAGCGACAGGCAAGCTGGCGGCTCACATACAGGGGGCGGTTCATAGTTGAGGCGTTGGAGCGGGATAGCGGGCTGTCTGACGCTCTGCGTGGCGGCGGCGCAGCAGCTGCCGCCACGCGACGACCCACTCTACGGCCTACAAGCGTACCTGCAACCCACGCCGCATACGCTTGTCCGCGCGCCGCGCAGCGCCGACGAGCTGCTGCCGCGCTTATCAGGGGACGCCCGCGCCGAAGCGCATATCGCTCGTTGGAAACTGGGCGACGCGCCCGCGCTGCCTCCCAACGCGCTATTCATCCAAGCCGAGCTGCAAGGCTTTCTGTATCCCGAACGGAGCGACTGGCGTGCGCCGACAGGAGCCTACCGAATCGTGGGCGTGTGGGCAGCGAGTGAACAGATGCTGCTGGAACTGGTTCTCAGCGACGCTCGCCGTCGCGACTCCAGCGCGTTCGATACTGTTCCCTACGCACGGTTCACTTTCCAGACCGGCGAGTGGCGTTGGCAGGTCGGCTACGCGAACCTGCGCTGGCTGGGCGGCTACAGCGGTGGGATGTTGGTGAACGACGAATCGCCCCCCGTACCCCACGCTATCGTGCAGTTCCCCCTGCGGATCCCCCTCTTGGGCAGATGGCAGTTCGAGCAGTTCCTCAGCGCGTTCGAGCAGGACGGACAGACCACTTGGTGGAGTGCGCGGCGCATCGAACGCAACTTCGGCAATCGGTGGACGCTATCGCTCGCGGAGGCGTTCAAAGCGCTGGAGCTACCCGGCGCAGCGGCAAGCCAAATCGCGCCCTACTACCTCTATCAAAAATGGTACAGCGACGCCCAGCGCGGCTCTGGCTGGTTCAACTACCTTGCGGAGGTAGGCGTGGTCTACAAACCCGACGCCCAGCAACGCTATTACCTGTTCTGGCTGATGGATGATTTGCGCGCCCCCACTGCCTTCGGCGGTTCTTCTATCACGCCGCGCAAAGTCGCCGTGTTGGTGGGTGCGCGGCTCCATCCTGCGCGCAACACACGGCTGATTCTGGAACTCGTGCGCTCCGACGGCACGCGCACGGGCGGTGTGTACGACAGCTCAGGGCACGAGCCGCGCTATGCCTACTTTTACAAAGGGCTGCCGATGGGACACCCGGTGGGAGCGAACCGCATCGCCCTCTACACCCGCGCCGAACACGAGAACGGACGCTGGCTGCTTGCCGTCGATTATGCGTCGCTGCGCCGATTCCATCAGTATCGCCCTGGCGTGCGCGGCTACACACTGGAACTGCTGGTGGGCTACCAAACCGCGGAACGCAGTCTGCTATGCGTGCGCTATCGCGCGAGTTCCCTTCGCGACAGCGGCGCGCCCGACGCCCGCGCCGGCTGGTATCTGCAAGCAATCACGCTGTTTTAGGTATCCTATAGCCGCTATGCGACGAGTGGACGGCAGAACAGCGAACGAGCTGCGCCCCATGCATCTGGAGCCGGGCTTCCACCCTTACGCGGAAGGGTCATGCTTGATTAGCATGGGCAATACGCGCGTGATAATCACTGCGACAGTGGAAGACAAGACGCCGCCGTTCCTGAAGGGCACGGGCAGCGGTTGGGTCACTGCCGAATACAGCATGCTGCCTCGCGCGGGCAAACAGCGTAGCCAACGCGAAATCAGCCGAGGCGTCCCCACAGGGCGCACGATGGAAATCCAACGGCTCATCGGACGCGCCGTCCGCGCCGTCGTTGACCTCTCCCAACTGGGCGAGCGCACCATCACGCTCGATTGCGATGTGATTCAAGCCGACGGCGGCACACGCACCGCCTGCATCACGGGGGGGTTCGTGGCGTTCGCGCAAGCATGCCAGTGGATGATCAAACAAGGCTACATCAATCGGCTCCCCTTCCAAGAGCGAGTCGCGGCGATCAGCGTCGGCGTCGTGCGCAACGAGGAGCTGTTAGACCTGTGCTACGAAGAAGATGTGCAAGCCGCCGTCGATATGAACATCGTCATGACCGATCGGGGACGGTTCGTGGAGGTGCAAGGCACAGCCGAGAGCGCGCCCTTCTCGCGCGACCGCCTGAATCGGCTGATTGACCTCGCGCAGGGCGGGCTGCAACAGATTTTCCAGCAGCAAGCGCAAGCCATCGAGGCAATCCTTAGCAAGTAAGATGCAAGCACAGCGCATCGTTTCGCTCGCGCCTTCGATAACCGAGATTCTGTTCGCGCTGGGGCTGGAACCGCGCATCGTGGGCGTCACCGAAGTGTGCGACTACCCCCCAGAAGCGCGGCGCAAACCGAAGGTGGGCGATTACCAAATCAGCCCCGAACGGGTGGTCGCCCAGAAACCCGACTTGGTGGTCGCGCACGATGTTCTCAATAGCCGCGTCATCCCCGTGCTGAAACGGTTGGGGCTGCGCGTCCTGAGCGCGAACCCCAACGAGTTCCATAAGCTCTATGCGTTTATGCGCGATATCGGGCGCGCCACAGGCGCCGAATCTGCCGCGGCGCGCGTCATCCGCTCAATGCAGGCGCGTGTGGCGCGTGTGCAGCGCAGCGTCCCCCGTCGCACGCCGCGCACACTCTTTTTAATAAGCGTGGAGCCGATCTGGGCGTCTGGACGCGACACTTTGGCGCACGAAATGATTACCCTCGCAGGCGGGCAGAACCTGATGGCGCAAGCGTTCCGCAACTACCAAGCCGTGAGCATCGAGTCAGCGTTAGGCAACGCGCCTGAACTAATCCTGCTGGCGGGTCCGACTCCTGAAGCAATCATGAACCATTCGCGTTGGCAGCGCACGCCTGCCGTGCGCCGTCGCCATGTCTATGCGCTGAACCCCGACCTCGTGCTGCGCGAGACGCCGCGCTCAGTGGATGGACTCGAACAGATGGCTCAGTGCGTGCGCCGAGCAGGGGGGTTGAATTCTTAGCCACGCTAAGGGTATTATCTACAAGGAATGGAAACGACGACGATTAGCACGGAGATGGAGACGACGCAGGCGGCTAACACAACGCCTGAAACGGACGGGTTTGTGGCGATTAACTACATCACCTGCAAACCGGAGTATCGTGAGCGGTTCGAGCATCTGTTCAAAACGCGCGCCCGCGCCATTGATCGGCTGCCCGGCTTTCGCGGCATGTATGTGCTGCGCCCGCACTGCGAGGGCGACGCCTACCTAGTGGTCAGCCACTGGGACAGCGAGGCGCATTTCAAGGCGTGGCTGCAATCGTCAGAGTTTCTGGAGGGGCATCAGCGCGGTTTTGAGGACATACGTGAGGCGAAAGCGCGCGGCGAGGAGCCGCCGATGCGCTCTGACTTCCGTACCTACGCAGTCGTCGCCCGCTAAATCGCCGTCCCGCGAGACTTTTCCCGACGATTGCCGTCTCAAGCAGCAGGAGATGGGTAATCGTCGCGGAATCATATCAGGTACAATTGCAAAGACCGTCGTCGCAGCGGCAGGAAACACCGCGCTGCTGTCGAAATGGGCGCTGGTCAGGAGAACCGTATGGCGAAACAACCGAGCATTGCAGTGGGAATCGATTTGGGCAGCCGCTTCATCAAGATAGCGGAGGTGCGCGCAGGGCGTCCGCCTGTAGTCGCCAACATCGGCATCGCGCCCACACCCGAAGGCGCCATCGATAGTTCGGGCGTTCTCGATAAAGCAGCGGTCGCGGCTACCGTGAAGAAACTGCTGTCCGAAATAGGCGTCTCCACCAAACAGGCGGCGTTTGCCTTAGCAGGACAGAACTCCGTGGTAGTGCGGGTGCTCGAAGTGCCCAAAATGAACCCTGCGGAGCTGCGTCAGCACATGGACTGGGAAATCGGGCGCAACATCCCGTTCGCCGATACGCGCGTGCAGACCGCCTACGAGGTCGTGCGCCGCCCCAACGCCAACCCGAACGCCGACAATATGGAGGTCGTGCTGGCGGTCGCCCAGCAAGACGCCGTCGATAGTCTGGTAGACATCGCCGACAAGGTGGGGTTGGAACCCTACGCGATCGATGTGGAGCCGCTCGCGCTCGCCCGAAGCCTGCTGCTCACTCAATCTGACTTGCTCAACCAAAATGTGGCGGTTGTGAATCTCGGCGCGGAATCGACCTCCATCGATATCTACAGTCAGGGCATGCTGAGTTTCCCGCGCATTCTGCCCACAGGCGGCAATATGCTCACCCGCGCCATCGCCGAACGCATGATGATTCAGGAAGCGGAAGCCGAACAACTCAAAGCGCAGATGGCGGAGGTGCTGATGGATCAAATCCCCAAAGCGACTTCGCCGTTCAGCGTGCCTGGCGCGCCGACTGGCGGCTTTTTTACCCCTGGCTTCCCCAGCGAGCCGACGCTGCCGCCCGACCCGTCGCCCTTCATGACGCCCGGTTCGTTTACCGCTCCTGAAGAGCCGCAGCCCGACATCCCCCCCTCGCCATTCGCGGTCCCAGGCGAACCAGAACCTGCGCCAGAAGCTGAACCTGCACTTCCCGCGCAGTCGCCCACCGACCCACGCAAAACGGAAATCTTTTTGGCAATCTACCCGCTGCTGGAAGAGCTCGTCGGCGAAATCCGACGCTCCATCGAATACTTCCGCAGCCGCAACATGGACGCCGATGTGCAACTAATCGTCCTTACAGGGGGCGGCGCGATTATGCCCAATCTTGACCAGTTCATCGCCTCAGCGGTAGGAATCCCGACGATGGTCGGGAATCCGTTCAAAGGTGTGCAGCTCAGTGTCAAGCGGCACGGACCTGAGTATGTCGCTGCGAACGCGCACCTGATGGCAGTCGCCGTCGGGATGGGCTTACACATCAGTTTCTAAGGGAGGCATCACGGATGAAGCTGAATCTGGTTCCCGATTATGTACGCCAGCGGAAAGTCAATAAGCAGATTATCGCACTGCTTGTGGTGCTGTTTGTGATTGTGAACGCGGCGATGGTGTTCTGGATGGTAAGCGCGCAAGCGAGGTTGCGCGACCTGCAGGCGCAACGCAGCGAGCTGGAGACACGCGCTCAGCAAGTGGACAGCCTCTACAACAGTGCGAACCATCTCATCGACTCGGCGGCGATAGCGTTGGGCAAAGCCGAGTGGGTCAAGCGCGTGCAGCAGCACAACTTGAAGTACCCTGAACTCTACAGCGAAGTGAGCCGCTACACCTCCCCGCGCGTGCGCTACGCCTCGATGCAAGTCGCTCAGGGGAACCAGTTGCAGCTATCGGGCTTCACCAAAGGCATTCGCGAGTTGGGGTTGTATTTACAGACGATGTATAACTGTCCCCTCTTTACAGCCGTGAGCCTCACTTCCGCATCGTTACCGGGCTTTCCGTCAGGCGGCAGTGCGCAGGGCATGGGGGCACCCGGCTTTGGTGGGTTCGGCGGAGGCGGCGCGCCTCTACCTGCCGCAGGGCTTGGAACAGGCGTCTCCGCAGGCGCAGGCCCTGCCGCGCCTGGCTTTGGCGGCGGCTTTGCAGGCGGCGGCGCACAGGGCGCTGGCGGCTCGCCCGCGAACCTGATGCCGTTCCAAGTGGTGGCATACCTCAAAGAACCCATCGCGCCTCCTGTACCGCCCAGCAGTATTCCGGGGCTGAACCTCGGCGGCGCAGGCGCGCCCACGCTAGGCTTCGGCGGCTTTGGAGGCGGTCCAGTCGCCCCCGGCGCGCCGCCTACTGCACTGGGTGGACGCGGCATGGGCATCTAAGGAGAAGGCTATGAAAGGCTTATCGATGTTTGCGAAGGTCTCCATCGGGCTGGTCGCCACGATAGTGGTCGCGGCGGCGATATTCCTACTGGGCATCCGCCCCACCTTGCAAAATATCAAGTATCACGAGGAGAACATCGCGCAGCTGGAGCAGAAGGCGGCGCAAATCCCTACCGCGCAGCGACTGGTGCAACGCGCCCAAGAGCGCGTGGAGCAAGCTAACCGTGACCTCGCCGTCATCGATCGCACCAAGATGCCCGTCAACACAATTGACCTCAGCGACCGGCTCAAGGCGTGGATGCAGTACCCCGATATGACGCGCGAGATTGGCGTCAAGCTGCGCGCGTGGCCCGCGAAGACGGGCGTCGAGCGACGCTACGAAGTCGCCTTGCCGCCGCCACCGAACGACCCGAACGCCATCCCCTCGCTCGCGCTGGTCTTCCCTATCGGCGCAGTGCAGGTGCGCGCCTCCTCCTTTGAAGGATTGCTCAACCATGTCCGAAAATGGAACGATGTGCCCAACCTCGTGGTGCTGGTGGACGGCTTGACGATTTCGGGCATGAGTCCTGAACTGATTGGCAGCTACAACATGGTGGTGTTTGTGTATCCGCGTCCTGTGGCGGGTCAGCCGGGTCCGAATGTGCCCTCCTCGCCTCAGGCGGCGGGCGGCACGGCTCCAGGCGGCTTCGGTGGGGGCTTTGGCGGCGGCGGCCTGGGCGGCGCGTTCGGCGGCGCAGCCGAAGACCGATAATTGCAGGAGAATCGCTTGTTGTGGTAAACTTCAGAGGTGAACCCTGATGAAGAAGGAAACTCAGATTGCTTTGGCGGTGGCAGTAGTAGTGCTGGTGGCGGTAGCCATCGCGCTGCTGTTCGTGTTCACAGGCGGCGGCGGCGGGAGCGACACGGCAACGCAACCGCCCATGCCGCCCAACGACTACGAAGGCATAGGCGGTCAACCCATTTCCCCTGCGCCGATGGGTACTGGCGCCGCGCCCACCGCAACGACGCCTACCGCGCCAGCGCAACCGACGCGCGTGGCGTTCACCCCACGCCGCGACCCCTTCGCGCCCCTGCCCGAAGAGCTGGAAGCGATGCAGACCGAAGTGTTCCAACCCGAGCGCTACTTTGTGCTTGCCAGCCCCCCCAAGCCGCCGCGCGTGGAACTGCCCGAACCCTTCGAACCGCAGCCGCGCCGACGAGTGGCAGGCATCATCATTGGTACAACCGTCTCCGCTATCTTGGAGCAAGAGGGCGAACTGCCGCGCATCGTCTATCCAGGCGATATGGTGGGCGAATTCCGCGTCGCAGCAATCACCGAGACAGGTCTGGTGCTGAAACGCCCTAAAGGCAACCCGCGTGAGGTACGTGTGCCCTACGAACCGCCCGGCAATATCGGCGGCAGTGGCGTAGGGGCAGGGCAAGGCGGTTTTGGCGCGCCGGGCGCGCCCGGCGCCCCGGCCGCACCCGGCGGTGCAGGAGGGACGGGGGGGCGCGGCGGCCGCGGGGGCCGCGCCCA
>JBKBKS010000074.1:0-11126 GCA_046294565.1 Fimbriimonadales bacterium
GCAGCAGTTTGACCTGTATCAGGGGCGGGATGTCGCCGATTTCGTCTAAGAACAGCGTGCCGCCGTTCGCCGCCTCGAACTTGCCGATTCGGTCGGCGTCCGCGCCTGTGTAGGCGCCTTTCACCGCGCCGAACAGCTCTACCTCCAGCAGCGTTTCGGGGATGGCGGCGCAGGAGACCGCCACGAACGGCTTGTCGGCGCGTTGGCTCCGTTCGTGCAACATGCGGGCAATCAGCTCCTTGCCGGTACCGCTCTCGCCAGTAATCAGCACGGTGGTGCGGGCGTCCGCAACGCGCTGCACCGTCTCCAGAATCTGCTGGATGGCGGGGCTTGCGCCGATGAAGGCGACCTGCTTGCGCTTGGATGTTTTCCGTGCAGGGGAGGGCGTCGGCGCGGTCGGCTCGCGCAGCGCGTTGCGCGCCACCTTGCGCAGCACCTCCATATCGAGAGGCTTCGTGAGGAAATCATACGCGCCCGCGCGCATCGCCTCCACCGCCGTCGGAATCGTGCCGAACGCCGTCATGAGGATTACTTGCAGATGGGGGTGCTTCTGACGCGCGCGCTTGAGCAGCTCCAGTCCCGTCATATCGGGCATCACCACATCGGTCAACATCAGGTCGCACGGCGTCTCGTCTAAAATGCGCAGCGCCCGATGCCCGCCCTCCGCCGTATGCACTTGGTAGCCTTCTTTGATGAAGGCGCGCTCCAGCACTCGGCGAATGTTCAACTCGTCGTCCACAATCAAGACCGTATGCGCCATAGCATCTCCTCAAGAGCCTTTGTCTGGTTCCTTACGCTGTGGGTTGAATTTTCGGCAACCACAGCGTAAAGATAGAGCCTCCCTCAGGGGGGCATTCGAGGGTAACTTTGCCGCCGTGTCCCTCGATTATCTTTTTGACGATGCTCAGCCCCAGTCCAGTTCCGCGCGTGCGCGTGGTGAAGAACGGCGTGAAAATCTTGTCGCGGATTTCTGGGGATACGCCTGCGCCGGTATCTTGTACGGCGATAGTAATCCACTCGTCGTGTTCGCGTGCGGTTAGGGTAACGCTGCCGCCGTCGGGCATGGCGTGTGCGGCGTTTTGGATGAGGTTGTGCAACGCCTGTTCCAGCCGTCCTATGTCGGCGGGCGCGGTCAGGTCGTCGGGCGCGTCCAGAACGGTCCGCACGCGCATCGATTGCATGGTATGCGACTGCACCAGCAGCACGCGCTGCAGCAGGGGCTTGAGCGGCGTCGGGCGGATTTGCAGGTAGAACGGCTTGGCAAACTCTAAGAACTCTTCCGCGATTTCGGTCAGGCGTTGCGCCTCCTGTTGAATCACCTCGATATACATGCTGAGCGATTCGGGCAGCGGCTCCTCTTGGCGCATCAGCTCTACTGCGCCGCGCAGCGCGGTGAGCGGGTTGCGTATCTCGTGTGCGATGGTGGCGGTCATCTGCCCGACGGCGGCGAGCCGCTCCATCTCGCTCAGGCGCGACTCCAAGTTGAGGTACTCGGTGATGTCTTCAAACAGCACCACCGCGCCTTGCGGTTGCCTGCCGCGCGCGAGCAGGGGCGAGATGGTGGCGTTCAGCACGCGCCGCGCATTGCCGACATGAGCCGTGAGCTTGTAGAGATTGCGCGTCGTGGGGGTTTGCAGCACCTGCTCGATGACGGTTTGTAGCACTTGGCAATCGGAGCGGGCAATCGGGCAGGAGTCGGCTTCCAACACTTCGCGATAGTGCCGCCCGACGCTCTGACGCCACAAAACGCCCAGTATCTGCCGCGCCGCGCGGTTCCAAGTGGTGATAATCCCGTTCTCATCGACGGTGAACATGCCCGAGCCGAGACTGCGCAAGATGTTATTGCGGAACGCGGCGAGGCTCTGCAACTCCTGATACCGCCGCTCCCGATCTTGGTACAGCCGCGCGTTCGCGATGGCGACGCCGGCTTGGTTCACGAACGCGCTGAGCAGCTCCACCTGCTCGTCGGTGAAAGGCTCGTTCTGGTTATCCGCCAATACCACGCCGATGCAGTTGTCGTGTACCACGATAGGCAGGGCGCAGTAGCAGTTTGTACCGAGCGCACGCGCGAACCCGCGCACCTGCGACGACTCGCGCCGAGCATCTCGCACCACCTGAGGTGTTTTGTCGTCAATCACCGTACCAATCACGCTCTGCCCCTTACGGAAGCCCCGCGCAGGGAACATCTCAGGGTGATAGCCGCGAATGAAGCGTTGCTGATAGAACCCCGACGACTCGCCCGACAGAAATATCGCGCAACGCGAGAAGCCGACAGTATCGCTAATACTCTTCCCGACCTGCTCAAGCAGTTTGTCGATGTTTAGCTCCGCCGTTATCGTGTGGGTGAGTCTCACGAGGGTCGAGAGCCGATGCAGGTTCTGTTTCAACTGCTGATAGAGTCGGGCGTTCTCTAAAGCGGAGGCAATTTGATTCGCGAACACGGCGAACAGGCGCAGTTCTTCCTGTGTGAAGGGCGGCGCGGGGTGCAGTCGTCGGATGGACAGCACGCCAATCACAGCGTTTTCGTGGTTGCGCAGAGGCACGCTAATCGAGCTGCTAATGTGGGCGCGTGGGGTCAGGTGGCGCAGGTTGGGTTCCTGCTCCAAGTCGTTGAGTAGCAGCGGTTCGCCTGTCTGCGCGACATAGCCTGCCACGCCCTCGCCGAGTCGCACGCATGCCTGCTCGATGAGTTTATCGGGCAGCCCGTAGTTGGCGGCGATGGCAAGTGTTTGGGTGGCTTCATCCAGCAGCATTAGGGTGCAGGCTTGTGCCTCCATCGCTTGGGCGGCGCGGCGCGTGGCTAACTGCAGGAACGGCTCCAGCCCGCCCTGCTCGCTCGCGACGGCGGTCTCGTACAGCGTGCCCAACGCGGTGAGGCGTTGCCGCGAGAGCCGTTTCAGCGCTTCGATTTCGCGGTGGAAGCTCTCGTGTTGTCCCAGCAGTGTGGCTAGCTGCGCGGCGATGCGCCATTCTACACGATGTTGCTGCTCGGGGCGCGTGCGCAGCACGTAGTAGAGCTCGGGCACAGGCAGGGGCGTGATGAGCCATGCCCAGCCGTCGGCAATCGTCCACTGCGGCGCGCCCGTCTCGAACGGCAGCGCGTCGGGCAGGCGCGGGTGTCGCTCGTGCGGCGCGTGCACAATCACATACGGCGATCGGCGCGCCGCCTTCAGCGTCAGCGCGTTCCACGCCCCGTCCAACTGCGCCACCGTGCGTATCAGGTTCGTCAGGGCTTCCGTGCCCACCCCCGTCGCCGCGCTCTCCAGCGCAGCCGCAACCCATTCCATACAAGCCTATTCTTCCACGCCGCGCGCCCGATTCCTGCAATAGTCGGGTACACTTTGCAGTTACTGGAGGCACGCATGAGCAACGAAGCCCTGATTGTCGCTGCCGTTCGCACGCCGATTGGCAAAGCGCCGCGCGGCAGCCTGCGCCACACCCGCCCAGACGACCTTGCCGCGCTCGCCATTCAAGCGGTGCTCGCCCGCTGCCCCGCGTTAGACCCCGCCGCGATCGAGGATGTAATTCTGGGCTGCGCGACGCCCGAAGGCGAGCAGGGGCTCAACATCGCCCGCGTCGCCGCGCTGCGCGCCGGATTGCCCCACAGCACGCCCGGCGCAACGGTGAACCGATTCTGCGCGTCGGGGTTAGAAGCCATCGCCATCGCCGCCGAGCGTGTCCGAGCAGGCGACGCCGAAGTCATCCTCGCGGGCGGCGTGGAAAGCATGAGCCGTACCCCATTTCTGGACATCCATAGCCATCCGAACCCCACCCTGCTCCATCACGCGCCAAACACTTACCTTAATATGGGGCTGTCGGTGGAGCAGCTGGCGCGCAAGCATGGCGTCACGCGCGAGCAGGCGGACGCCTTCGCCCTGCAGAGCCACCAGAAAGCCGTGCGCGCCCAAGACGATGGGCTGTTCGACGCCGAAATCGCGCCTGTGACCACCCAGCTGCAAAGCCTCGACGCGCACGGACGCCCCCAACGAGAGACCATCACGCTCGCACGCGACGAGGGACCGCGACGCGATACGAGTTTGGAGTCGCTGGCGAAGCTCAAGCCCGCCTTTCGCGCCGATGGGCTGATAACGGCAGGCAACGCCTCGCAGCGCAGCGACGGCGCCGCCGCCGTGCTGGTAATGAGCGAACGCAAGGCGAACACGTTGGGGCTGCAGCCACTCTTACGATTCGTGGGCTACGCCACCGCTGCGCTCGCGCCTGAAGATTTCGGCGTCGCCCCCGCCTACGCCATTCCCAAACTGCTTCAGCGCACGGGCGTCAATATCGCAGATGTCGCGCATATCGAGTTCAACGAGGCGTTCGCCGCGCAGGTACTGGCGTCGAACAAGATTTTCGAAATGCCGATGGAGCGTGTGAACCCTTACGGCGGCGCGATTGCGCTGGGGCATCCGCTGGGCTGCACGGGCGCGCGTCAAGCCGCAACGCTCGCCTACGCCCTCCAACGCGCCGGCGGACGCTACGGCTTGATTACGATGTGCGCCGCGCTGGGCATGGGCGCGGCAGGGCTGTTCGAGCGCGTTTGAGAGCCGCGCCCACCACAGGCAGATCAGCTTTCGTAGCGGGCAAGCCCCCCCCCGCGAGCGTCTATCGAACCCGCGAGACGCTCAATAGTAATAACGCCTGCGCCGTCCCTGCAGGATATGACGCGGTCCACCCATCGCCTTAATAACAAGAAACCCTGCCACGAACCCCCCAATATGCGCCAGATACGCCACCCCAGGATTGTAGACCAGAAACTGCGACACGAACCAGAAGATTAGGAAGACAATCGCAGGCACCTCAACGAAGGTGATAATCACGAACAGCAATACGCAATCGATACGCGCGTGGGGGAACAGCAGCAAGTATGCGCCCATCACGCCTGCAATCGCGCCGCTTGCGCCCACCACAGGGATAGGCGACGCCCAGTTGAACACAATATGCGACAGCGCCGCCATAACTCCCCAAAACAGATACAGCAGCAGATACCGAAAGTGCCCCAGCGCGTCCTCCACATTATTGCCGAAAATCCACAACGACCACATATTGCCGATGATATGGAGATACCCACCGTGCAAAAACATACTGGTCAGAATAGTCAGCCACGGGCTAACGATAGGTTCTGTGCGAGTACCGTGTTCCAGTGCTAACTGCATGCGCACCAGTGGGTTCACAGGCGCGCCCGTAATCTCCGCAGGGATGGCAGCGTAGACGGTCGTAATCCGCTCATCCAGCAACTGCAAGATGAACACGATTATATTCACCGCAATCAGCCCCAGCGTCACATACGGAAACCGCTCCGACGGGTTATGGTCGCGAATGGGCAACAGCATCGCCTGCTTTATTCCCCGCGCACGGGCAAATTCCTCTTGCGGTAGCAGGAAAATCGTTTCGCTGCGCGAATCTATCTTCTCGTGATGGCGCAGACACAGACGACTATGCAGCAATCCGCTGGCGAGGGCGCAGCGACCGAGTTTGTTGTGCGCGTGCGCGATGTGGTCAAAGAGTATCAGATGGGCAAATTGACCGTGCGTGCGCTCGACGGCGTGAGCCTCGATATCTATCGCGGCGAGTATCTGTCGATTATGGGGCCTTCGGGATCGGGCAAAAGCACGCTGTTTAATATGATTGGCGGGCTGGATAAGCCGACGGCAGGCTCGGTGTTCATCGACGATGTGGATATGGCGCAGCTCGATCCGCAGGAGTTGGCGTTTATCCGCTGCCACCGCATCGGCTACATCTTCCAGACCTTCAACCTGATTCCCGTGATGACCGCGCTGGAGAATGTGACCTTGCCGATGACCTTCGCGGGCGTGAACGCAGACGAGGCGCGCGAGCGCGGCGTGGAGCTGCTCACGCTTGTCGGGCTGGGCGGACGCCTGCACCACAAGCCCACCGAGCTGTCGGGCGGACAGCAACAGCGCGTGGCGATCGCCCGCTCGCTGGCGAATAACCCCTCCATCATCCTCGCCGATGAGCCGACCGGCAACCTCGATCTCAAAACGGGCAAGGAGATTATCGAACTGCTCAAGCGGCTCAACAAGGAGCGCGGAGTGACTATCATCTCCGCCACGCACGACCTGAAGATGCTGGACATCTCCGACCGCATCGTGTGGATCCGAGACGGCAAAATCGAGCGCATCGAACTGCGTAGCGAGCTCCAGCTCAAAGTCGGCGAGGTGGAAGGCGAGGCGGGCTAAGCCTATGCGCTGCTTGTCGGGAAGATGCCCGTGTCGGATTAGGTGAACCCTAACCTAATCCCACCAGCGCACTACAGATACATAAGTGGGTATCCCCACTATCCGATTGGTATCGTGCGCTTGGAGGCAAGGATGAACACTAAGGCATGGAAATTGCTGTTTAAGCTTCGCAACAATATCCCCTTAGAAGGCGATGTGGCGCTTGCGAAGCAAGAGCTGGAGGTTCTTGTGGGCGACAAGGTTCAGCCTGTCGGAGTTGAAGCACTGCAGCAGTGGTTCGCGAGGGGATGGATACTGCCCAAAGACGCCGAACTGCATCGCGAGGGAACGGTGGGGTTTGTATGGAGAGGCAACCGATGCGATGTCTCGCGCCTTTTCTGGCGCGTGTCTTTTTGTGAGCAGATTTTCGGCGTTGCTCCCGACACGGAGACGGCGCGCTCGGCTCTCAGCTCGCTACCTGACTCATTCCTGCGCACAGAACGGCTCGATACAGGCGATTTAGTTTTCATGGTGGTTCCGTTCAACGCCATCGCGGAGTGGTCGGATGTAATCGCGCGGCGGGTCGACTCGCCGCGCGCCGTTCCATCGTGGTTAGACCACCTATGCGATGCTCTTGTCAGCAAGCGATATTCTGATTTGCCCGCGTCGTTGCGTCCCATCTTAACAGCGAAACAGACGACAGGGCATCTGTTTCATGGTCTTCATGTCTACAAGGCGAAGTTTTTCCCGCGTTTAGCGCGCGCGTTTTTGAACCTGTCAGGCGGCGCGACGGTTTTGGACCCCTTTGCAGGGAGCGGTACCGCGTTGACCGAGGCGTCTGTGATGGGTCTGTCGGCGATAGGCGTCGATATCGACCCGCTCTCGGTGGCGATTGCCCAGGCAAAGGCATCGCTGCTGGCGCGCCCTGCAGAGTATCTGGAACGCATCGGCGAGGTTCAGCAGCGGCTTGCAGGAGTGGACAAGAGCCAACCCAGCCTGTTTGCGATTGCGGAGTCGTCAGCGCGCTATGCCCTGACGCCCGCCTTTTTGCGCCCCCGCATTCCAGAACCGACACTGCGGGAAGTGGAAGCCGATGTCGCCGAAATTCTCAACGCGTTATATGATATGCCCCCACGCAGCCCACTCCATATCGCTCTGAGCGATGCGCTCTCACGAAAGTTCAAGTTCCGATTCTTGGGGCTGGGATACGGACGGTTCTCACTGAATATCTTGCCGCGGCGCGTGCGCACGATGTATCTGGACAATCTACGCGCTATGGCAAACTCGATTGCCGCTTGGCTCTGGCTCCGCGAGCATACAGGGGTTCGCCCTGCGCCGATGGCGGCGATTCAAGGCGACGCGCGTCAGATACCGCTGAGTTCGGAGAGCGTCGATAGCGTGGTCACCAGCCCGCCTTATATGCCAGCTTCTTCGGGGCGCGAAAATTACCTAAAGAGCAAAGCCTACGCGATGACCGTGTTGGGAATGGTTGCGCACGACGCTATCGACGCGCTGGAGGCAGACCAGATTGGCTCCATCCAGCGCGCGGAGCCAATCCATGACCTGCCTCCAGAGATTGTAGAGGTAATTGAGTGGATGCAGCGCGATCCCACACGCTGTGTGAAAGCGGCGGCGACTGCCAGCTACTTTATAGATATTCGAAAATCGCTTTGTGAAATCCAGCGGGTGTTGAAGCCGGGCGGGAAGTGCGCCTATGTGGTGGCGCGACGCCATGTGTTCTATCGATACAAGTCGCGCGAGGTGGTGCGCGTGGTGGAGAGCGCGGAGCTGACCGCAGAGCTGGCGCGTCAAGCAGGGCTGGAAGTGGTGGATTGCATTCATGTCGAACTCCAGAAGCAGAACACGGTGGCGCGCCCGCGCTCGCTCGACGCCTACTACGAGACAGTCATCCTCTTGCGAAAAGGCTGAGGAGGAATAACTGCGCTTATGAAGACCCCGTTCCGCGCACTGAAGATACCGCGCCCTGTGCTGGCGCTCGGCGCGGTGAGCCTGATGAACGATACCAGCAGCGAGATGGTGTTCCCGCTGCTGCCGTTGTTTTTGCGCAGTTTGGGCGCGCCGCCTGCGCTGATTGGACTCATCGAGGGCTTGGCGGAGACCACAGCGAGTTTGCTCAAGCTCTTCTCAGGCTGGCTGGCAGATAGGATTGGCAGGCATCGGCTGCTGGCGTTCGGGGGCTACGCGCTGGCGGCGTTCACGCGCCCGCTGCTGGCGTTCGCGACCGCGCCCGTGCAAGTGTTGGGGCTGCGGTTCATCGATCGGTTCGGCAAGGGCATCCGCGCGGCTCCGCGCGACGCGCTGATTGCCGTCTCCACTGCGCCCGAAAATCGCGGCTTGGCGTTCGGCTTCCATCGCGCGATGGACAACCTCGGCGCGGCGATAGGTCCTGCCCTCGCGACGCTCATCTTACTGCTCGCACCCGAGAACTATCGGCTGGTGTTTCTGGTTGCGGCAGTTCCTGCGTTGCTGTCGCTGGGGGTGTTCTGGTGGGGCGTGCGCGACTTGCCGAGTATGCCCCGTTCGCAGGCGAGGCATCCGCTGTCGGGCGCGAGGGGACTGATGCGGGGGCGGTTTGGCGCGTATCTGGGCTGTGTATTGGTGTTCACGCTGGGCAACTCCAGCGATGCGTTTCTGTTGATGCGTGCGCAGGATGTGGGCGCGCCCGCCGCGCTGGCGCCGCTGCTGTGGATGGGGCTGAACCTGTTGCGCAGCGTGTTCAGCGTGTACGGGGGCTGGCTGGCGGACAGGCACGGGCGACTGCGCACGCTCCGATGGGGGTGGCTCTGCTACGCGCTGGTGTACGCAGGGTTCGGCTACGCAAGCGCGCTATGGCAGATTGTGGGGCTGTTCGCGCTGTACGCGGCGTTCTACGCGCTGACGGAAGGCGCGGAGCGCGCACTGGTCGCTGAGTTCGCCCCCGCCGAGCAGAGCGGACAAGCGTATGGGCTGTTCCACTTCGTGGTGGGCGTCGCTGCGCTGCCTGCGAGCGTGCTGTTCGGTTGGCTGTGGCAGGTCGGGGGCGCGCATGTGGCGTTTTTGACAGGCGCAACGCTCGCCTGCCTCGCCGCACTGGGGCTGGGCGTCTCCGCGCGCCAACCGAACGCAGGAAACTAAGAAGTCCCTACTGAGATTCCTCGCCTGCAGCACGGCATGACAGTCGCGCGATTGTTGTCGTGCCAAGCGCAGCGAGGCATCCCCAGCGCCAGTGCCCCCGATTTCGCGAACAGCCTCCCTAAGCTCTGAAGTTATTGAGCGTTCGGCGCCGTTGAGGCGTGGTGCAGTTGCACGGCGCGCTGGGCGAGCGCACGCGCCATGTCGCTAAAGATGCGCTTGTGGATGGGGTGCAGGGCGTACCAGTAGAGCGCGCCGGGCAGTCCGCGCGGTTCGAACAGGGCGCGCTGCACCAGTCGGGTGCGCCCCTCTTCAGGAATCGCTTCGAACTCCAGCCACGCTTTGCCGGGCGTCTTCATCTCGGCGCGTAGGCGCAACCGTCGGTTCGGCGCGACTTGCTCCACGCGCCAGAAGTCGACCGCCTCGCCAGGCAGCAGTTCGTAAGGGTGGCGTCGCCCGCGCCGCAAGCCTGGTCCGCCCACGAGCTTGTCGAGCAGTCCCCGCAGTCGCCACGCCCAGTTCCATACGAGCCAGCCTGTCTCGCCGCCCAGCGAGCAGAACGCGCGGAACACCGCCTCAGGCGGCGCCTCGACGAGCACAGTGCGCTCCTCGCGGATCAGCCCCTCCCAATCTTGGAGCGCGTAGGTCTGCGCAGCGCCGAGCGCGCCGCTCCAGTGCGTTTCCACTGCGCGTTCGGCAATGCGCGTGAGCGCGAGGCGCACTGCGTCGCGATACTCCATCGGGCGAATCTCGGGGAACAGTCGCCGCGCCTGCGTCGTGTCGGCGACCAGCGAGTGGACAATCCCCTCCACCAACGGTACTGCCAAACGGTTGGGGATGGGCGTGACCAACCCGACCCACAGCGCGGCAAGTTTGGGCGCAAGCACAGGCGTCTTTAGCACGACGCGCTTCAGCCCGCGCTCCTCGGCGTAGATGAGCATCATCTCGCGGAAGGTGAGCGGCGTCGCGCCAATCTCGACGACGCCAAGCGGTTCACGCGCCGCCGCTTGCAGCAGATAGTTCAGCACATCGCGTATGCCAATCGGCGAGACGAGGTTGTCAATCCAGCGCGGGGTAATCATGACGGGCAGCCGCTCGGTAAGGTAGCGCGCCATCTCGAACGAGGCGGAGCCAGAGCCGATGATAGGACCGGCGCGGAACTCGGTGCAGGGCAACCCCTCGCGCAAGATGACACCGACCTCCGCGCGACTGCTCAGGTGCAAGCTCGGCGCGCCCTCGCGCGGCAGCAGTCCACCCAAGTAGATGAGGTGCTTTAGCCCCGTTTCGCGCCCCGCCTGCACGAAGTTTTGGGCGTACTCGCGGTCGCGCTGAGCAAAATCCGCGCCTGTTTGCATCGAATGCACCAAGTAGTAGGCGATATCCACCCCCTGCAGGGCGCGGCGCAGCGAGTTTAGGTCGCCCATATCGCCCGCGACGACTTCCACCTGCTCGCGCCAGGGGCGGGCGGCGAGCCGTTCGGGGTCGCGCGCCAGCACGCGCACGCTATAGCCGCACTCCAGCAGGCGAGGGGTCAGCCGTCCGCCTACATACCCCGTTGCGCCTGTGAGCAGGATGCGCGGCTTTGGCATCACTGGGCAATCCACGCTGGCTGACTGAGCAGCGAGCGTTGCCACTTGGTGTAGTCGCGGATGGCGTCGGCAACCGTGCGCCCGGTGCTTTGCGTAATCTGCTCACGGCTCCAGACGCGGAAGTAGCCCAGCGCGCCGCGCGCCATCGGCGCGGTGGTCGCCACGGTGTAGGTGCGGTTGGGGTCTAACTTCGCGCCGCCAATCTGCACGCTCGCCACGCGCTTGC
>JBKBKS010000075.1:0-11112 GCA_046294565.1 Fimbriimonadales bacterium
CCGACGATACGACGCCACGAATGGCGTTGTACCCCAACACGCGCTGCGTGAACTCAAGAGATGTATCCTTGTCGGAACCTACATGAGGGAGGCAAAAAGAGCAGCCTGAAATTCTTAGATAGCCTCTTAGAGGTATACTAACGGAGGTGAGAGGGATGCGAAGCACACTACCGCCGCCCGACTTGGAGTACCCTGAAACCGACGGTCAACCGATGGCAAACAACACCATCCAAGCCGATGTGATGATGACGCTCAAAGAGAACCTGGATGCGATGTTCCGCCACCGCGACGATGTGTTCATCGCGATCGACCTGTTTTGGTATCCCGTGAAAGGCAACAAACACGAACGCACTGCCCCCGATGTGATGGTCGCGTTCGGACGCCCCAAAGGGCATCGCCGCTCCTACAAGCAGTGGGAGGAAGGGGACATCCCGCCGCAGGTGGTGTTTGAGGTGGTCTCGGAAGGCAACACTGCCGACGAACTGGAGCATGTGAAGAAGGATTTCTACGAGAAGTACGGCGCGGAGGAGTACTACATCTACGACCCCGACACAGGGCGTTGGAAGGGCTTCGTGCGGCAGGGTAATCAACTCATAGCAATCGAAGAGATGGTGGGCTGGGTCAGCCCGCGTCTGGAGGTGCGGTTCGGAATAGGCGCAGAAGCAGACCCAGGAGTCTACGACACCGAAGGCAATCGCTTCAAGGGGTACTTGGAGTTGCGCGAAGCATTAGAGCAGGCGATTGAACGGGAACGCCAACGCGCTCAAGAGGAGCGCCAACGCGCCGAGCAAGAACGCCAACGCGCCATCGAGGCGGAACGCCGCGCCCGCGAAGAACGCCAACGCGCCGAGCAGCTCGCGCAACAACTCCAAGCGATGGAAGCCGAGCTCAAACGGCTCAAAAGCGATGGGTAAAAGCAGGAGAATTCCTGCAAAGCGCATATTTTAACAGTCAGGAGAGAACGATGCCGAAACGCGGATTTACGCTCATTGAGCTACTAGTTGTGATTGCAATCATTGCGATATTGGCGGCGATACTATTCCCTGTATTCGCGCAGGCGCGCGAGAAGGCGCGGCAGACGCAGTGCCTCTCTAACTGTCGCCAACTCGCCATCGCAACGCAAGCCTACGCGCAGGACTACAACGAAACCTTTCTCACCCTGTGGTTCTATGCGAACGAGGATCGCCAGCGCAACCCGATGTACCAACGCTACAGCTACTTCTTGTGGGCGCCGCTGCTGTTCCCGTATATCAAGAACAAGGATGTCTTCCGCTGCCCCAACGGCCCCACCTATCCGCCGTCGTTTCAGGGCGGTCCGCCTGAGGATAACTACATCGTGAATCTGGGCTATAACGAGTATATCTTTCGTGGCGTGGAGATTGAAGGGCTGGGCAACCCGACCTTTGCGCGATTGTCGAGTTTTGAGGCGGAGCTGACGCAGATTGCGCTGATTGCCGACAGCGCGCTGGGCGGCTGGTTCCATAACTGGGGCAACCACGACGGTCCACAACTGCCCATAGCGGGCGAGCATCCGCAGTGGGGAATGCACCGCCTCAAGTGCGCCAACGGCTACTGGGGTCGACGCGGCAGCTTCGGCGAATGTACCCATCGCCACCCCGACGGCGGCGCGAACATCGTCTACTGCGACGGACACGCCCAATTTATGCCCGGCAAACGCATCCGAGGCGGCATCGATATGCCCTGCGAATCGCCTGTAGTTGACCCGCGCAAACCGATGTGCCCATAGGAGACACCATGCCCAACATAGGACTGCAGCTCTACACACTCCGCGACGTCCTGAAAGCGGACTTCGAGGGCGCCATCCGCGCAATCGCGCAAATGGGCTACGAGTACATCGAGACGACAGGCTTCATGGGCGAGCATAGCCCCGCAATGCATACGCTGCTGCGCGAAACGGGACTGCGAATCGCGGGGCTGGGCTTCGATATGCCGACGCTGGAGACCTCCCCCCAGCAAGTGATTGACGCCTGCCGGGAATGGGACGCCCACTACGCCGTGACTTTCTGGATCGACGAGTCGGAACGACGCACCGCCGACGACTGGAAGCGTGTTGCGGAGCGGTTCAACCGAATTGGCGAGACGCTGGCGCAAGGCGGCGTCCCGTTCCTCTACCACATCCACGGCTACGAGTTCGCCGAGTACGATGGCGCCCGCGCCGTCGATTTGCTGATGACCCACACTGACCCCCGTTCTTTCCACTTGGAGGTAGATACCTACTGGGTGGAGTACGCTGGCGTGAGCGCGACGGCGTTCTGCGCGCAGTACGCCGAGCGCATCCGCGCCCTGCACCTCAAAGATTACATCAGTAAGCCTGATATGCACGATATTGAGGTGGGTGAAGGCGCGATCGATATGCGAGGCGTGCTGAATCTGGCGTTGCAGCACGGTTGGCAGTGGCTGATTATCGAGCAGGAGCGGTACATTCGCACGCCGTTGGAAAGCGCAGCGCGCTGTCTGAAGAATGTGCAGAGGCTATTAGAGGCTGTTAAGGCGTCCCCGCACGACGCCTAAGCACACGCTGCACATACTCTGCCTCGCGCACGCCCATCCGTTTGCACAGCCAGAGGTAGACGCTCATCGCGGCGGCGGCGACCAGCGCGCCCACTATAAGCGACTGCAGGTTCGCCTGGACGCCCCGAAACAGCGTGTGCAGACCCGCGTGAAGCGCGTACGCGAACGCCCCCATCAGCAGCGTCGCCAACCCGCTACGCAGCAGGAACCCCATCAACGGGCGCGGCGCAGCGCCCTCTGCTAGCGGTATCCGACGAGTGAGTACCCGCAGCATCCAGACCATCTGTACGGTCGCTGCTACAGAGGTCGCCAACGCCAAGCCGACATGCCCCAACCCCAGCCCGCGCACGAAGCCGACGCATAATAACACAAACAACCCAGTTACTGCCGAGCCTATCAGCACAGGCGTTAGCGAATCGCGCAACGCAAAGAACCCACGCGCAATCAACGCCTGACCCGACCACGCGAACAATCCCAGCGCAAACGCGCGCAGCGCGCTCGCGACCAGCTGCGTGTCCGTCGGCGTGAACTTGCCGTACTGCAACAGCACACGGCTGATGTCCTCCGCCAACACCAGCAGCAGGACGGTGGCAGGCGCAGTGAGGAACCACACCAGCCGCAACCCCTGCTGTAGGGTGAGTCGCATCGCCCCCCACTCGCCGCGCGCCGCCAGCGAGGTCAGCGCAGGAAAGATTGCCAGAGCAATCCCCTGACCCACAATCCCCAACGGCGCCTGCATCTGACGGTTCGCGTTGTCTAACGCCGAAATCGTGCCTACCGGCAGCGACGAGGCAAACACGCGCAATATCAGCATGTAAATTCCCGGCAGCGACAGCCCGAACATCACGGGCAGCATCAGGCGGAACACCTCGCGCGCCCCCTCGTGCCGCAGATTGAACTCAAAGCGGAACGCGCTGCCCATCCGATACATTACAATCAGGGGCAACAGCACGCTCCCAATCAGTGCGCCTGCGAGCGCGCCCCACGCCAGCCCCGCCACGCCCAACCATAACGCCAGCGCCAATCCGCCCAGAATAATGCCGATGTTGTAGATGTTTGGTCCCAGCGCAGGCGCAAGGAAATGCTTGCGGGCATACAGCGTCGCCATCATCAGCCCCCCCAGCAGGAAGCAGATTTGCGCGGGCAGCACGATGCGCGTGAGATGCGTGGTGAGGGCGAGGCGGTCGGCGTCGAAGCCAGGAAACATCGCTCGGACGGCAAGCGGCGCGATAACTTCGAGGATCAGCACCAGCGCGCTCGTGAGGCTCACCATCACGGTCGCCACGATGGAGAACACGCGCCACGCCTCCTCGGTGCGCCCCTGCTCCCAGTACCGTGAGAACACAGGCATCAGCGACGAGGAGAGCGCGCCCCCTGCCACCATAAAAAAGAGCAGGTCGGGCAGCTGAAAGGCGGCGCGATAGGCGTCGGTCAACTCGTCCTGACCGAACCGGAACGCAATCACCGTGTCGCGGAGCATGCCCAACAGTCGGCTCGCGAGGATGGCGGTCATCATCACCGCCGACGCGCGCGCCCAACTGTAGCCGACCTGCGGCGACTCAGAGTCCTTCATCGCGAGAGACGACCTTCAACCCCACCACGCCCACCACAATCAAGCCGATAAAGAACAGCCGCCAAAAGTCGCGCGATTCTTTGAACCAAATCATGCCCGTTATCGCCACGCCCAGCGCGCCGATGCCCACCCACACGGCGTAGGCGGTTCCCAGCGGAATCTTGCGGATTGCCAGCGACAGAAACCAGAAACTCGCCCAAGCCGTCGTCAACGCCACCACTGTCGGCGCAAGGCGTGTGAAGCCGTTGGAGAATTTCAACGCCGTTGCCCAGACGATTTCCATTAGCCCAGCAATCACGAGGAACAGCCACGCCATGCGAGCAAGAGTATACCGCCTGCAACCGCTCTGGGGTATTAGCAGTGCCAGTCGATGTCGGTGGTCTCTTTGGCGTGTTCCTCGATGAACTTGCGTCGCGGCTCCACCTTGTCGCCCATCAGCACGCTGAAGATGCGCTCGGCTTCCATCGCGTCTTCCAGCTGCACCTGCACAATCACACGCTTTTCAGGGTCCATCGTCGTGTCGGCAAGGTCTTCCGCGTTCATCTCGCCCAACCCCTTGAATCGCGTGACCTGCACATGCTTCTTCTTGATTTTCTTGAGGATTTGCTCCAGTTCCTGCTCGTCTTTGGCGTAGTACTGCTCGTCTTTGCCGGCGCGCACGCGGAACAGGGGCGGTTGCGCGATATACACATGCCCGTTCTCAATCAGCGGGCGCATGTAGCGGAAGAAGAAGGTAAGCAGCAGGGTGCGGATGTGTTCGCCGTCAACATCCGCGTCGGTGTTATGAGCGCAGATCCCGCCCAGCCCGCAGATGAAGTTTTCGTCTTCCTCTACGGAGAAATCGTAGACATAGGGTCGGGTCGGCTCCACCTGTCGCACCGAGACAATAGGCAGTGCCATCAGGTCGCCGTCAATTGGGGCGTATCGTTGATTGTAGCTCCTACGAGGCGCCCTGTCGATATACTGTTGCAGCTTGACTGCGCTTGGGTGGTCGCTCCAGATGGGTTCAAGGCTCTTCAGAGTGTTCCGCCCGCCGACGGTGAGAGTATAGTGCGGATGTTTCGTCGCAATTGGCTTACCGCGCAGCGTGCCGACCTTGCCCGAAGGGCGCCGCTCGCTCACTGAGGGGCACGCGCCCAGCGACAGAAGGAGGTAGCTCAGCTGTTCCGCCAGCACCCGCGAGCTGGTGCTAAAGGCAATGCGATTATTCGAAATTGTGCCGTCGCCCAAGAAGTAGCCTCGCAAGAACGCCTGCTGCAGCGGGGGCGAGACATTAAAAACAAGGTCAGGAATGCGCTTCGAGGGAGCGCGTTTGCCGCCAAAACCGAACAGGTGGGTAAACACTTGCGCCACAACACGATTGACGACCCTGAGCTCGCCCGAAGTATCGCTTCCATAGTAGACGGGCGCAGCGCCGAACACACGGCGAAATCGCTCGACGAGCTCCTCAAGCAGCCGCTGATTGTTCCGACCAATCGCAATCCGCACACCTTGACGCTCGGAAACGCTACCCTCTGCCAGAAAGACCCCCAGCAGAGTTAACAGGTCTTCGTTAACAGGCACATAGCGCGGAATTGGCTGGTCAGCGTAATGCTCGGGGGTGAGAAATACTTCTTCGCCTTCGAGCAGGTCGAGCTCTTTCAGGGTCAGCTCGCGTAAGCGAATGGAGTCTTTCACTTTGTTCCGCTGAGAGCTACGATACTGGGTAGCCCACAGATGTTCGAGGGCAGAGCTGCATAGCTCGAACTCGCCCTGCAGCGCGTCTACTTCGAGACCAAGCACTGTCAACCACTGCACGAAGTGGGAGTATATCGGGGTGGAGGATCCCTTTTCCCATGCGTGTAGAGTGCAGGGCTGCTTGATGCAAACTGCGCGGCATATCGTTTTTACGCTCAGTCCGAGTTGCTTGCGCGTCGCCTTGAGCCTCTGTCGTAAAGGTTCGCTTAGACGCACTCGAGGCTCGACACGCTGCGGGGTGTTTTGGTTATCTGTGCGCACGCGCTCCTTGTAGAGGTTCTCGATGGCTTTGCCGCGCAGCCAGACATCTGTCTGCAGGCGGTCGCGCAGCGCCCATAGGGCGCGCACCAGGTCGATGGATTCCTTGCAAGGCTCAGAGGCGTGCAGCGGTGCAGAGCGAGGCGCAACCAGTAAATCGCCCTTGCGGAGGGCATCACCACGCTTGAGGCGTACGGCGCCACCCTCGTAGACAAAAACGCTGTGCGACGCCGTTACACGCACCGTGCGTCCATAAGCCGTGCGCAACTCGTAGAGCGGCTCTTCAATCGGATGGCGGATTACGGCTCGGATGGGCTTGAACTGCACCTGATGCGTGTTGAGATCAAAACACAAAACTTGCCAGCAAGACACATCGTCTTGCGCCTCGATTCGCTGGTCGATGAACTCACCAATATGTACGAACCGAATCGCGCCACTGGGGTCTTTCACGAGGCACGGCTCAGCATAGTCTACACTCATCACCACGATGCGATGATAGCGCAGCTTGGAGATATCGAATCGGCTGTCCGATTCGCCGCTGCTGGGGTTGCCGTTGGCGTCGAGGCTGATTCCTGTGCCAAGCGCAGTGATGAGGGCGCGGATTTCCTCGTTTTCGAGGGCTTTATCGAGGCGCGCTTTCTCCACATTGAGGATTTTGCCGCGCAGGGGCAGCACGGCTTGGAATCGGCGGTCGCGCCCCATCTTAGCGGAGCCGCCCGCCGAGTCGCCCTCCACTAGGAAGAGTTCGCACTTGCTGGGGTCGCGCTCGGTGCAGTCGGCGAGCTTGCCAGGGAGTGAGGCGCTGTCCAGGGCGCTTTGGCGTTTGACCAGTTCGGCGGCGCGGCGGGCGGCTTCGCGAGCGCGCTGCGCCGTGAGCGCTTTCTCCACAATCTTGCGCGCCACCGATGGGTTGCGCTCCAGATACTCGCTGAACGCCTCGCCCACGATGGAGTTCACCAAGCCCTGCACCTCGAGGTTGCCCAACTTGGTCTTGGTCTGCCCCTCAAACTGCGGGTGCAGCAGCTTTACGGCGATAACTGCGGTCAAGCCCTCCAGCACATCGTCGCCTGTGAAGTTCGCGTCCTTGTCTTTCAGCAGTCCTGCCTTGCGAGCGTACTGGTTGATGACGCGGGTCAGCGCGGTCTTGAAGCCCGACAGGTGCGTGCCGCCCTCCACCGTGTGGATGTTGTTGGCGTAGGAGAGCAATGTCTCCTGATAGCCCGTGTGATACTGCAGGGCGACCTCTACTTCGGTCTCTTCGCGGGCGTTGCGGAAGTAGACCACCTTGTGGATGGGGTCTTTCGTCGCGTTCAGCTCCTCCACCAGCTGGGCGATGCCCTTGCTGAACTTGAAGGTCTGTTTGGGTTTATCGTTCAGCTCGTCGGTGAAGGTGAAGATTACATTCGGGTTCAGGTACGCTAGCTCGCGCAGGCGTTTGATGAAGAAGTTGGGGTCATAGCGGTAGTCGCCGAAGATTTCGCGGTCGGCGAGGAATCGCACGGTCGTGCCGCGCTTGTGGGTCGGCTTGAGTTTCTTGAGGGGCGCGACAGGCGCGCCTCGTTCGTATCTTTGGTGGTGCAGGTGTCCATCGCGCGCGACGGTGACTTCCAGCCATTCGGAGAGGGCGTTGACGACCGACACGCCGACGCCGTGCAGTCCGCCCGACACGCGATACCCGCCGCCGCCGAACTTGCCGCCTGCGTGTAGGGTGGTCATCACCACTTCCACGCCTGGGCGCTTCTCTTCGGGGTGGATGTCGACGGGGATGCCGCGCCCGTTGTCAATCACGGAAACGCTCTGATCGTTATGTAAAATCACATCGATGTGGTCGCAGTGCCCTGCAAGCGCCTCGTCGACCGAGTTGTCCAGCACTTCGATGAAGAGGTGGTGCAGCCCGCGTGCGCCTGTGTCGCCGATGTACATCGCGGGGCGTCGGCGCACGGCTTCCAAGCCTTTGAGAACCGTGAGCTGCTCCGCGGTGTATTCGCCTTCGACTGCGCTGCTGAGACCGTTGGATGTCTCCCCAATAACCTCCACGCCCTGCGTCTCGATAGGCTCCGCAGCGGGCGTTTCGGGTTTACCCGTTTTCCGTTTGAACGCCATAGATTTCGTACGCCTCCCTGCCAGACATTCGGCTGGATGCACTACCAGTATACCCAATAGCAGGCGCAGGCAGGAAGCCCCCGTATTTTTATGGGAATCCCGACCTGTATTAGCCCCTTTACCATATCTTAATATGGCAGTCTGTATCCTTTCGCTTGGAGGCACAACCATGCGCAGAAACGGATTTACTCTAATTGAGCTGTTGGTCGTGATTGCAATCATCGCCATTTTGGCGGCGATACTGTTCCCTGTGTTTGCACAGGCGCGTGAGAGCGCGCGCAAGTCCTCGTGTCTGTCGAACGCGCGACAGATTGGTCTGGCGGGCGTGATGTACGCGCAGGACTATGACGAGATTCTGCCGGAGACGGGCTGGGTCGGTCCGTGCAGCAGCCCTGTTCCGAACGCGAACGGCGTGTACGCGATTGGCGACGATTACTTCAGCGGTGTGTTCTCGTTCCCGATTGCGAGCGGTCCGTACATCAAGAACTGGAACATCTTCCAGTGCCCCAGCGACCCCGACAAGGGCGGTTTCAACAAGCTGGACTCGTTCTGCTACGAGGCGCAGCTGCTGGCGGTAAGGATGCCCGGCGCCTATCAAGGTATGCGCAGTGTGGTGAACGCGATGCGTAATGTGTTCCCGCTCTCGTATGCGGGCAACTACTTCCTCAGCCGCACCTATGATCCTGGGTTTGACCGCAACAACTATCGCGGCGAGAAGATGCGTCCGCTCGCGGGCATCAACGCCCCTGCGAATGTATTCTTCATCGCTGATGTCGGTAGCAATATCGCCTCTAACGGCAACGCTTTCGCGGCGTGGTACATTGCGCCTGGCTATGGCAACAGCCAGAACGATACGCGCTGGCGCAAGGGCGGTCGCCATCAGGGGGGACGCAACTGGACCTTCTGCGACGGGCACGCGAAGTTCTACAAAGACCCGTCGTTCCAGAACCCCGACGGCAGCTTCCGCACCCAAGCCGAGATTATCTACGAGTACCAGCAGCGCGGCATCTACACCTTCCCCGAAACAACCGGTCCCGATTACCGTCGATAAGCTCAGTACCTCCTCTCGGCAGCAGGGGCTGTCCCACGCTCGCTAATGAGCATGGGACAGCCCCGCTCCAATACACTGTCAGCGTTTGTGCCGACGAAGCGGCTCGGAAGGGCAGGGGGAGCGGCTCGGAAGGACAGTGCTTGCTTGTCATGCCGAGCGTAGCGAGGCATCTCAATCACTGACGCCCCCGATTTTTCGAACACCCTCCCCTACCCCTTGACAACGCCCCCACCGTATGGGGTATATTAATGACACATCGCGGGGTGGAGCAGTCCGGTAGCTCGTCGGGCTCATAACCCGAAGGTCGTGGGTTCAAATCCCACCCCCGCAACCAGATTTTGAGACGCCTACCCACGATGTTCCCCGAATGGCTCTCGCGGATAGCAGCGGCTACGCCCGCGCCCGTGCATGGAACCCCCACCGTGTGGCGCGAGGCGTGCCCAGAGTCGCGCCCTGTGCTACTGGCGCCGTGGCTCGACGCGCAGCCTCACCCTGTGCTGATAGTTACGCCCTCGCTGGAGCGCGCCGAGCAGTGGCTGGCGGTGCTGCTGCGCTTGGGGCTGCCCGAAAGTCGCGTACTGCGCGTCCCCAGCAGTCTCACCCCGCTGCTGGAGCCGACAGGCGTCGAGAGCGAGACGCTCCACGAACGCCTGCGCGCTCTCTGTGCGCTACATCATCGCGAACCTGTGTGCCTGATTGCCCCTATCGCCGCCTCGCTCCAACGCACGATGCCCGAACCCCTCTTTGAGGCGGAGCTGGTGCGCCTGCGCCTGCCCGATGCCGAGCCGCCCGACGCTCACGAGTGGGCATGCACACTCGAACCTGATACGCTGCTCCGACGCTTAGTGGAAGACGGCTATGAATACCAAGAGCCTGTGCGCATTCCCGGACGCTTCGCGCGACGGGGCGGCATCGTGGATGTGTTCCCGATGGGCGCGAGCCTACCCGTGCGCATCGAGTTCTGGGGCGACGAGATTCACAGTCTGCGCCTCTTCGAACCCGCCACGCAGCGCTCCGTCAAGCAGGTCAAGCATGTATCGATTCCCCCCGCGCGCGAGGTTCCGATAGGCAACGAATCGGTCGCGGAGCAAGTGCGCACGGTCTGGAACGCGTTCATCCGTCAGCAACCCGCTGCGCTACAAGCCGAACTACGCCAGCGATTGGACGACGACCTGCGCCCGTTGCAACAAGGCGCGCCGTTCGATCGCCTTGAACTCTACCTGCCGTGGCTGCTGGGCGCGCGCGCCTGCCTGCTGGATTACCTACCCGCCGATGCATGGCTGGTGTTGGACGAGCCGCTGATGCTCCACACCGCCTACGAACGCCTGATCGATGATGTGAACCAGTCGCTTGCCTCGCGCGCCGAACGCGGCGACATCATCCCGTTGCAGGCGAGCATGTATATCGAGCCGTTTGAACAGATTGAGCGATTGGGCAATGTGCTGCTGCTGGGCGAGCCGATGCTTGTAGGGGGCAGAGTGTACGGCGGCGCGGCGACGCTCCAAGAGTTCACGCTCGGCATACGCTCGCTGCGCAGTCTCGCGGGCGGCGCACACCTGTGGCAACGCCTCGCCGATTGGCGTCGGGCAAACGCGACCATCGTGATTGCCACCGACCGCCCCACACAAGTACGCAAAGCGTTGGAGCAGATGGAGTTGACCGACGGCTACACGCTCCATCAGGGCAACCTCGGCGGCGGGTTCGTGTGGGACGCGCAATCGTTCGCGCTCATCACCGACGCCGAGCTGTTCGAGAACCGTCGCCTGCGCCTGCCCCCACGACGCTTCAACGAGGGCGTGCCCATCGCCTCCATTATGGATCTACAGCCTGGCGACTATGTGGTGCACCTCTATCACGG
>JBKBKS010000076.1:0-11074 GCA_046294565.1 Fimbriimonadales bacterium
GCGCTTAATCTCCATCCCCACCAGAAAGAAGAAGACCGCCATCAAGCCGTCGTTAATCCAGAGGATGAGGGGCTTGTCGATATCCACCCAGTTGCCGAAGCGTACTACGACAGGCGTCGCCCACAGGTCGAAGTAGTAGCTCCCCAGCGGCGAGTTCGCCCACACGAGCGCGAGAACAGCGCAAGCCAGCAGCACAATCCCCCCTGCGCTCGCTTGCTTGGCGAACCGCGCGAAAGGCTTCAGCAGCCGCTCGATGGGCAGTGGCTCCAACGGCCGCGTCTTCGTTGGTCGAGGGGTCGCCATCGCTACATTCCCAGAATGTGATAGCCAGCGTCGATGTAGATGACTTCACCTGTGACGCCGCGTCCCATCTCGCTGAACAGGAACACGGCGGCGTCGCCCACCTCGTTCGGGTCGGTGTCGCGTTTGAACGGCGCGTGATGGCGCACATACTCCATCATCGAGGTGAAGCCGCGAATGCCGCGCGCCGCGAGCGTACTCACAGGTCCGGGCGAGAGGGCGTTCACCCGTATCTGCCGTTCGCCCAGCTCGTAGGCTAAGTAGCGCACGCTCGCCTCCAGCGCCGCTTTCGCCACGCCCATCACATTATAGCCGGGCACCACACGCTCGCTGCCCAAGTAGGTGAGGGTCAGCACCGACGCGCCCTCGCGCAGCAGCGGCTCGAGATGGCGCGTCGCCGCCACGAATGTGTAGACGCTGGTCTCCATCGCAATCTTGAACCCCTCACGCGAGGTGTCCAAGTAGCGCCCCATCAGCTCCTCGCGAAGCGCGTACGCCACGCAGTGCGCCATGAAGTCAACCTGCCCCCAGCGCGCTTGCAGGGAACCGACCATTTGCTGGATTTCGGCGTCGTTGTTCAAGTCGCACTGGAGCGTAAAGGCGTCGGGCAACTCGTTCGCGAGCGCGTCCACTTTCTCGGCGAATCGCTCGTTCTGATAGGCAATCGCGAGGCTTGCTCCGTGCGCGGCGCAACGCTGCGCGATTTTCCAAGCCAAACTGTGCTGATTCGCCACGCCGAAGATGACGCCTCTCTTCCCTGTGAGCATAGAAGAACCTCCTGTCGGTCGCGTAAGTATACCCCACTACGCGCCGACGAGGCAGTTGTCGATGAGCCGCGCCTTGCCGAAGTAGGCGGCGACGGCAATCAGGGTGGGACGCTCAATGCGCTCCACAGGCTGCAAGGTCTCCGCGTCGACCACTTCCACATAGTCGATGCGTGCGAGCGGCTCGTGGGCAATCTGTTGGTAGACGCCCTCGCGCAGGCGCGTTGCGTTGCGCTCGCCTGCCTGCGCCTGCGCTTGCGCCCACTGCAAACTTCGGTACAGCACGGTCGCCGCGACGCGCTCGTCCGCCGTGAGGTACACATTCCGCGAGGACATCGCCAAGCCGTCAGGCTCGCGCACAATCGGGCAGGGCACGATTTCAATCGGCAGGTTCAAATCGCGCGTCATCTGCTGCACCACGCGCAGTTGCTGGTAGTCTTTCATACCGAAGTAGGCGCGGTCGGGCGCGACGATATTAAAAAGTTTCAGCACCACTGTCGCTACGCCCTCGAAGTGTCCTGGGCGCGACCTGCCGCACAGCGGTTGGGAGAGCGCGCCCACGCGCACGGTGGTCTGGTAGCCTTCGGGATACATCTCGGACGCCTCAGGGACGAAGAGGGCGTCCACGCCGACCGATTCCGCCATGCGGCGGTCGCGCTCGAGGTCGCGCGGGTAGCGATCGAGGTCTTCGCCCGCGCCGAACTGTAGCGGGTTGACGAAGATGCTCACGATGACCGCGCCGTCGTCGGCTTTCGCGCGGCGCATCAGGCTCAGATGCCCCTCGTGGAAGTAGCCCATCGTCGGCACGAAGTGGACGGCGCGTCCCGCCGCGCGTTGTCCACTTGTCCACTGCCGAACCGCCTCCACCGTGCGCACAATCTCCATCGCTATCGCGTCTGGGTGACTTTTTGCAGTCCGCGCGGCTGGTCGGGGTTCAAATCGCGCGCGAGGGCAAGGTGATAAGCGAACAGCTGCCCCGCCACGATGTAGACGATGGGCGAGAGCGTCTCTGGAGCGCTGGGGGGCATCGGGATAGGCGTGCGCGCCAGCGCTAAGATTTCCGCGCTACTGGCAAACATAATCGTTTCTGCGCCGCTCGCACGCAGCCTCGACGCGCTCTCCAGCGCCGTTGGGAAGGTCGCTCCATCGGGCGCAAACAGCAGACACGGGAAGCCCGGCTCGATCAACGCGAACGGACCGTGCATGAAGTCCGCCACCGAGTACGCTTTACACATCACATAGCAGGTCTCGATCAACTTCAGCGCGGTCTCCTGCGCCGTCGCTTGATTGATCCCCCGCGCGAGCGACACGCACTCGCGCATATAGCGATAGCGGTCGGTAATCTCATGGATATGCGTTTCGTTGTTCAGCACCTGCTCCACCAGCGACGCCACATGATGAAGTTGCTGTGGCGCGTTGGGGTTATTGCGCAGCGCTTCACTCAGCAGGTAGATGATTGCCAGCGTACCAGTGTAGGTTTTGGTGGCGGCGACGCTACGCTCTACGCCTGCGTGCAGGTGCAACGCGAAGTGGCTCGTGTGCGAGAGGGGCGAGTCGGGGTCGTTGGTGATGGACACCGTGAACGCGCCGTTTGCCTTCGCGTGCGCGAGATACTCCACCACATCGGGCGCCTGACCCGACTGCGAGATGCCGACCACCAACGCGCCGCGCCAGTCCAAATCCGCGCGATAGAGGGTCACCACCGACGGCGCGGCTAACCCACACGGTATCCCGTTCTCGATCTCAAACAGATATTTGAAGTAGGCGGCGGCGTTGTCGGAGGTGCCCCGCGCTGCCAAAAACGCATAGCGCAACTCGTGGTCGCGTATCTGCTGCGCGACGGTCTGCACCGTGCGCCACTCTGTGTCCGCGATACGCCTTAATACTTCGGGCTGCTCGCCAATCTCCGTGCGCATCAGATAGGTCATCGCGGGTGTATTGTACCTGCTCGGTGCGTTGGTCGGTGTGCTCAATCGGCGTCGGGGTCGATTTCGTAGCCGTTGAAGGTCTGGCTGATGGCGTCGATGAGCTCCTCGCCTTCTAAGAGGCGCGTTTCGACGACGGGGGGCGGCGGCGGCTCGGCGGGCGGTTCGTTGAGATGTTCCAGTCGCACGGGCGCGTTGGGCATACCGAGCGCGCTGCGCACCGCCTGAACGAGGTTCTGCTCGCGTCGGGCATTCTGCTTGAAGAACTCATAGGAGAGCCGACTGGCGAGTATCAATCGTACCGTGCCGCTGTCGACCACCACGCGCGAGCCGCGCAGGTGAATCCCTCCAGCGGGGCTACGCTGCACCAATTCGTCCACCTTCTGCTGCCAGAGTTGGTTCGCGTAGGCGATATCCACAATCTCGCCTGTTGGCGCAGGTTGTACTTGTGTTGTGGGCGGGTGCGTCTGTGCGGTAGGCGCAGGCGTCTGTGTGGTGCTTGCTGGCGTCGCTTGGGGCGCGGGCGAGTTCGTCTCGCTGGCAAACAGCAAGAGATACAGCTCCAGTATCGCGCGGGGCGAGCCAGCCGTGCGCATCTCGCTCAGCGCGCCCGCCATCCGCTCCCACCAACTTAGTAAGCGCGGCACGCCCGCCCGACGCGCTTGGTCAACCATCGCGCTCCACAGAGCTGGGTCGTACATCCCTGCGCGGTCGTGCGCGTGCAGCGCCGCCTGCGTGAGCATCCGCCAGTGCTGAATCAGCGATTCGGCGAACACGCGCGGCTCGCGTCCCAACGCCAACTGCGCCTCCAGCAGGTTCAACACCGCGCTGGCGTTGTGGTCGAGCAGCGCGTCGGTGAGGCGCATCAGCGTCTCGTCTTCCAGCACGCCCAGCGCGCTGTAGACCGTTTGGGGAGTGATGACACCCCCCTCGCTGAAGGCAATCACCTGTTCTAAGGCGGTCAGCGCGTCGCGCCATGAGCCGTCCGCCGCGCGCGCCACCAAGTGCAACGCCGCAGGCTCCGCCTGAAACCCCTCCGCCGTCAGCACCTGCTCCAGCCGCTTCGCAATATCGGCGATTGTGCCCCGATGAAAGTCGAACCGCTGGCAGCGCGAGCGGATGGTGGGCGGCACGCGATGGAACTCCGTCGTCGCCAGCACGAAAATCACATGCGCGGGCGGCTCCTCGATGGTCTTCAAAAGCGCGTCGAACGCCTTCGCCGAGAGATCATGCACCTCGTCGATGATGTAGATTTTGTAGCGCGCCTCCATCGGGGGATACTTGGCGTTCTCGATGATGGCGGTACGCACATCGTCGATGCTCGTCTCGGAGGCGGCGTCCATCTCCACCACATCGACGCAGTTGCCCGCCTGAATCGCTTGGCAGAATCGGCACTGGTTGCACGGGTTGGGCGTGGGACCCTGCTCGCAGTTGAGCGCTTTGGCGAACAGGCGCGCGGTGGAGGTTTTGCCCGTGCCGCGCGGACCGCAGAACAAGTACGCATGCGCCAACCGACCCTGCTGAATCGCGTTGCGCAGGGTGACGGTCACATGCGACTGCCCCATCAGCTCGTCGAAACTTTGCGCCCGATACTTGCGATACAGGCTGACATACGCCACGCGCGGAATTGTACCCCCTTCTGACGGCTGTGTCGAATCGGCAGGAACTCCCAGCTCAGGCGCGAACCTTCAATCAGAGGTGTGCAACGATGCCGAACGGATTTGTGGTGAACCCGCCTGTGAATCGGTTGCAGGGGGCGTTGCCGAAGGTGGGCATTCGCCCTGTGATTGACGGGCGTCGTCAGGGCGTGCGCGAGAGCATGGAAGCCGCCACGATGCAGATGGCGCAGGCGGCGGCGCAACTGATTACCGAGAACCTGCGCCATGCGTGCGGATTACCTGTAGAGTGCGTGATTGCCGACACTTGTATCGGTGGTGTGGCGGAGGCGGCGGCGTGCGAGGCGAAGTTCGAGCGCGAGGGCGTCGGCGTTAGCCTCACGGTCGCGCGCAGCTGGTGCTACGGCTACGAAGTGATGGACACGCACCCTACGCGCCCCAAAGCCATCTGGGGCTTCAACGGCACGGAGCGACCCGGCGCGGTGTTCTTAGCCGCGGCGATGGCGGCACACGCCCATAAGAAACTGCCCGTCTTCAGCATCTACGGACGCGATGTGCAAAACGCCGACGACTTCAGCATCCCCGCCGATGTCGCCCAACGAATCGTACAGTTCGTGCGCTGCGGACTCGCCGTCGCTACGATGCAGGGTAAAACCTACGCCTCGATGGGGAATGTCTCGATGGGCATCGTCGGCTCGCTGGTAGACCAGAACTTCCTGCAGCACTATCTCGGCGTCCGCACGATGACCATCGATATGGTGGAGTTCGTGCGGCGGATGGAGCGCGGGATCTACGACCACGCGGAGTTCGAACGCGCCTATCAGTGGGTAAAGACCTATTGCAAGGAGGGCAAGGACTACAACCCGCCCGACAAGCAGCTCACGGCGGAGCAGAAGGAGCGCACTTGGCGACAGAGTATCCAGATGGCGCTGATTGCCCGCGATATGATGGTCGGCAACCCCAAACTCGCGGAGCTGGGCTACGAGGAGGAGGCGCAAGGCTATAACGCGATTGCCGGCGGATTTCAGGGGCAGCGACAGTGGACAGACCACCGGCCCAACGGCGACTTTATGGAGGCAATCCTCTGCTCCAGCTTCGATTGGAACGGTATCCGCCAACCCTACATTTTAGCCACCGAGAACGACTATCTGAACGGCGTCTGTATGCTGTTTGGGCACTTGCTGACGGGCGCGGCGCAGGTGTTCGCCGATGTGCGCACCTACTGGTCGCCTGAGGCAGTGCAACGCGCTACAGGCTGGACGCCGACCGGCGCATCAGAGGGGGGCTTTCTACACCTGATTAACTCGGGACCAGCGGCGCTGGATGGCGCGGGCGAGCAGACCGCCCCCGACGGAACGCCCACGATGAAGCCCTGGTGGGCAGTGACGCCTGAAGACGCCGAGCGGTGTCTACGCGCCACGACTTGGCACTGCGGAGTGTTGGAATACTTCCGCGGCGGCGGGTGGAGTACGCGCTTCCGCACGCGCGGCAGTATGCCCGCCACGATGTTTCGGTTGAATATCGTGGATGGGCTGGGTCCCGTGATGCAGATTGCTGAGGGCTACACGATTGAGCTGCCTGACGCGGTGCATACCGCGCTTGACGAGCGCACGAACCCCACCTGGCCCACCACTTGGTTCGTACCGCGCACGACGGGGCAGGGAGCGTCCCGTGATGTGTATAGCGTGATGGCGCACTGGGGGGCGAACCACTGCGTGCTGAGCGCAGGGCACATCGGCGACGCGCTAATCACGCTCTGCTCGATGCTGCGCATTCCCGTCGCGATGCACAATGTGGCGGCGGAGCGTGTGTTCCGCCCGCACCAGTGGGGCATGTTCGGCACGGCGGACTCGGAAAGCGCAGACTATCGCGCCTGCGCCGCCTACGGCGCGCTGTACGGCTAAATCACTCCCTCCCACGCGGTGGGCGAGGGAGCGTCCAAAGGTATACTGCTGACGCATGATTGACCGCTACACGACGCCCGAAATGCGCGACCTCTGGAGCGAGGAGGGCAAGTTCCGCGCGTGGCTGGAGGTGGAACTGGCGATTTGTGAGGGGCTGGCGCGCTACGGCTACATCCCCGCCGACGCGCCTGCGCTCATCCGCGAACGCGCCCGATTCGATATCGCCCGTATCGCCGAACTGGAACAGGAGACGCGCCACGATGTGATGGCGTTCGTGCGCAACCTCGCGGAGAATGTCGGCGACGCAGGACGCTGGATCCACTACGGCGTCACCTCCTACGATGTGGTGGATACTGCGCTTGCCCTGCGCCTCAAAAAGTCGGTGGAGCTCATCCTGACCGAGTGCGACGCGCTGCAAACCGAAATCCGCCGCCTCGCTATAGAGCATCTCCATACGCCGATGATTGGGCGCACGCACGGCGTTCACGCGGAGCCAATCACCTTCGGGTTCAAACTGCTCGGCTGGCACGCGGAGATGGCTCGCCACATCCAGCGACTGAAGCGGTTGCTGCCCGAAATCGGCGTCGGCAAGGTCTCTGGCGCTGTGGGCATCCACGCGAATGTCGACCCGCGCGTGGAAGAGTATGTGTGCGCCCAACTGGGCTTGACGCCCGACCCCGCCTCCACACAGATAGTCGCGCGCGACCGCCACGCGAGCTTGCTATGCGCGTTCAGCGTGCTGACCGCCTCGCTGGAGAAGTTCGCCACGGAAATCCGCAACCTGCAACGCACCGAAATCCTGGAAGTGCAAGAGCCGTTCGCGCAAGGGCAGACAGGCTCGTCCGCCATGCCCCACAAGCGCAACCCGTGGAACTGTGAGACCGTTAGCGGATTAGCCCGAATCGTGCGGGCGAACGCCATCGCGATGCTCGAATCGGTCGCCACTTGGCACGAGCGCGACCTGACCAACTCCAGCGTGGAGCGCATCGTCATCCCCGATACTTGCACGCTGGTTCACTGGATGCTGCGCAAGTTCGCCAGCATTCTGCGCGGGCTGGTTGTGTTGCCAGACGCCATGCGACGCAACTTAGAACTGCTGGGCGGCTTGCCCTACAGCGAGCATGTGATGCTCGCGCTGATTCAGAAAGGTCTCTCGCGCGAGGGGGCGTACCAGTTGGTGCAACGCAACGCCGCCCGCGTGTGGGATGAGCGGATGGACTTCATCGATGCGCTGCTCAGCGATGCGGAAGTGCGCGCTCACCTCAGCGAGGATGAGATACGCCAGTGCCTGAGCCTTGAGCATCACCTGCGCCACTTGACCGCCACTGTGCAGCGCGTGTTGGGAGAAGGATAATGCGCACGCCGTGGGGAATACTCGCGTCTGGGGCGGCAAGCCTCGCGCTGTCGGGCTGTCGGCGCGAGGCGCACGCCGACGGACGCACGCCCCTGCGCGTGTGGAGCATGTGGGCAGGCGACGAGGAACAGGTCTTTCAAGGGGTTCTGGACTACTACAATCGCGTTCAGAGCCGAGTCTACATTCAGAATCTCGGCGCGGTGCAAGACACCAAGATTATCCGCGCCATCGTGGCAGGCGCGCCGCCTGACTTCTTCACGCTGCGCGAGCCGGGCTACCTCGCGCCGTTAGCCGCCAATAACGCGCTGATGCCGCTGGACGACTGGTTCCGCGAGTCGGGTTTGCGCGCGGAGGATTTCATCCCCGCCGCGCTGGAGCAGGGACGCTATCACGGCAAGCTCTACTCGATGCCCTATCTGTTGGATGCGCAGGCGTTATTTTACAACCCCGACCACTTCAAACGCGCGGGGCTGCCGCCGCGCCAGCCGCCGCGCACGCTGGAGCAGATGCTGGACTACGCGCGTCGGTTGACCCGCAAGTCGCGCACAGGCGCCATCCAGACGCTGGGCATGCGCCCCCCAGATTTGATTTATATCATAGGCGCGTTCGGCGGTCAGTTCACCGACCCGCGCACGGGCGCGCCGACAGCAGACCACCCGATTAACCTCCAAGCCGCGCGCTACTACCGCGCCCTGATCGAAGCGATGGGCAGCGGTAAAGAGGTGCAGGCGTTCACCATGAGCTTCGGCAACGAACAAGGCACCAACAACCCCTTCTTCTTGGGCAAAATCTCGATGATGATCAACGGGCAGTGGAACCCGGCGTGGTTCCAGAAATACGCGCCGCATGTGCCCTACGAGGTCGCGCCTGTGCCCCATCCCGCGCAACGCCCCGACCTGCGCCTGCCTACCTGGGTGGGGCAGAACATGTTCTGCATTCCGCGCGAGTCGCGACACCCGCGCGAGGCGTGGCAGTTTTTTGTGTGGATGCAAACGGAAGAGGCGCAACTGCTGTTCGCGGAGACGATGCGCGGCATTCCGAACATACGGCGCGTGTTGAAACACCCGCAGCTGCGCACCACGCGCCGTCCCGAAGATGCGTGGAAACGCGGCTACTCGAAGTTTCTCGACCTGGTGGATAGCCCCAACGCGCAGTTTTTCCCGATAACCCCCATCGCCACGCTGTACCTGCACGAACTCTACACCGCGCAGGACTACCTCATAAGCGGCAACAAGACGCCCGAGCAGGCGTTGCGCGATGTGCAAGGGCGTGTGGCGGCGGAATTTCGACGATGGAGTTAGGTATGGCAGTGATAGTCGGCGTTGAAGGCGGCGGCACGAAGACAGGATGCGCTGTACTGAATGAGCAGGGCGAGCGAATTGCCTACGCGGAGGGCGGACCTGCGAACCTCAACTTCGTGGACGAGGCGACCCAGCGTCGGTCGTTCGAGGACGCGCTCAACAACGCGCTGCAAGGCATCGATGCGCCCGTGCTGGCGCTGGGCTACACCGTAGCGGGCACACAGGCGAACTGGGACTGGCTGATGGAACGGCTGGGCAACCCACCCGCCTTCGCGATTGAGGAATCGCGCATGGCGATGCTCAGCACAGGGGTTGAAATCGCCCATGGCGTGTCGGTGGTGGCAGGCACAGGTTCGCTGATTGGCGGTTATAAAAACGACCAGTTAGTGAAACAGATGGGCGGCTGGGGCGCACTGCTGGGCGACGAGGGCAGCGCCTACGATGTGGCGATGCGCGGCATCCGCGCCGCCGTGCGCGCCTGGGACGGGCGCGACCGCCGAAACGGTCTCATCGAGGCCGTGCAGGAGTTTTTCCGCGTGCAGGATTTAGCCGAGCTGATACCGCTGTTCTATCGTCAGGGCGTGCCGCGCCACAAAGTCGCCGAGTTCGCCCAAAGCGTGGTCGCAACCGCGCGCAAAGGCGACCCACGCGCCAAGAGAATCCTCGCGCGCGCAGGAGCCGACCTCTCGCGAGACGCGCAAGCCTGCGCCGCCACGCTGTTCACACGCGACGACGCCTTCACCGTCGCCCTCACTGGCGGCATGTTCAAGAGCCGAATCTTCCGCACGACTTTCGAGGAGACTTTTGAGATAATCTTTCCCCATGCCGAGTTTCTGACCCCTGTGATGGAGCCTGCGACGGCGGTGGCGAAGGCGGCGTTGAAACGACTACGCGCGGGGTAGCCACACGATATCGCCGATGGAGGCGCGCGCCTGCATCGGCGTCTCGCGCGGCGGCAGCAGCGTAATCACGCGCGTGGGCAGGTTCGTGCGCATGCGCAACCGAAGCGAGATACCCACATCGTACATCACATGCCCATTCCCCGCCAGAATCACGAACGCGAGGCGCGGCGAGGGCACGGTACGCTCCAGATAGCGCAGCGCGGTGTCTGCCATCCCTGTATCCCACACGACCTGCGCCGCGTAGAAGTTATCGGTCTGCTCTTGCCCCGACGGATGCCCACCCCCCAACAGCGCGTAGAAGAGCTTGCGGTGCGCCTCCACGCTCAAATCGGGGTCGGGTATGCCCAGCCGTTCCGATTCGGGCACGCTCTGCCACCCGCCGCGCGCCGTCTGACGCACCAGCGCGCGCGGCACATTCAGCCCCACCAAGCGCAAGCGATGCCGATACACCGCCTCGAAAATCGGGCGGTATAACGCAAAATCGAAGCCCCACTGCGTGCGCCACTCGCTCTGCTCGATGAACTCCGACTCGGTGAGGCGATTCAGCGTCCACAGGTTCAGCGCGTGCTGTTTGGTGCGGTCGAACATCTCCAGCCCCACAATCACGCTGCGACCTGCCTGCACCAACGCCTCAATCACCTGCGCCTGGAACTGATGGTGGCGGGCGTTATCGTGCTGCTCGCCAATCAGAATAAAAGTCGCAGGCTCCAACAGGCGCGTTAGCTCCGACACGCGCACGGCGCGACGCCGATGCGTATCGACTATCGCGTCGGGACGCACGGTGATTATATATTGCCGACGCGGGTCGCCAATCGGCAGGGTGTAGACCGTATCCATCGGGGCGATATTTTCTGCACGCGGGCGTCGAATCCTGCAGGATAGATAGCGTTGGGGTAGAATCTGCATCAGCGAGATTCGACGCATACGCTGCGAAGGGTCTCGGCTGGTGTTGGAGGCGAACGCATGAACAAGGGTGTAGATCCGCGTGGGCGTGGCGTAATTGCGTTG
>JBKBKS010000077.1:0-10850 GCA_046294565.1 Fimbriimonadales bacterium
AGAAAAACGCCGACGCGACGCGGGTGTGTCGTAGCGTCAGCGTCTCGCTGACGAGAAAAACGCCGACGCGACGCTTGTCAGCGGTATCATGGAGGGTAGGGCGATGCTTATTCGCTTTTATGATACAGTAGATAGTACGCAGACGCAAGCATGTGCGCTGGTGAAGCAGGGCGACCGCCGCTGGGGCGCGGTGTGCGCCGATACGCAGACAGCTGGGCGCGGGCGTCAAGGCGCAACTTGGCACGACACGCCCAACCAGAGCCTGCTGGTGAGCCTTATCCTGTGGGACACGCCGCTCCCTCAGCCTGCTGGGGCGTTGAGCGCGTTCGCCTCGCTCGCAACGGCGCAAGCCCTACACGCGCACTACCCCAACCTGCCCGCCATCCAACTGAAGTACCCGAACGACCTAATGCTACTGGGACGCAAGCTGGGCGGCGCGCTGGTGGAAGTGGCGGAAGGCGTCGCGATTGTCGGGGTTGGGGTGAACCTCGCGCAGCGCATCTTCCCACCTGAACTGGAGAGTTTAGCAATCTCGCTGGCGCAGGCAACTTCGATGCCAGAAGTCATCTCGCGCGAGGAACGCGCCGCGCTGATTGCACGCCTGCGCGATGCGCTCATCGAGTTGCTGCGCCTCTGGACGATACAGCCCGACGCTGTTCATAAACTCTGGCAAGCCCGCGACACGACGGTAGGACGCGCCTATCGCGTCTTAGACCTGCCCGACCGTCCCGAAGCAACTGCACTGGAGGTCACGCCCGACTTCCAGCTGCGCCTGCGCTTGCCCAGCGGCGTGGTTCACGATACCTACTATGTGGAGCAGTCGCGCCCTACACCGTGAACGAGGTCCCACAGCCACACTGACGCTTCGCTTTGGGAATCTCGAAGTGGAAGCCGCCGCCGATGAGCTGCCCCGTGTAGTCGATGGTCGCGCCTTCCAGAATCTGCGCGCTCTTGGGGTCGATAACCACGCGCACGCCGTCAAATTCAGCGACGAGGTCATTCGGACGAGGCGCGTCGACAGGGAGCATCACATGCTCGAAGCCTGAGCAGCCGCCTGCACGCACGCCCACGCGCAGATAGGCATCCTGTTTGCCCTGCCGCGCCAGTATCTGCTTAATCCGAGCAATCGCGCGCCCCGTCAGCTGGATGGGGAATGTTGTTTGCATGGCGCTCACCGTCTTTATTATACCTCGACGCCTCTGCGCGGAAGCGTTCTAGCCCCTGCAGGAAGCGCGCGTCGATAGCGTAGACCATCACTTCGCGTAGGTAGCGTTGGCACAGCGCATAGGGGATGCCCGTGCGCTGCGCTTCCGCGTGAACGATGGACTCGATATGCTGTGCGCCCCACTGATAGGCTTCGTGCAGCAGCGCGCTGATTGGCTCGGCGGGCGCGTCGGGGTTCATCAGCCACAGCGCCCACACGAACGGCAGCCCTGTCCAGTCGCGCCACGCGGCGCCCAAATCCAATATCTCGACCACCGACTCGTGTTGCGCGGTCATGCCCAAGTCGCCAATCAGCAGCGCGGCGTCAGCGCGGCTCAACATCGCCTCCAAGTTCGGCGCGGCGTCGTGGTAGGCAGGGGCTAAGCTGTAGGCGCGCTCCAATAAGATTCGCGTCAGCGCAACGGAGGTAAGCGAGCTGGAGTCTAAGGCAACACGACTGAGGCGGCTTATCGGGACACGGCTAAACAGGCGCACGCTCAGCACCTCGCGCTCGGAGGCGATTGCCAGCCCTCGCACATAGCGCGTGTCGGGGCGACGGAAATGCTCCACCGACGAGACCAGCGCAACATCGAGTGCGCCCGTCCGTAGCATCTGCGCCAACGCCGACGGCGGCGCGTAGACCACCTCGGCGTAGCGCGCGCCCGCGTCTGTCTCCAGCCAGCGCGTCAGCGGCGCGGCATTAACATAGGGCACACTGCCCACCCGATAACGCATCGTTAGAACACCCGATCCAACAGCGCGAAGGCGAACAGCCCAATACTCACATAGCCGTTCAGCGTGAAGAAGGCGACATCGAGGCGGCTGAGGTCGTTTGGCTTCACCAGCGACTGTTCGTAGGCGAGCATCGCGGCGGCGAAGGCGACGCCGACATAGTACCACACGCCCGTACCCAGTGCAATCCCGCCCATCAGAAACGCTCCGATGCACAGCGCGTGCGAGAGGCGCGACACGGCAATCGCGCGCGTTGCGCCCAGCGTCTGCGGCAGGCTACGCAGCCCCTGCGCACGGTCGAACGCCTCATCCTGCAGACTGTAGAGGATATCGAACCCTGCCACCCACAGCGCCACGCCCACAGTGAGCCAGAGCGGAGGCGTCTCCAGCGTCCCGCGCACGGCTATCCACACCGCGCTCGGCGCGATACCCAGCGACAGCCCCAGCCAGTAGTGCGACAGCGGCGTGAACCGCTTAGAGTAGGAGTAGCCGAGAATCATCGCCAACGCCACAGGCGCCAGCGCGAAGCAGACCCAGTTCAGCTGCCACGCGGCGTACAGAAACACCACGATTGCTATCGCCATCGCCGTTGCCATCTGTCCCACAGTGAGCAACCCCGCAGGCAGAGCGCGCGTGCGCGTGCGCGGGTTCTGGGCATCAATCGCGCGGTCGGCTATCCGATTGAACGCCATCGCCGCCGTGCGCGCCCCTACCATCGCCGCCAGAATCCAGCCCACCACACGCGCCTGCGGAACCCCCTCAGAAGCGTACAACAAACTGAGCAACGCAAACGGCAAGGCGAAAATAGTATGCTCGAACTTAATCGCCTCTAAGAAGATACGCACCTTGCGCCCCAACGAGACGCTCATCGTCGACGCCACCAAGCCAATTGTACCCGAAGTGAGACGCCGACACTTTTTGCGCGTTGCACCGTCGGGTAGACTCTGAATCGGGAGATAGGCGATGTCTAAACGACCATCGGTGCAGCAGGAGTACCAACGCCAGCTGATGTTGCGCTGGATTACGACGCTGACGCAGTGGCTGATGAGTATCGGCGCGATTCTGTTCGTGCTGGGGCTGGTGTACCTGCTTTATGCCGTGCTGTTCGCAGGGTTAGACTCGCAGAGTTTCTCGGCGCAAGACCAAGCGCGGATTCGCGACAACTTGGGGTTGGCAGGCAACGCGCTCCTGCTGGGCGCGGGGTTCATCGTGATTGGGTTGGCGTGGAACTACCTTGAGGAGCCGCTGGTGGGCGTGGTGTTGCTGCTGCTTGCGGTGGCGTTCTACTGGGGTGTGCCTTTCCTGATTGGGCAGTTCAGCGCGCTGCCCAACCCCGACACCCTGCGCGACTTCGCGCTTTCGCGCATCCGCAACGCCGCATGGGTGCTGTTCCCGCCAGGGCTGGTGCTAACCGTGTTCGTGAGTCTGGCGCACGCCATTAAGCGACTGCGCTACGGCTCGAGCTTAGACCAGACGCTCAAGCTCGGCGCGGAGGTGAACCAGCAGCAGGTGCAGCGACGCTTCTTGGGCAAGTGCTGGCAACTGCCCTACTGCCGCGACTATGTACGCGAGCGTTGCCCCATCTATCACGCGCGGCGCACCTGCTGGCGTGAAGGCGTCGGCTGTATGTGCGAGGAGAAGACCATCGCGATGGCGCTCAAAGATGTGCGCGTGAGCGACGACCCTGAGAAGAATGTGAAATATATCCCGCACAACACCACGCTCAGCAAGTGGGAGCTGAAGCAGCGGTGCAACGAGTGCGTGATTTACAACGAGCATCAGCGCCAGAAGTACCAGCTGTTCGCGCCGCTGACGGTGGGTACGGTGTTGGGCGTCGCCTACTTCTTCCGCGAGCCGTTGCAGGCGCAGGTGTTGAACCTGCTGGGGCTGCTGGATAACCTGCTGGCGCGCTTTACGCTGATGCCGAGCGAGGCGCGCGAGGGCGTCTTGAAAGCGGCGGCGCAGACCAGCGAGACGGCGGCGCTTATCCTCTACATCGCGCTGGTGATTGTGGCGCTCAGCTACGCCCTGCGCACCGTGGAGACCGTGATTTTCAAATGGAAATGGTGAACGAGGTGTTGGAACAGGCGGAGCATTTAGCGCAGTTGATGGCGCAGCACGGCGTCTCGCGCTTGGAGGTGAACGATGGCGCCGTGCAGATTAAACTTACACGCGCCACGAACACATCGATTAGCCCCGACGAGTCGCTGCCGCCGCTGTTCTTGAGCGGCTACGAGGAGCCGACTCCAGCGTCGGGGGCGCCTGACGAGAGCCTTTGGCAGCCGCCCGCGCTGCTGGAGGTGCGCTCGGAAGTGGTGGGCTACTGCACGCTCGCGCCGATTGAGATTGGCAGCGCGGTCGAACGCGGGCAGCCGCTGGCGAGCATCGAGGTGCTGGGCATCCCGAACGAGGTGGTCGCGCCGTTGCCCGCCGTGCTGGAGGGCTGGGCTGTGGAATCGGGGCAGGCGGTGCAGTACGGTCAGACCATCGCCTACCTGCGCCCACTGAGCGAGGCGTAAAACCCCCAGCATGGGCTAAGGCTCTTGGGGCAGTTTGTCGCCGACGGCGGCGCGCAGTTGAAGCTCGGCGACGGCGGCGTCGTAGGTCGCCTGCACAAGGTTCGTCTCGGCAGTAATCAGCGCGAGTTGGGCGGTGATGACCTCCACAATCGTGCCGACGCCCTCGCGCAGCGATTCTTGGGCGGCGTCGAAGTTGCGTTGCGCAGCGGCGACCGCGACACGCGACGCTTGCAGACGCTCTACCGACTCGCGTAAGTTCAACAGTGCGCTCTCCACTTCGGCGTAGGCGTCGCGCTCGGCTTGCCGCAGGCGGAACTGCGCGCTCTGCAAGCTCGCTTCCGCTTCGCGCAGGCTCGCGCGGGTCAAGCCGCCGTCAAACAGGGGATAGGAGGCGACGATGCTGAGGCTACCCTGCGTGCGAGAGTTCGGCTCCACCTCGCGGAAGCCGCGCGCGCTGATTTGCAGGCGTAGGAGGCTATTGAGCCGCGCGGCGTCTACCCCCAGTTGGCTCACCTGCACGCTCAGCTCGGCGTTGCGCAGGTCGGGGCGTTGGAGGCGGGCGCGCTGCCACAGCGCGTCGAGGCTTTGCTCAGGCGTCAGCGTGGGCGGCGCATCGGGCGGCGCGAGCGACGGCAGGGGCTGCGCCGCGTCCCAACCAATCAGCCGTTTCAAATCGGTCTCAGCCAGGCGCAGCGCGTTGCGAGCTTGAATCTGCTGCACCCGCGCGTTCGCCAAGTCCGCCTCCGCCTGGAGCACATCCTTCTGAGGCGCGGTTCCGACCGCCGCCTGCGCTTTGGCGACCTCCAGCAGGGTCTCGGCGCGACGCACAGCGGTATCGGCGACCTGCAAGAGCTCTTGGCGACGCAACACTTCGTAGTAGGCGCGCGCGGTCTGCAGCAGCACGCGGCGCACTGTGTCGCGTGTGTTCTGGCGCGTGGCTTCCGCCGTGCGAGAGCTTTGGCGGATGCGCAACTCGCGTTGCCCGTTGTCCAGCAGCAGCCACTCCAGCCCCAGCCCGTTTTGGCGTTGGGTGCTGTCGAGGCTCGCGCCGCCGCCCTCGATGCGCGTACGCGTCGTGCTACTGCTGACATCGAAGCTCGGATAGAGGCTCGCGCGGGCGGCGTTCAGGCGGGCTTGCGCGGTATCGATCTCAGCGAGCGCGGAGCGGGCGATACCGTTCTGTTGCAGAGTCAGCCGCAGCGCGTCGTCTAAACTCAGCGTCTCCTGCGCCTGCGCGACGCCCCACGCGAGCAGGAGGCTCATAAAAACGCTCAATCTCATCACAACCCCTGTTCGACGAGTGGGCGAGGCTTCCTGTTCAGTGGGCAGGAGACACACTCCATGCGCCGAATGGGGGAGCTGCTATGGGCACGGAACCGAAGCAGCTGCGACTTGCGTTCGGGGCGAACCCGACCACCCAGATGAGCGTGACTTGGCAGACTGAGCGACCGCTTCAGGACCCCGTTGTAGAGTACGGTGAGACGCCCCAGCTGGGCAAGAGCGTCGCCGCCGAGCGGGTGTCCTATCCCTACGAGACAGGCGTTATCTATCGCGCGCAGTTGAGCGACCTGCGTCCCGCGCAGCGCTACTACTATCGCGTGGGCAGTTCGAGGGGCGGCTACTCACGCGCTTACGCCTTTCGCACCGCGCCGAGCGGCTTGCAAGATTTCCTCTTCACTGCCTTCGCCGACCACGGCGCGACCTCGTTCAGCCGCCAGAACTCGCGCAATGTCGCCGCGCACAACCCCGTGTTCCACTTCATCGCGGGCGATACCTCCTACGCCAACGGGCGACAGCCGATTTGGGACGCTTACTTCGAGCAGTTGGAGGTCTTGGCGACGCGTATACCCGTGATGGTCTGCTTCGGCAACCATGAGAACGAGCGCATCGGCGAGCAGCGAATCGGCTATATTGCCGCCGAGACGCGGTTCGCCATGCCCAATAAGGGGCAATATTACGATTTTACGATCAGCAACGCGCGGTTCGTGGCGTTCAACAGCAACGAGCGCGATAGCGAGCCGCAGTACCAGTGGGTGGAGCAAGCCCTCAAACGCGCTCGCGCCGACCGCAATATTCGGTGGCTCATCGTGTTCGCGCACCATCCGCTCTACGGTTCCACACAGCGACGGGGCAACAATAGCGGCATGATACGCCGATTCCAGCCGCTGTTCGACCGCTACCGAGTGGACTTGGTGATACATGGGCACGACCATGTGTACGAGCGGATGTACCCGATGCGCGACGGGCAAGCGGTGGTGAAGTCGGGCAACCGCTATCGGCAGGGGGCGGGCGTGGTGTATCTGACTTGCGGGGGAGGCGGCGCGTCGCTGTACAACCTCGCGTCTGAACCGACCCCATGGACCGCCAAGCGCGAACGGGTCTACTGCTATCTGAAAGTTCAGGTACCCGTACGCGGCGCGTTGCGTGTGGAAGCCTACCGCGTGGACAACACCCCGATCGAGGCGTTCGAGATAGGCTAACTATCGATACGCTGGAAGAAGGTGGGGTTGTTGCGCCAGTCTTCGCGCACCTTCACCCAGAGTTCGAGGAAGAGTTTGCGTCCGAGCCAGAGTTCGAGCTCCTCGCGGGCGCGCCGACCGATAGTTTTGAGCTTTTTGCCGCCCTCGCCGATGAGGATGCCCTTGTGCGTCTCGCGCTCTACATAGATGACGGCGGCGATGTAGAGCACGCCGTTGGGACGCTCTTCCCAGCGTTCGATAGCGACGCCGACGCCGTGGGGCACCTCCTGGTAGGTGTTGAGCAACGCCTTCTCACGGATGAGTTCGGCGGCGAAGAGCCGTTCGGGTTGGTCGGTAATCTGCTCTTGGGGGAAGTAGGGGGGCGCCTCTGGCAGATACTTGAGGATGATATCGAGCAGCTTGTCGCAGTTATGCCCCTTGACGGCGTTGGTCATCATCCAGTCGGCGTGGTGGGGCACAAGTTGCCAGTACGCTTCGGTGTTCGGCTTCACCTTTTCGGGGGGCAGTTTGTCCATCTTATTGAGCGCCAACACGATGGGCGCGCGAGTCTCTTGGCGCAGCAGTTCGGCGATGTGTTTGTCCTCGGCGTTGGGCTGCTTGGAGACGTCGACGACGAACACCACAAGGTCGGCGTCGGGCAGCGCGCCGACGGCGGCTTCCACCATCCGCTCGCCGAGCTTGTATTTGGGCTTATGGATGCCGGGCGTGTCCACGAACACAATCTGCGCGTCGGGGCGGTTCAAAATACCCAGAATGCGTCGGCGTGTGGTTTGCGGTCGGGGCGAGACGATGCTCACTTTGCGCCCCACGAAGGAGTTGATGAGCGTGCTTTTGCCGACATTCGGCTTACCAATCACTGCCACGAAGCCTGAACGGAACTTAGGAGCGTCCTCACTCATGGCTTTCACTGGGCGACGCGCCGTAGACGGTCTTGTCGGGGCACGGCTCGGGCGCACGGTCGGTGCGGGCGATGAACCGCTCCACATCGCGCAGGTCGTGGAAGTTGGGACCAGTCGCGATGCGCAGCTCGCGCGCGGTCATCTCCGGGTGGGCGAACACCATCACCTTCTTGCCTTTCGCGCGGAGGGTCTCCACCAGCCGCTCGAAGTTGCCGTCGCCGCTGAGGATAACGCACACATCATAGTGGTCTAAGGTGAGCAGCGCGTCCATCACGATATCCACCGCGAGCTCGATGCGTTCCCACGGCAGCTCCTCGCGTTCGCTGCCGCAACAGCCTTTCAGAGGTCGCGTGCGCAACACATAGCCAGAATGCAATAAATAGTCATGGAAAGTGGCGTCGCGCCCTTTCGCGTTAGGGTCGACCGCCGTGTAGTAGTAGGCGTCGGCGACTTTCATCCCCAAAGTCGAGCGAAAGTAGCACAGCAGCTTGCGATAGTCGATGAACCATCCCAGCCGCTTCTGGGCGTAATACATATTCGCGCCGTCAACGAAAATAGAAACCCGCTCCAAGTTCGAACACCTCCTGAATGTGCGAACAAGAAGTATACCCAATAGACTTGCCTGATTTTGCAAGTATGGGGTTTTGAAACGCCTCGCTCAGCTCGGCATGACAAGAGAGCGTATCGGCAGACAGGGGTGTGTCGTCAAGAAAGGAGTGTATCGGCAGCAGGGGTGTGTCGTCAAGAAAGGAGTGTATCGGCAGCAGGGGTGTGTCGTCAAGAAAGGAGTGTATCGGCGCGACAGCGAAGTTTGTCATTCCGAGCCGCAGGCGAGGAATCTCAAAAGAGGTCTCTTAATTTGAGGAACTGATTTATACGAACCCTTTCCTGTAGGTTCCCCCTGCGAGCAGGGGGAACCTATAGGAGGGGGTGAAACGATGAGAGCCGTTTAGGGGGTCACTGTCCCCCTGCGTGTCGCGTAGCGCAGTTGGAACCCTATCGGTGGGTTGCCCGTCTGAATCGCGCTCAGCACCTCGCTCGTGGCGCTTGGGCTTACCAACACCTGCAGCCCCACATCGATGGACGCGCCGCGCTGGAGCGACCAGATGCTGTTCCAGCCTGCCAAGTTGGACAGAACAGGCGTGGTGTAGGACGACGCGCCGCTCAGCCAAGCACTAGAGAAGAAGACGCGATATCGAACCGGCTGGGCATCCGCCGAGAGGTTCATCTGATAGCCGCGCACGGGCGAGTCGGGGTAATTCAGGTTCGTGGCGGTGATGGCTACAGGACCCGAAGGGGGTGTCGTGAACAGAGCCGTTGAAAACGGCGCGGGCAGTGTGTAGTTGAGGCTGCTGGGCAGGGTCGCCACGACCTCTTCCACGCCGCGTCCAGCGTTGGAGCTGAGTTTGAGGCGGAACCCCTCGCCAGCGTTCAGGACGCTGCTGGGGATTAGGGGGTAGTTCAGGAACGCGCCGTCCGTGATTGTGTTGCCCACACTAACGATACTGGAGCGCGCGCCTGAGAGGAAGAACACCTCCCCAGTGACGGTCTCGTTCGCGCCCGTATCTATTCCTGACACACTCGCCGCGCCACTGCTCACATCGAACACGCGCACTAATTGACCATCGGGTTGACTAAAGTCGATATTGTAGAGCGTGGAAGTATCGAAAGTGCGGTTGCGCTGGAGCCAGATTCGGTTGGGGGTGTTGCCCGCGATGCGCACGGCAATCACATCGTAGCTGCCGGGGACAACGGAAAGGGTATAGTTGCCTGCGGTTGCCGTGACAAATTCGCCAATCGCTACAATTGCCTGACTGCCGTTCAAGCCTTGCACCGTGCCATCCACTTGGATGGTGGTGGGGCTTGCGCCGCAGGTCGCGGCGAACTGGGGCAGCTCGGCGCGTGTGGCATGCACAATATGCACGGTCGGCTTGTCGCCGCCGCACACATATGCCACCGAGTAGCGTCCGTCGGCGGCGGTTACATTCACTGTTCCGTTGAACCCACCGGAGGGCGAGAGCGTTCTCCATGCGCCATTTGCGCCATCTTGGAAGGCGACCCATTGCGCGTTGCGTATTTCGAGGGCGACAGAGTTTGTCGGAGTTGGCGTCGCGTTGCCGCCCCCGCCCCCGCAGCCCGAAAGGCTCACAGCCAGCGCAATCAAGCCAAGAACGCCGCATAGGTGATGCAGATTCCGTTTCATCATCTCCTCCATGTAGGGATTTCGACGACTGGCGCGTCGGTAAGTTCCTATAGGAGTTTACCCGTATTTTTATGCAATCCACTGTTGTTGGGGCGCAGATTCGTAGGAATTCTCGCGGGCGCGTTATATAGTATCCGTATGTTCGCGCGAGTGGAGAGCGCCGCGCTGCACGGCATCGAGGCGTTCACGGTGCAGGTGGAGGTGGATTTGCAGCAGGGTATGCCTCAGTGGACTTTGGTTGGGCTGCCCGACACGGCGGTTCAGGAATCGCGCGACCGCGTGCGTACTGCCATCCGCAACTCGGGGCTATACTTCCCGCTGTTGAAACTTACGGTGAACCTCGCGCCCGCCGATGTGCGCAAGGAGGGTCCCGCCTACGATCTGCCGATAGCGATAGGCATCTTGGCGGTGTCGGAGCAGGTGCCTTTGGAGGCGTTGGGGGACACGCTGATTGTGGGCGAGTTATCGCTCGATGGGGGCGTGCGTCCTGTGAACGGCGTACTCTCGATCGCTATCCACGCGCGCGAGACGGGCAAACGACGGCTGATTGTGCCCCAAGCGCACGCGGAGGAAGCCGCAGTGGTCGGCGGCGTGGCAGTGTACGGCGTGGAGTCGTTGCTCGACGCCGTGCAACTGCTCCTTAACCCTGCCCACAAGCCCCCCACGCGCGTGGATGTGAACGCGCTCCTGAGCCAGCCTGCCGAATACGAGGTGGACTTCTCGGAGATCAAGGGTCAGGAGCAGGCGAAGCGTGCGCTGGAGATAGCCGCCGCAGGCGGGCACAATGTGCTGCTGATTGGTCCGCCAGGGTCGG
>JBKBKS010000078.1:0-8793 GCA_046294565.1 Fimbriimonadales bacterium
ATAACTGCGTTCACCATAACCCGTCACTCTCCGTTGCGTTTTTTTAGTTGATATCCTGGATGCTGATTAGTATACCAGGCGATAGACAGATTTGTCAAGGGGATATGAGAGGGTGTTCGAAAATTCGCCTGTTGTATGGGGAACCCCCTCCTGCAGGTTCCCCCTTTTCAAGGGGGAACCGATTTTTCTCAATTGGTTCCCCCTGCTTGCAGGGGGAACCTAAAGGAGGGGGTACCTGCACCTACACAGGGATATGCGCCCTCTCATAGGGGCAGACACGCAGGTCTGTCCCTACTTGGTTATTGGCGTAGGGGCGCACCTGCGTGGGCGCCCTGCGTTTTATGGGGGGGGTACATTCTGCCCAAACGATTTTTCGAACATCCTCTTGTACTCTCGACATCTGTCCCCTCGCTTGCTCCGCGCACGGAGGGTAGGTTGGGGGCGCGCTCTGCCTATCGGCGTCCGAGTTCGCGTTGCAGTTCGCGCTCGATGTCTTTGCGCTTGATGGTCTCGCGCTTGTCGTATTGGCGTTTCCCGCGCGCCAGTCCGATTTCCAGTTTCGCCTTGCCGTTGCGGAAGTAGAGTTTGAGCGGGATGAGCGTGTAGCCCTTCTGATCCGATTTGCCGCGCAGGCGTTCAATCTCCCACTTGTGGAGCAGTAGTTTGCGTTTACGGCGCGGTTCGTGTTGCGCGTAGCCTGCGTTCTCGTAGGGCGCGATGTGCATCTGCTGTACCCACATCTCGCCGTTCTCCACGCGGCAGTAGGCGTCGGTCAGGCTCGCCTTGCCTGCCGCGATACTCTTCACTTCCGAACCCGTCAACGCCAGCCCCGCCTCAATCGTATCCTCGATGTGATAGTCGTGGTACGCTTTGCGGTTCGTCGTGATGATTTTGATACCGCCCTCCGATTGCTTCGCCATCGGGTATATTATACTGCGTTGGGGGCGACTCGATGAAGCCGTGGGTCGGAACGATACTGGGGGCGCTGTTGCTGGGTTCGGGGTGTGCGCCGCGCTATCAGGTTCATTCGCTGCCTGCTGCGTCGCGCCCCTCAAACGAACGGGTACTCACTGTAGACTACTTCAAGTCGGATGCGCCGCGCTTGGAGGCGGATCGTCCAAACGCATTTACCGTGACCGCCGAGGCGCGGGATGTGGAGATTGAAGTGGTGGGCTGGAAGGAGGCGAAAGCGCGTCGCCCTGCTCAGCAACGCGCACGGAGCATCCTGATTGCTTGGGATCAGTCGGCGTCGCTGGAGGTCACCGACCCTGCGATGCGTCGGTTCGAGGCGGGCGCGCGGCTGATTCAAGACCTACCCAACGATGCGCGAGTGGGGCTGGTGAACTTTGCCTCGCTGGGCTTCGAGTACGCCGACTACGACATCCGCGCGCCGATGGGTAGCCCGAAGTCACAACTGCAACTTGCGCTGAACCTGCTTCGGCGCAGCGAGTTCTCGTTTCACGGCACGCCAATCTGGAACACGCTCTACGGCGCCATCCCGCAGATGCTCGGCAGCGAACCCGACACACGCGAACGCTGGGTCATTCTGTTCACCGATGGGCAAAACGAGACGGTAGGCGTCTCACGCACGGAACACGAGGCGTTGCAGGTCGCCCAGCAGCATCGCGTGCGCCTGATTTTCGTGTTGCTGGGTAACGAACAGTCCATTCCAAACTACGGGGCAGTGGTGCGCACTCTGGAGTATTTAGCGAGCGCGACAGGCGGCGCGGTGATTGCTGCCGACGAAGCGCAGGACTTGAACCAGGCGTTCGGCGAGGCGCTGGATACGCTGGAGTATGTGCCCGTGCATCGGCTGCACTTACGCGTGCGCAAGGCAGGCGGCTTCCGACGGGGCGAGACCCTCCGCCTGCGCGTGCAAGCCGTCGGGGGCAAAGAGCGCGTGGTGACCGTTCGGCTCTAATCCTGCAGCTCGTAGCGCGTGTTGCGACGCTTGGGCACAAACCCCGCCGCGCGAATCACGCGCTCAATCTCCGCCGCGTTCAAGATGAACTTTGAACCCTGCGCCGAGACCACATTCTCCTCGATCATCGTGGAACCCATATCGTCCACGCCGTAGCGCAGGGCGACCGTGATAACCTTCGGTCCCTGCGTGAGGATGCTCGCCTGCAAATGGTCGAAGTTGTCCAGCATCAATCGTGCGACGGCGACAGTGCGCAGGTAGTCGGCGGGCGTCGCTTTCTGGATGTCGGGCAGGTCGGTACCTTCGGGTTGGAAGTTCCAGCAGACGAACGCGGTGAAGCCGCCTGTCTCATCTTGCAGCTCGCGCAGGCGGATTAGATGCTCCACGCGGTCTTCGAGCGTCTCCACATGCCCGTACATCATGCTCGCGGTGCTGCGTAAGCCGAGCAGGTGCGCCTCGCGCATGAACTCCAGCCACTCCTGCGCCATGTCTTTGAAGGGGGCAATCTGCTGGCGCACGCGATCGACTAAAATCTCGCCGCCTGCGCCCGGCACCGAGTTGAGACCCGCCTCTTGGAGCCGTATCAGCGCGTCGCGCACGCTCATACGCGAGATATGTGCGATATACAGTATCTCCGTCGGCGACAGCCCGTGAATAATCACCTGCGGATAGTGCCGCTTGATGAGCCGAAACAGACGCTCGTAGTAGTCGATCTTCAGTTTGGGGTTCAGCCCCCCCTGAATCAGCGCTTCCACGCCGCCCTGCTGTACCAGTTCATCGATTTTCTGCAGGATTTCCTCGTCGCTCAGCAGGTAGCCCTCGCCGTGATTGGGCGGGCGATAGAACGCGCAGAACTTACAACGCACCCAGCAAACATTCGTGTAGTTGATGATGCGCCCAATCACATAGGTCACATAAGGTTGGGGATTCTTCTGCATGCGCACATGGTGGGCGAGTGCGCCCAGTTCAGGCAAGTTCGGATGCCTCAACAGGGCGACCCCATCCTCGAAACTGAGCCGTTCGCCTGCGAGTACCTTCTCCGCTATCTGCTGGAAGCGCGAACGCTCGGTGCGTATAGGCGTTTCTAACATCGCTTCACATAACCTCCGACGATAGTATACCCCCTTTCAATGAGCGACGCCGTTCTCGCGATAGGCGTAGCCCCAATCCTTACCCCCCACGAGATACTCCAACGCGAACATCAGGCACATGATGAGTATCACACTCGCAGCGATGAGTTTGCCCAACCCCAGACACAACACTGCTGTCAGCGAGCAGACTCCCAGTGCGTGGCGCAAGGCATAGGCGCGCTGCCACAACCCTCTGAGCGGCTTCTTCAGTACAAATATGATTGCCACTGACACACTCGCCGTCAGAACCACTTGCAGCGGCACGAATTTCCAGCCCAGTGCTGTCTGCCAGTCGCGCGCCCACCCTGCCTGACGCTGCCACGGCTGGAGCGCGTCTAACCCAACCGCCAATCCTGTTAGGGCGATTCCGACCCCCAGTAGCCCTGCACAGATCCACCTGATGCGTCGCCAATCGGTATCGATGCGTATCAGCCCTGTAAGCAGCCCTATCCTCAGCCCCCAAGCGACAGATAGCGGCAAGAGAGAGTCCAGTGCGCTGCCCATCATCGGCAGTCCGAACAGGCACACCATCAGCCCATATGCCATTCCTAACGCCATCTGTCCACGCGCGCCCAGCGTCAACCTCCCCTGACTCTCCAACCAGCTGGCAGGAACCAGCACTCCCGCCGATAGCGCATGCGCCCAGTACCACTCGTTGGCGCCGAACGGTCTTGCGCCTGCAATCCCCTCGCTAAGCAAAGCGCGATTGATACCGTAGCCGCCCGCTATCAGCAAATCCGCCCCGACAACAGTCATACTCACCACCATAGAAGCCGACAGCAAAGAAATCCGCGCCCAACGCGCCACGCCTGCCGCCATCAAGCTATACACAGTCCACCCCAGCGTGAGCCATGCCGCGCTGGATGCAATATCGCGCGAGACTTCGCCAGTCCACAACTCGTAGGGATAGTAACTATATAGCACTGCAACAGCAGGTGTTAGACTGAACACCGACAAGCCTGCGATGAACACCGATTTGCCCAGCCCACGCAGTCGGTGGGCGCGCCACAGCGCGACTCCTGTGCCCAGCCAAGTAAGAAACAGCGCTAATAGGCTACTACGCAGTGTTGGCAACACTTCTCGACGCGCTTGCGCCCACTCGGCGTTTCGCTGTAGCGCGTTGCCTTTCCAATCGAAGCCCATCGGCGATGTCGTTTCTTGGAGCGCGATTCGCGCCAGCCAGCCATTCCAAAACCGATGCCAGTCAGATTGGCGCGTCTCGAGGGCAGGCGCACCCTCAAATGTGCGTGTGTCCTGACGGGTCAGTGCGCGATAGAGCGTCGGCGCGAGGTCAATCTCGTGCAGAACGCCGTTCCAGCGCGTGCTGGGCGAGGTGAGTAGCCCTTGCGGTTCGCGCGCCGCGTAGCGCACGACCGCGCTCAGCCGTGCCGATCCCAAACTCAATCCCGCTGGCGAGGGTATTGCCACAACCCATACCTCGACGCCCTCCGCAAGCAACAGCTCTAACGCGCGATAATCCCAGCGTTTGAGTTCCAAGATTGCCCAATCTGCCTTCAGTGTAAAGAAGTCGAGTCGCAGCGACTCTAAGTCTGGATACACGCGCGCAGGCGTTGCGCGCTGCTCAGACAAAGCAATCAGCGCGTAGGGACTGGGCGAGGGCGATTGGTCAGTTGTTAGATATATTGCCCGTACTCCCTCGCGTCTCAGCCGAGAGCCGAGTGTGGCGTTCAGCAGCTCCCTTGGGGGCGTCGTGTCTGCTTGAAGCGCAACGCGGTGGCTTGCACGGGCGGTGTTCGCGGGTGAGATCAGTTCCAGCTTCGGCAGAGGCGCATCGTGGGCGCGAGCGCGGTTGCCTGTAGCGAATGCGTAGATTTCTTGCCAATCCTGCTGCCACACCATCCAGCCCGCCTGTGCTGGCACATCGCCGATGAGATCCTGGGGGTACATCGGCGCGTGTAGCAAGATTAGCAACAGTCTCGGCTGTGCCACAAGTGTGCAAGTCAACACGAAGAGAACACAACATAGTGCCGCGCGCATCAGTATCGTATCTCAAAATCGGTGTGTTCGGCGGTGGCGTCTTGGTAAGTTATTTCCACACGGCTTACACGCGCACCGTCGGGACCACGCTTGAGCGTTTGCAAGAACTGCTGTAGCTGTTGCTCCTCGCCTTCAGCGACGATTTCCACGCTTCCATCGGCGCAGTTTCGGACATAACCGGTGAGTTTCAGCGTTTGCGCCGCCCGCAGTGCAAACGCGCGATAGCCCACTCCCTGCACAACGCCCCAAACGCGCGCTATCAGTCGCTGCATATCCTAATTATACCGTCGTCGTGGGGGAACGCTCCCTACGCTAAAAGGGTATAATAAGATGGAGGTAAGCGATGCGTCGTAGAGGACTACCGATTGCCTGGATTGGACTGATGATTGTGCTGGTTGCCTTCGTGGTCTGGTATGGTTGGCAGAATAACATCGCCCCTTACCTGGCGGAGCAGCGCGCCCAGCAGCAGCGCCAACAAACGCAAGAGTCTGCACCCGCCCCTTCCGAGGAAGAAATCAAGGCACAGTTAGAGCGTAATCGCGCAGCGGTCTCTGCCCAGCCTGAACCTGTCCCGAAAGCCGAGTCCAAGCCCCAAGCGCCGCCACAAATCCCTCAGCCCGACCCTAAGCGCGATGTGATGGAGTACTGGTGGGAAAAAGCACCCCCTAAGACGAAGCAGTAAACTCCACGGAGGAGAGGCAACGATGCTTTCTCGCGCTTTAGTGCTTCGAGTAGCCGAGTTTCCTGCGTTCAAGCGATGGGTCAAGCACAGCTCGCTCACACAAGGACTGATTCAGAGGTTCATCGCAGGTGAGGATGTAGATACCGCGATAGAGATTGCCCGCCAGCTCAACCGAGAGGGCTTTCTGGTTGCGTTAGACTACTTAGGAGAAGATACTCATCGGTTAGAAGACGCTGAACAAGCGGCGTGCCAATACATTACTTTGCTGGAGCGTATTGCGCAAAGCCAAGTAAATTCATGTATTTCCATCAAACTTACCCAGCTGGGTCTCGATCTTGGGGACGAGGTCGCCCGCAAGAACCTTGAGAAGGTGTTTGCTGCTGCGCAGTCCCTCAATAACTTTGTATGGATCGATATGGAGAGCAGTAAACACACCCAGCCTATTTTAGACTTATTCTGTGAACTGTACCCGCGCTATCCAAACTCTGGAACCGTGTTGCAAAGCTATCTCTACCGAACGCCCCAAGACTTGGAACGACTGATTCAAATCGGCGCGCGGGTGCGCCTTGTTAAGGGCGCCTACGCTGAGCCGAAGGAGGTCGCCTACCCCGACAAGAAATCTGTCGACCACCAGTTCAAAGTGCAAATGGAGCGGCTACTTGAGGATGGCAAGGAGCCTGCAATTGCGACTCACGATTTGCGTCTCATCAATCACGCCAAGCATTATGCAGCGGAGCTTGGATTGGAGAAATCGCAGTACGAGTTCCAGCTGCTGTACGGTATCAGCCGTGAGCTGCAGAAGCAGTTAGTTGCGGAGGGGCATCGCACGCTCATCTATGTTCCATATGGCGAGCAGTGGTACCCCTACTTCTCGCGACGGTTGGCTGAACGACCCGCCAATCTCTACTTTATTCTGAGGAGTCTGTTTCGGAAGTAGAGGATGTGTCAGCGTCCTCTTTTTCTCTGGAATTTCGCTTCTGCTCGCGCTCTTTTAGCAGTGGCAGCACTGAGCGGAATTGCTCGGTTCCTGCTTCTTGAAGCCACTCATAGATTACGGACTCCACAGAGGATACAATCACGCTGCTGTGAGATAATCGCAGTAGCGCATATTTCCAGTCACGCTTGTGACGGCTGGCGATTGCATCAAATGGCGTGTGAACCGTGTAGCCTGCCTTCACAAGGTCTAGCGCAGTTTGCATGATGCAGATATGCGCCTCAATACCCGTGAGTACCACCTGCGTGCGACTCAGCGACTGCAGTTGCTTCATGAACGCATCCGAGCCTGCGCAGCTGAAGCAGAGTTTGTCTATCACAGGCGTATCCCCAACGAATGTTTCCAGTTCTGGGATAACGCCGCCCAGCTTCCCTGCGTTCTGGGTTGTATACATGGTGGGAACTTCCAGAGCCTGTGCGACTTTAACCAGTAGGATGATGTTGTTAGCGATCTCTTCTCCGACTTTGATGGTCCTAAGCAGTGTTTCTTGGAGATCGACGACCACCAGCACTGACTGTTCACGGCTCAATAGTTTCTCAGAGCGTTCCATAGCGTTTCTCCTGTGTTCGGGTGGTTTTCATGTGAAAACCTAAAATCCGTTCGGCGCGATAGTTTCCAAAATCCGCCCTAACTCCTCCTCTGAATAAAACTCAATCACAATTCTACCACCGCCGCCGCCCCACTGTACCACCTGCACACGCGTCCCCAAATACGCGCTCAAGTTGTGTTGAAGCGCCAGCAGTTCAGGGGAAGCCGGGGAAGGCTGCGGAGCCGATTCAGGCGCATTACGTGGCGTTGGATTCATCGGGCGTAGCTCACGCGCGCGCAACTCTGCTGCACGCACACTTAACCCCTCAGTTGTAATATCGCTCCAGAGTTGACGCTGGAGAGTGGGGTCCTTCACCATTAGCAACGCGCGCCCATGCCCTTCGCTAATCACGCCTTCTTGAAGACTTTTGATAATGTACTCGGGTAGATTCAATAGCCGTAGCGTGTTCGAGATGGCAGGCACGCTCTTACCCACGCGCTGCGCCACCTGCTCCTGAGTGAGTCCAAACTCGTCCATCAAGCGTTTGTAAGCCATTGCTGCGTCAATTGGATTGATGTCCTCGCGCTGCACATTCTCCACCAACGCCATCTCCAACATCTGCGGCTCAGTAGGAGAACGCACGATTGCAGGAATCGTGGTCAACCCTGCCATCGATGCGGCGCGGAGCCGACGCTCGCCTGCAATCAGCACATAGTCGCCTTCACTCTCCTGACGCACAATAATCGGTTGAATAACGCCTAACTCCCGTATGGAGTCTGCAAGTTCGGCTAACGACTCTTCACTGAACTGCTGGCGCGGCTGATACGGATTGGGGCGAATCTGGTCTATCGGTACCTCACGGATGAGGGTTTCTGCCAGTTCATTCTGACCAATCAGCGCGCCTAAACCTTTACCGAGTGCAGGACGCCGCATATTGCTTCACCTCCTCGACTAACTCCAAGTAGGCTTGAGCGCCGCGTGAGCGCGGGTCATACTCGATCACAGGCTGCCCAAAACTGGGCGACTCGCTCACACGAATATTGCGCGGGATGATAGCACGCGCTACTTTCCCACCAAAGAATTTGCGAACCTCTTGCTCGACTTGCTCCGCCAAGCGCGTGCGTGCATCGTACATCGTCAACACGACCTTCCATATCTCCAAGCGCGGATTCAAGTGCTGACGCACCAAGTCTACAGTCTGCAACAGCTGCGAGAGTCCCTCCAGCGCGTAGTATTCGCACTGTACGGGAACAATCAGACCGTCTGCAGCGGTCAAGGCGTTAATCGTAAGAACGCCTAACGACGGAGGCGTATCAATCACAATCCAGCGATAATGTTCGCGCAGGGGCGCAAGCAGGCTACGCAGTAGAGCTTCACGCGCGATTTGAGATGCCAGCAATACGTCCGCTCCAGCTAAGTCGATGCTGGCAGGGAGCAGCGCAAGGTTCTCACGCCCTGTGTCCGTGAGTGTTTCAGGCGCGATTGCAGTCTGGGGATGAGCAAGACGCGCTTGAATGAGATTGAACAAGTTATGGGATT
>JBKBKS010000078.1:8803-10631 GCA_046294565.1 Fimbriimonadales bacterium
ATGCCCAGTCCGCTGGTCGCATTCGCTTGCGGGTCAGCGTCCACCAGCAAGGTCGGCTCGCCTAACCGTGCCAACCCTGCCGCCAAATTGACTGCTGTCGTGGTCTTCCCGACGCCGCCTTTTTGATTAACCACGGCAAGCGTCCAGCTGTGTGGTTGCACGGGAGGGATTTTCCACGCACAAGTCGCATTTCCTGCCAGTGGACGGACTAAAGCGGAGGGAAATCTTCCCTCCGCCGATGTTGTTATTCTTGTGAGGTGTGGTCTGCAATCGCGCGGCGGACCATCGCCACTGCCACATCCGCTGCGCGCACCGTCGTATGAGCAGCTGCTTGGACGCGCTCTTCGCGTACATCAGGCGTGTGGACAAGAGAACGCGCCAGTTCACGCGCCAACGCAGCATCTGCCTCCGCGTTTGCCACATAAGGCGCAGGTACAGGCTCGATCGGCACAGCGCGCGCCTGTTGCGTGCGATACGCACGCGCGATCTTCTGCAGTTCCTGCAACGAGATTTGCATCGTTCTGCCTCCTAATCATATGTTTCGCGATTGGAGACAGGCAACCCGGCTATCTGCTACTACAGACCCGTGGCTTTGCGTCCCTGCATCACTGCAGGTTTGCCCTTTACTGTCTCGAATGCAACACTTTCCATTATCGGCTCACTCCCGCGATTTCTTTAGCCATGCTAAGAAATTCACTGGGGTTTCGCCCCTTAGAGTGAATTGTCGGCGTTTAGCTGTCTGTTCTTTAGACTTCACAAGACGCTTTTTTCCAGAATCCTGCGTAATCGCTGAATTTCATCGCGCAAAACCGCGGCGCGTTCGAACTCCAACGCTTTCGCTGCCGCGCGCATCTCTTGCTCTAAACGCTCGATTACAATCGGCAAGTCCTCGAACGCGACGCGGTCGGTGTCTACCACTTGATATGCGGCGCGCTCTTCAGCGACCTTGTAGGCGCGCACTGTCTCACGCACCTCCTTGCGCACTGTTTCGGGTGTGATGCCGTGTTGCTGATTATACTCCATTTGGATTTGGCGGCGGCGATTGGTCTCATCAATGGCGCGCTGCATCGAGCCCGTGATGCGGTCGGCGTAGAGGATTACCTGTCCGAACTTGTTGCGCGCGGCGCGACCGATTGTTTGGATCAGAGAGGTCTCCGAGCGCAGGAAGCCCTCCTTGTCGGCGTCTAGAATCGCGACCAGCGAGACCTCTGGCAAATCTAAGCCCTCGCGCAGTAGATTCACGCCCACTACGACATCATAAGTACCCAACCTTAAATCGCGCAAAATCTCCGCGCGCTCCAGCGATTGCACATCCGAGTGCAGATATTGTACGCGAATGCCCAACTCCTGCAAGTAGTTCGTCAAGTCTTCTGCCATCTTCTTGGTCAGTGTGGTCACCAGCGCGCGCTCCTCACGCTCGATGCGCTTTCGAATCTCGCCCACCAAATCGTCCACCTGACCTGCTGTCGGGCGAATCACGATTTCGGGGTCTAACAGTCCCGTCGGACGAATGATTTGCTCCACGATTTGCTGGCTCATCTCCCGCTCGAACGGTCCGGGCGTTGCCGAGACAAACACTACCTGCCCCACACGCTGCAGGAACTCCTCAAAACGCAGGGGGCGATTGTCTAAGGCAGAGGGCAATCGGAAGCCATACTCCACCAGCGTGCGCTTGCGCTGTAAGTCGCCGTTATACATCGCGCGTATCTGCGGAATGGTCTGGTGCGACTCGTCGATGAATACGATATAGTCTTCAGGGAAGTAGTCCAGCAAGGTGTAGGGCGTTTCGCCGGGCTTGCGTCCATCAAAGTAGCGCGAGTAGTTCTCG
>JBKBKS010000079.1:0-10503 GCA_046294565.1 Fimbriimonadales bacterium
CCGCTCGCGGTGCAGGCAGGCGCAGTCGTCATCGACAACTCCTCCGCGTTTCGCATGCACCCCGATGTGCCGTTGGTCATCCCCGAAATCAACCCTGACGCCGTGCGCGGGCATCGCGGCGTCATTGCGAACCCGAACTGCTCCACGATTATCATGCTGATGGCGTTGGAGCCGTTGCGTCGGCTGGCGCGCATCCGTCGGATTGTCGTATCGACCTATCAAGCCGCCAGCGGCGCGGGCGCGCAGGCAATGCAGGAGCTGCTGGACGCCACCCGCGCCTACCTGCAGGGCGAGCCGTTCGAGCCGCGCGTGTTGCCCCACCCATACGCTTTCAACCTGTTCTCGCACAACTCGGCGATTGGCGAGGACGGCTACAACGAGGAGGAGCGCAAGATGATTCTGGAGACGCGCAAAATCTGGGGCGACTCGGAGATGGCCGTCTCGCCGACCTGCGTGCGCGTGCCTGTGCTGCGCGCTCATACGGAAAGCATCATAGCGGAGCTGGAGACGCGCCCGCCACTGGCGACGATAGTGGACGCCTATCGGCAGTTTTCGGGCGTGGCGTGGGTGGATGATGTCGCCCGCAACCACTTTCCAATGCCTCTCGAAGCCACAGGGCGCGACGAGGTGCTGGTGGGGCGCATCCGCTATGATGCAGGAACCCCCAACGGCGTCGCGCTGCTGGCTTGCGGCGACCAACTGCGCAAAGGCGCCGCGCTGAACGCCGTGCAAATTGCCGAACTGCTCTGACGCCGCGCGTCGGGTACAATTCCCAACGCTGTGTTGACGCGCACCTATATCCACATACCCGGCATCGCCGAGCCGATGGAGCGTGAACTCTGGCTGCAGGGGGCAGAGGATTGGTACACGCTGGTGGAGAACCCTCAACGCTGGCGAATCAGCGAACCCTATCTCAGCGCAGTGGTGCAGGGCGCGGAAGCCTCCATCGACGCCTACGAAGCGGGCCACTACGCCTACTTCGCAGGGCGACTCCATCTCAAAGAACACTGGCGCGCCTACGAAGAGTTCCGCCACGAGACCGCCTACCTCGATGTGGAGACCGACGGCGGCTCGCAAATCACTGTCATCGGCGTCTACGACGGCGAAGAGACCTACCAGTTCGTGCAGGGCGAGAACTTGGACGAGTTCCCCGAATTCATTCGCGAGTTCTCGATGCTGGTCACCTTCAACGGACTGCACTTCGATGTGCCGATGCTCCACAAGAACTTTCCCCACTTGGCGTTGGATCAGCTGCATCTGGATTTGTGCCCGACGCTGCGCCGAGTGGGGCTGCGCGGCGGGTTGAAGCGCATCGAGCAGCAGTTGGGGCTGATACGCGACCCCGACTTGGACGGGCTAAGCGGGCGCGAAGCGGTGCTGCTGTGGCAAGCCTATCGGCTGGGGCACGACTCCGCGCTGGAGACCCTGCTGCGCTACAACCGCGAGGACATCGTGAACCTCAAGCCACTGGCGGGGCTGGCGTACAAACGGCTCAGAGAGAAGACGACCGCGCTGAGACCCGTGCGGTAGCCCCCCTTGGGGAACCCAAGCCCGTCGCTTCGGGTATACTTTACTGAGGCGTAATCGCCCTCGTGCATCGAGCGGCGCACGCCGATAATCCTATCGATACTGGGTATCCTTACTGCAATCAACAGGAGGCGTATGTGAGTAAGAACGCACGCACATTTTTGACTGTCGTGGGGTTCGTGCTGGTGCTGCTGCTCCTGATGCAATACCTGCGTCAACTGCAGCCGATGGGCGCACGCGAGCTGACCTACACCGCGCTGGTGAACGCCGTGCAGCAGCGCACGATTGCTGAGGCGACCGCGCAGGGCAACCGATTGGTGGGCACGCTGCGCGACGGCACGCCCTTCCATGCTGCACTGCCCCCCGAAGGCTCCGCACGCGACTCGCTCTACAAGCAGATGACGGAAGCGGGCATCAACCTCAAATTCACTGAAGACAGCCGCGTGCCCGACTATCTCAGCCAGATGCTGGGCATGTTCTTGGTGATTCTGCTGATTGGCGGGCTGTTTTGGTTCCTACTGATGCGCTCGGCGCAGGCAGGCAACAATCAGGCGTTCTCGTTCGGCAAGGCGCGCGCCCGACGCTATAACGAGAGCATCCCGCGCGTGACCTTCGATGACGTCGCAGGCGTTGAAGAGGCGAAACAGGAGCTCGCCGAGGTGGTGGACTACCTCAAGAACACTGAGAAATACAAAAAACTCGGCGCGAAGATTCCCAAGGGCGTGCTGCTGCTGGGTCCGCCCGGCTGTGGCAAGACGCTCTTGGCGCGCGCCGTCGCAGGCGAGGCAGGCGTGCCGTTCTTCCACATCAGCGGCTCCGACTTCGTGGAGATGTTTGTGGGAGTGGGCGCCGCGCGCGTGCGCGACCTGTTCGAAACCGCCAAAGCCAACCGCCCCGCGCTCATCTTCATCGACGAAATCGACGCCGTCGGACGGCAGCGCGGCACTGGACTTGGCGGCGGACACGACGAACGCGAGCAGACGCTCAACCAGCTGCTCGTGGAGATGGATGGCTTCGACCCGAACTTGGGCATCATCGTCATCGCCGCCACCAACCGCGCCGATATCTTAGACCCCGCGCTGCTGCGACCTGGACGCTTCGACCGCCATATCGTTGTCGACCCGCCCGATGTGGAAGGGCGCAAGAAGATCCTGGAAGTGCATACCAAGGGTAAACCGCTCACGCCCGATGTGGACTTGGAAGTGCTGGCGAAGCGCACGCCGGGCTTCACAGGCGCGGATTTGGCGAACCTCGTGAACGAAGCCGCGCTCATCGCCGCCCGACGCAACAAGTCGCGCATCAGCATGGAAGAGTTCGAAGAGGCGGTCGATCGCGTGATTGCGGGTCCGCAGCGGCGTAATCGCGTCGTTGACAAGCGCGAACGCGAGGTGGTCGCCTATCACGAGGTGGGGCACGCGATTGTGGGCGAGCTGCTGCCTGAAGCGGAGCCGGTGCATAAAATCTCCATCTTGCCGCGCGGCATGGCGCTTGGCTACACGATTCAGATGCCCGAACGCGACCGCTACCTCTACACGCGCCAGTCGCTGCTGGATCGCATCACCACGATGCTCGGCGGGCGCGTCGCCGAAGAAATCGTGTTCGGCGAGGTCGGCACCGGCGCACACGACGACCTCAAACGCGCCACCGAAATCGCACGCGCCATGGTCACCGAGTACGGCATGAGCGAGAAACTCGGACCGCTCACCTTCGGCAGGCGACACGGCAACCCCTTCTTGGGGCGCGACATCATGGAAGACCGCAACTACAGCGAGCAGGTCGCCTACGAAATCGACCAAGAGGTGCGCCGTATCATCGATGAGTGCTACCAGCGCGCCCGCGAAATCCTCACGCGCCACCGCGATACGATGGATCGAATCGTACAGGCGTTGATGGAGCGCGAGAACCTGACGCGCGAGGAGTTCCTCGCGCTTATGCGCGACGAGGGCGGCGAGCCGGCGGTGAAGAGCCAGCCCCAACCGATAGAGCCGCCTGCGCTCGCGCCCGAAACCGCCCCCGATGAGAGCAGTGCGCCCGCCCAACGGCTCCAACCGCGCGCCGCGCCCAGCAGCTGACAAAAATCGCGCCCCAGGGGGAGGGACTACCTGGGGCGCGTTCGGAGAGGGAGGGATAAGATGCTATGACCGCTACTCTGGGTCATAGCAACTTTCGTGCCATTCGACGCTACTCCCGCTCCACCAACTGCCCGCGCTTGTAAAGCGCCCACACGCGAAACACCGAGTTCTTGTGCGGACGGATAATGCAGTGTTCGTCCTCGTTGCGCTTCTCGTCGCAGTAGCCCAGCGGCACACACTTGGGAACCAGCAGCCTGCCGAAATAGGGGTCTGCCGCCATTACCTCTTTGCGTATCAGCTTGAACAGCTGCCGAATCTCCCACTGCGCCAGCGTGCAGAGACGCAAACCCGCCATGTGCATCAGCTGGCGCAGGTTCACGGTCATAATCAGGTTCGTCGTCACGGCATTCGGGAAGATGAACCGCGCGTCTTCCGCAGGGATGCCCTGCTCCAAGAACCGATGGTAAATCTCCTCGCTCACATCGCGGAACCTTTCGAACTCCTGACGCGCCTCGGGGTGCGCCTCGATGCTCGGCGGCGTGACATATTGAGGCTCTTTGTAGCGTACATAGCGTTGGCTCTGCTGGTCAAATGCGACGCCAATCCGATGGCGTACCAACTGGTGCGACAGCGCACGACTCACGCCCGAAATCGCGAAAGTGAAGCTGATATGCTCGATGGTGCTGTGGTGTCCCGACTCCACCACATGTTCAATCAGTTTCATCACGCGCTCTGGGGGCGTCTTGTCCGAGACAAACTCGTCCCAAATTTGTTGCGGCGTCTTCTCGCTGTAGCAGGTGCGCGCCGCCAGATAAATCAGCCCCTTGTAGTATCGCCGGATTACCTCATGCTCAGGGAAGACCAGCGAGACCTCCATCACGCCGCGTTTTGCCATAGATATAGGTTTCGTCGTCATCGGGCGCATTCCTGCATGAGTAGGGTACACTTTGATATAGCATGAGCGCGGCGTTGATTAACTTGGCGTATCTACTGGCGGTGGTGCTGTTCATCGTTGGCTTAAAGGGACTTTCGCATCCGCGCACGGCGGTGCGAGGCAACCAGCTGGGCGCGTTGGGGATGTTCATAGCCATCGTCGCCACGCTGCTCGATCGGCAGATTCTGAGCTTTGAGTGGATTGTGCTGGGCGTGGTCGTGGGCGCATTGGCGGGGACAGTGATGGCGTTGCGCGTGCCGATGACCGCGATGCCGCAGATGGTGGCAGTCTTGAACGGTTTTGGGGGCGCGGCGTCGGCGTTGGTGGCGGGCGCGAGCATCGTGGAGAGCACGCTGCCCGAAGTGACGCCCCCTGCGCCGATGATGCCTGCCGCCGCCGCGTCGGGCATCATCGGCGCAGTCACCTTCTGGGGAAGCCTCATCGCGTTCGCGAAACTGCAAGGACTCATCAGTGAGAACCCCCTCCAGGTGAGCTTCCTGCATTACATCAACGGCGCGCTACTGCTCGCGGCAGTCGTCCTAAGCGTGATGCTCAGTCTCAATCCGACGCCGCTGGGCTACTACTGGGCGATTCTCGCGATAGCGTCGGTGGTGGGGCTGTTGCTGGTGATACCTATTGGCGGCGCGGATATGCCCGTAGTGATTGCGCTGCTGAACTCCTATTCGGGGCTTGCCGCCGCTGCGACGGGATTTGTGCTGAATAATAACGCGCTTATTATCACAGGCTCGCTGGTGGGCGCGTCGGGCGTCATCTTGACGACGATAATGTGTCGCGCGATGAACCGCTCGCTGCGGAATGTGCTGTTCGGCGTCTGGGTTCCGTCGGAAGCGGGACCGAAAGCCGACGATGTGTACGCAGGCAAGGTGAAAGCCGCTGCGCCCGACGATGTGGCGATGTTGCTCGAAGGCGCACGCTATGTGGTGATTGTGCCCGGCTACGGCATGGCGGTCGCCCAAGCCCAGCACGCCGTACGCGACCTGATGCAGATCCTGGAAAAACAGGGCGCAACGGTGGAGTTCGCCATCCACCCTGTCGCTGGGCGGATGCCCGGACATATGAATGTGTTGCTTGCCGAAGCCGATGTGCCCTACGACCGCCTCAAAGAGATGGACGAAATAAACCCGCGCTTCGAGCAGGTGGATATGGCGATTATCATCGGGGCGAACGATGTGGTGAACCCACTGGCGCGCACCGACCCGAACAGCCCGATTGCAGGCATGCCGATTCTGGATGTAGACAAGGCGCGTAGCGTAGTGGTCATCAAGCGCAGTCTCAGCCCCGGCTTTGCAGGTATTCCGAACCCGCTCTTCGCCGCCGACAATACGCTAATGCTGTTCGCTGATGCGCGCGAGGGCGTGCAGCAGATTATCAACGCGCTGAAGGCGAAGTAGCCGCTAACTGGGGGTCTCTGTCGGCTCGCCTTCCAGATAGCGCAAGCCCAGCGCGACGAACGCCTCGCGCTCCAAGTCGGCAGGTAGGGGGTACTGCTGGGCGAAGAGCCGCCACTCGTCGGCGAGTGTGAGGCGCGTCTCGCCGTCGGCGTCCGCATCCCCAGCACCCGATTGACCTGCACGGAAGCTCACGCGCGGCGCACGCAAATCCAACTGATAGTGCAACGCGCGAATCTTCAACTCGCGCAGCAGCTCGCCGTCAATCTGGCTGCGCAACTCGGGCAGCAGGTTATAGACGCGCTGGCGCACTATCGCGCCGTCGAAGTGAGGCGCGGCGTTGGCGCGTTCCTCGATAAGCGTGTTCAGCTCGGCGACGGTGAGTTCGGCGGCGTCGATGGGCGTGAGGTCATACACAGGGCGCGTGCGCAGGGGACGAAACTCGTGGGAGCGCGTGGCGACATCGTAGAGGATCCACCCCTTTGCTTTACCAGCCTCGTCCCAGATGTTGGTGCTGGTGAACTCCGTCGCGCCTGCATACAGCGCGTTCGGGGCAATCTGCGTGTAGAGATGCCAATCGCCCAGCGCGATATAGTCCCACTCGTCCCGCACGATTTTCTGCCGATCGATCGGGCGTTCCAGCGCGAAGGGAGTGACGCCCTCCAGCAGTCCGTGAAGCAAGAGCAGGTTCCATCGGTAGTTTGGGTTCGGCGCGAGGATGCGCTGCTCCAGCTCGCCCACGCCGCGCGAGGGGATACAGAGCAGGCAAGCGTCCACGCTGGCGATTTCTAACTGCGTAATCTGGTCATAAACTACCTGCACGCCCGGAATATGCGCCAGCAGGGCGAGGATACATCCGCTCTCGGCGATGCGGGGCGTCTCGTGGTTGCCTGCGATGATGATGAGCGGCGCGCCCTTGCGCGTGCTTTGCAACTCCACAAGGTATCGGTAAGCGGCAATCAAGCTGGTGTTGGGTGGACGCACGGCGTGGAACAGGTCGCCCGTGATGAGGATTAGGTCCGGCTCGGCTTGCATCGCGGCGCGGAGCGCGGCGCGAAACGCGCTCAACACATCCCACTCGCGCTGATTCATGCCATACTCGTTCGTGCGACTGTACGCTCGATAGCCCAAATGCACATCGCTGATATGCGCCACTCGCATCAAAGTGAAGTATACCTGATAATTAGCAGGATACTGTTTTTGCCGAGCGAAATTTGACGCCACTGAAGGAGGGCGACATGGCAGTGGGAAACTATAACAAGCTGTTCACCGCGAGCTGCATCGCGCTGGTGACGACAGCGATGGCGTTCTCGATACGCGCTGACATCCTCAAAGAGTTGGGCGCGACCTTCAACATCAGCCATGAGCAGCAGGGGCTGGTCAACCTGATGGGCATCTGGGGGTTTCCGATCGCGATACTGATTGTGGGACCGCTGGTGAACACCTTCGGGATGGGACGCCTGCTGAAGTTGGCGTGCTTGGGGCACATTCTGGGCATTCTGTTCACGATACTTTCGCCGAGTTATGGGTTCGTCGCGCTGCTGCTGTCCACGCTGCTGGTGGGATTGGCGAACGGCACGGTGGAGGCGGTGATTAATCCGCTCGCCGCCACGATGTATCCCAACGACAAGACGCACAAGTTGAATGTGTTGCATGCGTGGTGGCCGGGCGGGCTGATTATCGGCGGGTTGGCGACCTTCGCGCTGGCAGAGTTTCTGAACGCCCCGTGGCAGGCGCGATTGGGGATTATCATCCTGCCAGCGCTCATCTATGGCGCGATGATTTGGACCGAGCGGTTCCCCGAAACCGAGCGCGCCGCCTCAGGGGTCAGCATGGGCGAGATGTTCCTACAGATATTGCGCCCAGGCGTGCTGCTGCTTGTTCTGTGTATGTGTATGACCGCGATTACCGAGTTGGGACCTGACCAGTGGGTCGGCTCGGTGCTGACCGACACGGTGGGCATTCGGGGCATCCTATTTCTGGTCTACACTTCGGGCTTGATGTTCGTGCTACGCTTAGTCGCGGGACCTGTCGCGCGGGTCTTCACGCCGATTGGCTTGCTGGCGGTGTGCGCGGCGTTGGCGGCGGTTGGTCTGTATCTGCTGAGCGTCTCGTTCACGGCGGGCGCAGCGTTCTTGGCGGCGACTGTGTTCGGGCTAGGTAAAGCCTACTTCTGGCCCACGATGCTGGGCGTGGTGTCCGAGCGGTATCCGCGCGGGGGCGAGTTCCTGCTGGCGGTGATGGGCGCAGCAGGCATGATTGCCGCAGGTCTTGCCGGACCGAGCATGGGGCGCATCTACGACCTCAACACCATCGAGAAACTTACGCCTGAGGTGCGCCAACTCGTGGTGGTGGACGGCAAGTATAGCCCTGAACAGGCGCAGGCAATCGCCGCGCGCGCCGCGCAAGGCGACCCCGTCGCGCAGCAGCAGAAAGCCGTGCTGGACGAAGCACTCCGATACGGCGCAGCGATGACCTTCCGCTATGTGGCAATCCTGCCGCTCGTGTTGGTGTTCCTGTTCGGCGCGCAGTACCTCTACTATCGGGCGCGAGGCGGCTACAAAACCGTCGGGATTGGCGGACATTAGCGGCGTCGCTCCCCTTCAGGTATACTCTGCAGGGGAGCGACGATGAGCCAAGTGTGGAGCGGTCCGCTGGAGCGTATCGACGACCATCGCTGGCGCATCCCGAAAACCTACAAATCAGGGATGCGCGTGGATGGTCTCATCTTCGCCAGCGACGCGATAATTGAGCAGATCAAGCAAGACCAAGCCCCGGAGCAGGTGGCGAATGTGGCGTTCTTGCCGGGCATCGTGGGCTGCTCGATAGCGATGCCCGACATCCACTGGGGCTATGGGTTCCCTGTGGGCGGCGTGGCGGCGATGGATCTGGATTCGGGCGTGATTTCGCCTGGCGGCATCGGCTACGACATCAACTGCGGCGTGCGCTTGCTGCGCACCGACCTCACCGAACCGCAAGTCCGCCCGCGCTTGAAAACGCTTCTCGACCAGCTCTTTCGCGACATCCCTGCTGGGTTCGGCGGCGAAGGGCTGATTAAGACCAATCGCGCCGAGCTGCGCCAAGTGATGCTCAAGGGCGCGCAGTGGATGGTGGAACACGGCTACGGCTGGGCAGACGACATTGCCCACACCGAGGCAAACGGCAGGCTGGAGATGCCCGACCCCGATGTGATTACCGAGAAAGCCATCGAGCGCGGTAAAGACCAGCTCGGCACGCTCGGCGGCGGCAACCATTTTTTGGAAATTCAGGCGGTCGAGCAAATCTACGATGAGGTCGCCGCCGCCGCGATGGGCATCACCCAAATCGGACAGATTACCGTCATGATTCACACAGGCTCGCGCGGATTCGGACACCAAACCTGCCAAGACCACTTGGACATCATGGAGCAGGCGCACAAAAAATACGGCATCAGCCTGCCCGACCGCCAACTGGCGTGTGCCCCGATTAATTCGGAAGAGGGGCAGACCTACCTACGGGCGATGCACTGCGCGGCGAACTTCGCTTTCGCCAACCGCCAAGCGATTGCCCACTGGACGCGCCAAGCCTTCGCCAAAATCTTCCAAGCGATGCCTGAGAGCCTCGGCATGTACCAAGTCTACGATGTCGCGCACAACATTGCCAAAATCGAGGAGCATACTTGGGACGGCAAGCCGATTCGAGTATGCGTGCATCGTAAAGGCGCGACGCGAGCGTTTCCGCCAGGGCATCCCGAAACGCCCGACGCCTACAAGCAGATTGGGCAGCCCGTGCTGATACCCGGCGATATGGGGCGCTACTCGTTCGTGTTGGTGGGCACAGAGACCGCGATGCGCGAGAGCTTCGGCACGACCTGCCACGGCGCAGGACGGCAGATGAGCCGTAAAGGCGCACTCCGCGAGGCGCAGAAACGCAATATCGCGAAAGAGATGGAGCTGCAGGGCATTCTCGTGCGGGCGCAGAATAAGGCGACCCTCGCTGAGGAGGCGTCTTATGCCTACAAGGATGTCGCCGATGTGGTGGAGGTAGTGCATCGGGCAGGCATCGCGCGCAAGGTGGCGAAGTTGCGTCCAATCGGCGTGGTCAAGGGCTAAGCCCAGCGGATTGTAGCGTTTGTTGCACCCACGCCTGCTGTTCCTCCGACAACGGCACAGGCGGCGGCTGCGTGTAGTCCACCTTGCGGTCAAACCGCCCTTCCACATACACCCGATCCAACGCCTCCTGAAGGTCCACTGCCACTGCGCCGTCTTCGGGCAAGAGGGGCACGCTCACGCGCGGCAGACGTTGCTCCAGCGCTATCCGCCACACATCGCCTTGCACGCCGCCCCAGCCTGCCTTGTGCAACGCCACCAAGTAGTCCCACTCGCCGTCCGCCAAAATCGCCTCGCGCGGCAAAAACACGGTATGAACCCCGTAGTGCAGCAGGTCGATCTCCATCAGGTGCGCGGTGCTGTGCAGCAGTTGTTGTTGTTTTTCTAAGTAGTGGTTGCGTCCGACGGCGTTGGGGGTTGTGTTGGTGGGGCTGAGCAGTTCGATGACGGCGACGAGCAGTCGGCGGGCGCCT
>JBKBKS010000080.1:0-10406 GCA_046294565.1 Fimbriimonadales bacterium
TGGGCGCGCCGTTGATTGCCGTGAGCGCGTTTGAAGCCTGCGCGTTGCATATGCCCGAAGCGACGCCGACGCTGGTCGCTCTCCCCGCGCGGCGCGATGCGCTCTACCTGCAGTGGCTGCGCCCGCACAGCGAGGGTACACCCGAACCACTCAGTGAACCCGCGTTTGTGTTGCAAGACGCGCTTGGCGAGTGGGTTGCGCAACATACGCCTGCGGCGGAGCGCGTTCAGGCGATTGGCGCCGCGCATGCCCGTGCGTGGCTTGAGACTCATCTCCCCCAGCTGCGCTGGACTATCATCGAGTCGCCGCCGCCTGAAGGCGTTGCCCAAGTCGGATGGCGTAAGTACCAGCGCGGCGAGACGAGCCACCCGTTCAGCCTCGCGCCGCTCTATATACAACCACCGTCCATCCACATCAAGCTTCAGGGGACTTAAAATTCCCCGTGGTGCCCAGGGCGGGATTCGAACCCGCACGGGTTGCCCCAGAGGATTTTAAGTCCCCCGCGTCTGCCGTTCCGCCACCTGGGCTGGATGCAGATTATACCTTTTTAGGGGCACACGATTCGGCGCACCACGAAATGGTCCACGCCAGCTTCTACGACGGAGTCGTTGGGGGTATCGCTGGTTCCGAACCGCACGCGCACCTGCGCGGTCGGCGGAACATAATCGCTGACGCGAAAGCTGCGACGCACCCACTGGTTCTCAACGCCTGTGAAGACCACGGTCTCCACGCGCGTCCAGGTTGCCCCGTTATCGTTGGAGACCTCTACCCAGAAGGTGTCGTTGATTGTGGTGCCGTTGAAGAACCAGCGGTGATATTCGATGATGGCGTCTGAGCCGGCGAGGTTGATCACGGGCGAGATGAGGTAGGTCGGACCGCCGTCCACATCGGCTTCACCAACGGAGCCACCCACACTGCCCTGCCCCGTGAAGTAACAGCGACTGCCGGGGTCAGGCGAGTCGCTGCCTGGATTGGCAGGACGCCCGTTCAGTGAGGTGCCGCGCGGGACATCACGCACCCATGCGCCTGCGGTCAGGGAGGGGGCGTTCTGCACGCTCCAGCCCAAGTTCGTCTCGAAGGTGTCTTCAAAGGCGGTTTCGATGCCCTGCACTGCCAGCGTGTTCAGGGGGGCGTTTGCGCCGCGGCGGGGGTAGAAGGTGGGGCGCCCTTGAATATCGCGCGCTTCGATGTAGTACTCCAAAGTGCTACCGCATGGGGGCACAGGAACCGCCGTGAACGCGCCACTGCTGCCCACGCGGTTCATCCGCACAGTTTGCCATGCGCCCCGATTCACGCGATAGTGTAGAAACACGGCGTTCATATCGCGCTGCCCAATCAAGTCGCTCACGCGCACACTGAACCGCATCAACGGTAGAACAGGGCTGCCAGGGATTGGCGGCGCGACGATGGCGTCGGGCAACACACGCGGCTCGATGCGTACCCAGTCAATCTGTGGGGCGGGCAGGTTATGCCGCGCGAAGCCCGTCGCAATCTGCAGGTAATGCGGCGTGCCGTTGTAAATGTCGCCATCGTCGTCATCCAAGGTCAGCACATCGATCGTAATCTGCGGCGAGATGCCCGTCGGGCGGAGCAGAATGCTGTTTAGATACCACTCGCGCACCCGCTCCAGCGCGTACGCCAGGTTATTCGGGTAGCGGTTGCGCATCTCCAGCCAGGTCTGCCAAAACGCGCCACTGAGCACCTGTCCACAGTAATGCACTCCGCCTGAACAGGGATAAGTGCGGTCATTCACGCTGTTGCGGATACACCCAGTACCGACACCACGAAACTCGAGACCGAGGCAGGGATCCACGGTCAGGAGCGCCGCCGTTACATCCGCCATCCCCTCGTGATAGTCCCCGCTCGCGTTCGGGTGCCCCATCGCGATAACGAAATGCCCGTACTCGTGATACACCACCGTCGAGTAGCAGGTGTTCACGCACCCACCGCCCGCCTGATAAAAGTTTATAGTGCGGTTGCTGTAGTAGGCGTTGCAAGTGTTCGCGAGGTTCACATTGCACGGGATTTGGATATCTACTCCGGGATAGTTTGGATGGATGGCTTTCACGAAGTCGTACACGATTTGGGTGTGGATGAGACCGTTTAGCTGCGCGGTGTTGAGTTCGGTGGGGGGCGCGTTGAACAGGAAATCCACGAAGGCAGGTGGGTTTACTGTTTGCTCCAGCACGAGCGTTGCCCCTGCCTGATTGCTGACGCGCACGGCGGGACCGATTAGTTCTGCGCGTACAGTTGCGCTGCCGACCCCGCTGAAGGGCAGGGCGAATGTGCCGTCGATGGCGCTGAAAATGCTATTACTCCCGACCACACTCACACGCAGTTTGGGGATTTCACGCAACAGGGGCGGGTTCGCCGTAGTGTCGGGGCGCAGCCCTGGTGTGGCGTAGCCGCGCACCTGTCCTGTGATGTCGCTGTAGTAAACTTCGGAACGCCATTCCAGTACCGCTCCCGTGTGCGCGTCCACGAACACGCGATAGCGTTCGGGCTTTTCCAGCGAGTGCTTATCTACCGAGAACGCCCACGCGAGGCGCGTATGCTCTTCGTCAGGGTAAATCACGAGTTCAGGCTTCGTATCGGCGTGCAAATCAGGACGGAGCTTCTCCACGATTTGCACCGCCTCGTCCGACGCGAGCTTCGGCGTCGTGGAGACAGGTTCAACATAACGCACGGCGCTGCTTGCCAGCACAAGCGGATGCCCCTCGACCTCGCGCACCAGTAGGGTCAACTCGCTCTTGTCGACGGGGATGCCCTCCAACTGCTGCTGGAAATAGACGGCTGTGAACTTGCCGCGCATCACATCCTGAACGCCGCTGAGTACCAGTTGGCTCGCGCCTGGCGCGAATAGACTGGCGTAACGGTTCACAAACGCCTGCGCCGAGTCGATGGCAGTGCTCCCGTAGCCGAACGGCTTGCCCCACACCCGACGCACTTGGTCACCCTCGGTATAGAGCAGCACGCTTGGATATTCCATCTGCAACTGCTGCGCGAGCGACGCCTGCGTAGGCGTCGGCAACTGCGCAGCCATCGATGCAATCGCGCCTGCCACTAAAAGCACAAACGCATGGGTGCGAGACATTTCCAGAAATCTCCTCATAAGCAGTATACACCAGTTCCGCGAGTCTGACCGAAATTCCTTGTGCAATTGGGTACAATTGGGAATTGGAGGCGTTGAAACATGAAGCGAACCTATCAACCCAATAATCGTCATCGGCATAAGGTGCATGGGTTCCGCCGTCGGATGCGCACGAAAGACGGGCGGAATGTGCTGAAGCGTCGCCGCTTGAAAGGGCGCTGGCGACTGACCGTCGAATAAGATGTTGCCGCGCGCAGGGCGATTGCGCAAGAAGCGCGAGTTTGAACAGGCGTATCAACAGGGGCGACGGGTCAGTATGGAATCGTTCACGATGTATGTGCATGCACGAGGGGACGACGCGCCGACGCGACTGGGTTTCGTGGTCGGACGAAGGTTCGGCGCGCATGTGCAGCGGAACCGTGTGAAACGGCGTCTGCGGGCGGCGGCGCGTGCGCTCTGGCAGCAGTTGCCGATTGGCTACGATGTGGTGTGCGTGGCGCGGGGGGCCGCGCGAACCGCGCCCATCCCCCAACTGCAACAGCAGATGCAACAGGCGATCGATCGAGCGATACGCTCGCAAGGAGGCGCACAGTGAGACCGAGCCTTGCCGCGCGCCTGCTTATCGGCGTGATTCGCGTCTATCAGTGGTTCTCGCGCCTCACGCCTCCCACCTGCCGCTACCACCCGACCTGCTCGCATTATACGCTGGAGGCAATCCAACGCTATGGGGCGCTGCAAGGGCTGTGGCTGGGGCTGAAACGCATCCTGCGCTGCCACCCCTTCGCCGCAGGCGGCTACGACCCCGTGCCCGAACCCACCCGTGGCACGGACACTCCTGTCCGTGCAGGGCAGGCGCAGGTGCGCACGGACAAGAATGTCCGTGCCACGCACGAGGCTGTATGCACGGACACTCCTGTCCGTGCTACGGAAGTTCGATGAGGCAATATCATGGCGCAACCCGATCCTATCGACCAGAGGAAACTGTTCACGCAGACTTTAGTGGTCTCGATGATTATCTGGCTGCTGGTGATTATGGGCTGGAGTTACTTTTCTCGCCCGCCTGTGTCCGACAAGCAGCCTGAGCAGATAGTCGCCGAGATTGAGCAGCTGCGTGCGGAGAAAGATTATGTGGAGGCTTCGCGCCGTGCGCAGGAGTTAGCCACGCGCTATCGCGGCGCAGAGTTCGGCGCGTTGGGCATCCTGCTCGAAGCCAAAATCTACTACGAAGATAAACAAGACGCCCGCGAAGCGTACAACCGCCTGCGCCAACTGGAGGAGCTCTACCCCAACACGCAGGTCTACAAAGAGCAGGGGCTACCCCTGCTGGAGCAGGTGGCGCGCAAAATCGATCAGGAAATGGGGCAGCTGCCCAGCTATCGCGCCCTCGATGCGATTATGAACCTGTTCCAGTTCGCGGGCGACGGACGGTTCATACTGGGCATCTTCTTCATCGCCGCCGTGATACGCCTCATCCAAGTGCCCCTTGTGAACCGCCAGTTCGCCAGCATGCGCAAAATGTTGCAACTGCAGCCGAAACTGCAAGAGCTGCAACAAAAATACACGGGGCAGGAGCTGATGCAACGGCAGATGGCGCTCTACAAAAAGTACGGCGTGAACCCGATGAGCGGCTGCCTATACGCGCTGTTGCCGATCCCGTTCCTGATTTTGGTGTATAATGCGTTTCTGATTTATCAGGTGCAGTTCCGCGCGGGGCATTTCCTGTGGATTAACCCCGACATGGCGGCGCGTTTTCCGGGGTTGGTGGGCGCGCACTTGGGGCAGTTCGATGCGCCGCTCGTACTGCTCTATGCCGCCAGCATGTATCTCACGAGCCGACTGACCATCACCGACCCCTCCCAGGCGCAGATGCAGAAGACCATGGCGGTCTTCACGACGCTGATGCTGTTGGTGTTCTCGTGGCAGTTTCGCTTCCCGGCGGCGTTTATCCTCTACTGGCTGCTGACGAATGTATTTTACACGGTGCATTACAAGCTTTACATGCGCACGCCCGCGCCTGAGCTGACCCCTGTGGACGGCTCCGACTCGCAGGCGCAGCGCAACGGCGCGGCGGAGAAGCCCAAACCCACAGGCTATCAGCCGCCCAAGAAACGCTCGAAGCGCAAATGAGAAGGAGGGAACCCTTACGATGACATCTGTGGAAGCAACAGGCAATACTCTTGAAGAGGCGAAGAACCGCGCGTTAGGCATGCTGGGCGTTGGGCGCAACGCGCAGGTGGAGTTCGAGGTGCTGACCGAGACCCCCCCGCGCGTGCGCGCCACGCTGATTGGCGAGGAGCAACCGTATGTAGTGACCCCGCAGGTCGCGCGGAAGACCGCCGACTATGTGGACCACTTTGTGCGTCGCCTGCGGCTTCAAGTGCAGGCGGTGCTGCGCCACTCGCACGGGCGCTATGTGGAAGTGGAGCTGGTGGGACGCGACGCAAGCATTCTGGTGGGCAAGAACGGCGAGGTGCTGGATCGGTTGCAGTTCCTGCTGAACAATATCGTGCCGCGCGTGATTGATCCGCAGGTGCGCGTGGTGCTGGACGGCGCGGGCTGGCGACGCCGACGCACTGAACGCCTGCGCAATCAGGTGATAGCCATCGCCAACGAGGTCAAACAACGCGGCGAGGAGGCAGTGTTGCCCCCTATGCCTCCCCACGAGCGACGAATCGTACATCAGGCGCTGAAAGACGACCCTGAAGTAATCACTTACAGCGAGGGCGAGGAGCCTGAACGCTATGTGGTCATCTCGCCGCGCGGCTAAGCCTGCATCAGCCGACGCAACGCCTCGCGATACCGCGCCGCCGTCTGCGCGACTATCGACTCAGGCAACGCCGGCGCAGGCGGCTGCTTGTTCCAACCGATCGATTCCAAGTAGTCGCGCACGAACTGCTTGTCGAAGCTCGGCTGGGGTTTACCAGGCGCGTAGTGTGCCGCGTCCCAGAAACGCGACGAGTCGGGCGTCAACACCTCGTCGATGAGTAAGATTTGTCCCTGCGCGTCGACGCCGAACTCGAACTTAGTATCGGCTAACAGGACGCCGCGCGTGCGGGCGTAGGCGTGCGCCTCTTGATAGAGGCGCAGGGTGCCGTCGCGCAGGCGCGCCGCCGTCTCCGCGCCGATTCGCGTGCACGCCTGCTCGAAGCTGATGTTCTCGTCGTGCCCTGTGGGGGCTTTTGTGGCGGGGGTGAAGATGGGTTCGGGCAGCGCGTCCGACTCGCGGAGGCGCGGCGGCAGCGAGACGCCGTGCAGGGCAATCGGCGCGTCGGCTTGCGCGCCCCCCGCCGCGCGATACTCCTTCCACAGCGACCCAGCGAGGTAGCCGCGCGCCACGCACTCGATGGGGAACGGCGTCGCGCGACGCGCCAACATCGTGCGCCCCTCCAACTGCGCCCGATAAGCGTCGGGGTCGGCGACGCCCGACTCGCGCAGGGCATCGGCTATCGCCGTCCACTCTATGCTCACCATATGGTGCGGCATCCACGCTTCGAACTTGCGCAGCCAAAACGCGCTGAGCTGCGTGAGGACGCGCCCCTTGTCGGGGATTGGAGTCGGCAGCACGACATCAAATGCCGAGAGCCGATCGGTCGCGACAATCAGCAGCTGCTCGCCGACCCGATAGATGTCGCGCACCTTGCCCCGCGCGTGCAACGGCAGCGGCAACTGAGTCTCAAACAGCGGAGCCATCGAGGGTGGGATTCGAGCGCGTAGCGCGTTCTCCTGCTTGGGCTGCGGATTTTCCGCTTCAGGGGGACGCCGTAGTCCATCCGCAAGAGCGTCTCGTGTTTTGCGGAGTGAACATCCGCGTTGTTGCGGCGTCTAAGTCGGGTGGAGGCTGATGACGACTATGCGATTTCGATGGATTGCCGTGAGCGTTTTCGCTGTGGCGCTGGTGGGCGGCGCGTTCGCCCAGAGCGGTTTCGGGCAACAGCGCGGTCAGGGACCGCGCGGACAGGGCTTCGGTATGATGATGGGCGGCGCGGGCATGATGTCGGGCATGCTGCTCCAGCGAGCCGATGTGCAGCGCGAGTTGAACCTGACCGAGCAACAGAAGAGCCAAATCCGCCAGATGCAGGAGAACCAGCGCGCAGCGATGCAGGAACTGCGCAACCTGCCCCCTCAAGAGCGACGCCAAAAGATAATGGAGCTGCGCCAAAAGAACGACCCGACCAACGTGTTGAACGAATCGCAGAAGAAGCGACTGCGCGAGATTGAGCTGCAGGCGCTGGGACCGAGCGCGTTCTTCCAAGAGGATGTGGCGAACGAGCTCAAACTCACCCAAGAGCAGCGCGCGCGTCTGCAAGGCATCGTGATGCAGCAGATGCAGCAGCTGCGCGAGCAGTTTCAGGGCGGCGGCTTCGGTCAGGGCGGTCAGAACTTGCAGCAGTTGCGCGAGCAGATGGAGAAGCAGATGCTGGAAGTGCTGACCCCTGCCCAGCGTCAGCAGTGGCAGCAGATGCAGGGCAAGCCGTTCCAGTTTGAGGGCGGTCGCCCGATGCTGTGGGGCGGCGGCGGTCGCGGCGGCGCACAGGGCGCCCCGCGCGGCGGCGGACGCGGATTCGGCAACTAAGCAAGGCTTACCTCCTCAAGCGAACACCGGCAGAGTACGCCCTCCCGCCCGGGAGGGCGGCTCTGTTTAAGGCTCGGCGTCCTCAAACGGCGACGATTCGTCGCGACAGCGAGGCTCCCCGCGTCGTGCGCCGAGCGCGAGTCCGACAGCCTCCTGCACGGTGCGCGCGGGCAACGCCGAGAGCGGCAGGCGGTCGTGCGAGCGTTGGAGGTTGCTGCGCGGTACAATCGCGTGTTGGAAGCCTAATCGCGCCGCTTCTTGCAGGCGCGCCTCCAGTCGCGGAACGCCGCGCACCTCGCCGCCCAACCCCACTTCGCCGAACACCACCAGGTCGGGACGCAACGGCGTGTTGCGCATCGCCGACACCACCGCAATCAGCACAGCTAAATCGGCGGCAGGCTCGAACACCCGAACACCCCCCGCCGCGTTCACAAACACATCGTGCGAGAGCATGCGCATCCCCAACCGCTTCTCCATCACCGCCAACACCAAGCTGACCCGTTCGTAGCCCAACCCCGTAATCACGCGGCGCGGCGTGTTCAGAAACGAGGGCGTCGTGAGCGCTTGAATCTCCACCAGCATCGCGCGACTGCCTTCCAAGAGCGGGAACACCACCGAGCCGGGCGCGTCCGCCGCACGCTCGGCAAGCAGTCGCTCCGAGGGGTTCGGCACTGCCACCAAACCCTCCGATTGCATATCGAACACGCCTATCTCGTCCGTCGCGCCGAAGCGGTTCTTAGTGGCGCGCAGCACCCGAAACAGCCCCTGCGGGTCGCCCTCAAAGTATAGCACCACATCCACCAGATGCTCCAGCACTTTGGGACCTGCAATCGCGCCCTCTTTGGTGACATGCCCAATCAGCAGCAGCGCGATTTCCTGCTCTTTGGCGATTTGCTGCAGCGCGGCGGCGCAGGCGCGAATTTGCGAGACCGTGCCAGGCGGGTTGTCTATCGAGGCGGTGTAGAGCGTTTGCACCGAGTCGATGACAGCGACAGCGGGCTGCTCGGCGTGTAGCACGCTCAGTACGGTCTCCAGCTCGGCGGCGGCGACGGCGCGGAGGTTCGGCGCGAGCGTGTGCAGTCGCCGAGCGCGCATCTGCAGCTGGCGCAGCGACTCCTCGCCTGTGAGGTAGACCACCGTGCCGTGCTGCGCCAGTCCGTGCGCCGCTTGGAGCAGCAGCGTGCTCTTGCCGATGCCGGGTTCGCCGCCCAGCAAGATGAGCGAGCCGGGCACAACGCCGCCGCCCAGCACGCGGTCGAACTCAACGATGCCTGTGGGCAGGCGCGTCTCGGCGGATTCGCTGAGATGAGCAATCGGTTGCGCGTGTACGAGGGTGGAGGATGGGCGTATAGGGGCGCGCGCGGCAGTGGCGGGACGCGCGGGGGCGACGGCTTCCTCTTGCAGCGTGTTCCACGCGCCGCATTCGGGGCACTGACCCATCCAGCGCGGCGCGCTGTAGCCACACTCGGAACATACATACTGCACACGCGGTCGGGGCATGGTTATCGGGAATTGTAGCATGCGCCGTAGTCGCGCGCGGGGCTGTCGGGCGCACAGCGCAAATCGCCCGACTCGGGATTGCGCAAGCGCGGGTCGCGCCCATACACGCCGCCCGTCTCAGGCGCGGGCAGGCGCGGCTGGCTGCGGCGCGGGTCGTCTACACAGTACCACCAGTTCTCTTGAAACTGGAAGGTCTCAGGCGCAGTGTTCGCGCCGACATTCACGCCGCCCGACGCCCAACGCGCCGAGTGGAAGACCACGATGTTGCGTCGGAACGCGCCGCCGCGCGCGGGAACGAACCCTGCGTGGGTGGTCTCCTGCAGGATGCGCAAAATCCAGCGCGTCGGCATGTAGAAAGTGTTGTATTGCGCCAGCGCGCCGTCCACGCCCACGAAGGCAATCGGCGCTTCGGAGCCGATGAACTCGCAACGCTCGACCGTGATGGCTCGCGCCTCGGCGTGTGTTTTACCCGACTCCAGCGGTGGGCGGAAGTAGTCCAGCCCCGTGCTGCCGCCGATGTTAATCGCGCGCCTCCCCGCCTGCTCGAACCGACAGCGCACAATCTGTATCTGACTGGAGCCGCCTTTGGTCTGGATGCCCACTCCCCAATCGTCGCGTGCGCGGAGCCAACAGTCGCGTATCTGCCCGTGATGACACCCCACGATATCGACGCCTTGACCCTCGCGCCCCCAGTTGTGAATCCGACACGCCTCGAGAGTGAACTCGGTCAGCCCCGACAGTTTGATTGCTTCGGTGTTGCCTGGCGTGCCTGCGTGGCGCAGCTCCAGTCGGCTGAGCCGAATCCCCGCCACTGGCTGCGTGCGCACGCCGCCGTCATCGATATTGAGGCAGTGGACGGTCTGCCCTTCGAAGTGCAGGTCGCTGATGTGCCAGTGAGCGCATCGGCTGAGTTGGATGCCCCTTGCGCCCCCACGAATGACGGCAGGGCGTTTGGGATGACGCGCGCTCAGGCGTATCGGCTGGTCGGGCGCACCCGACACGCCCTCCACATATAGCCCACCCGCTATCTCCGACGCTTCGATTTGTATCCAGTCGCCCGGCTGAGCCTTGCGCAGAGCGCGAGAGAGCTCCGCCTGCGTGCGTACCACATACACCATCAGCAGAGTCTACCATGGACGGCGGTATGATTCGAGCGATTCATATCCGTCAGATCAGACGCCCCAGCAATAGACGGTCTTGGAACCTATCCTACGCAGAGCGCTCTCCCAACGCAGCGCAATC
>JBKBKS010000081.1:0-10395 GCA_046294565.1 Fimbriimonadales bacterium
GTCTCGCTACAGGTAGTAGGCGTTGTCTCGAAGTGTCGTCGAACGAACGGTTAGTTAAACAATTGGGTGATTGTAGCGTTGTTTGGCGCGTCTCAAGGGAGGCGTTTGGAATGCTCTTGGGCGGTTGGCGGGGATTTTATGCGTCGTTGGGCTGAGCCTCGCCCCACACATCATACACATCGGCTTGTGTAATCCGCACATCCACGAACGCGCTGGGCGGCGTTGTGCAACGCTTCACATACACTAAGCCGTCTACATCGGGCGCGTCGCGATGCGAGCGTCCTATCGCGTACTCGCCGTTCGCGCTGTAGCTCTCGATGAGCACGCGCGTCGTCTTGCCCAGCAGTTGCTGGTTGCGTTGCAGCGAGATGGACTGTTGGAATCGCATCAGGCGTTCGTAGCGTTCGCGCTTGATGCGGAAGGGCACTTGGTCGGACATCTCGGCGGCGGGCGTGTCCTGCTCGCGCGAGTAGACGAACGCGCCCACGCGCTCCAACTGCGCCGCCGCCATAAAATCCAGTAGGCGTTGGAACTCTGTCTCACCCTCGCCGGGGAAGCCGACGATGAAGGTGGTGCGTATCGCGATGTCGGGCATCGCGGCGCGCAGTTTCTCGATAAGCTGCAAGTACCGTTCGCCGTCGCCAGGACGACGCATAGCGCGGAGAATCTTCGCGTCGGCATGCTGCAACGGCACATCGAGGTAGTGCGCCACTTTCGGCAGCGACGCCATCGTCTCGATGAGCTCGTCGGTGATGCGGGAGGGGTAGGCGTAGTGGATGCGGATCCACTCAACCCCCTCGATGGCGTTGAGTTCGCGCAGCAGCGTGGGCAGCATAAACTTGCGGTACAGGTCGTAGCCGTACTGGGTGGTGTCTTGTGCAATCAGGTTCAGCTCTTTGGCGCCGTTTTGGGCGAGCCAGCGCGCCTCCTCAAGCACGCGCTCCAGCGGCTTGCTGACATGCTTGCCGCGAAACGATGGGATAGTGCAGAAGGTGCATTGGTGGTCGCATCCTTCGGAGACCTTGAGGTAGGCGGTCCAGGGGGCACGGCTGCGCAGGCGCGTGGGCACATCCGCCCAGCGGTGGTGCGGCGGCTGGATATCGCTGAGGGGCTGACGCGCGGCGCGCGCGGCGTCCACAATCTCGTCAAACCGCGCCATCTGCCCCACGCCCACCCAAGCGTCCACTTCGGGCAACGCCTGCTGGAGCGCCGCGCCGAGCCGTTGCACCATACAGCCCGCGACAATCACGCGCTGGGTCTTGCCCTGCTTTTTGAGTTGGAGCGCCTCACGGATGGTCTGCATCCCCTCGCGCTGCGCCGATTCCAAGAAGCCGCAGGTGTTGATGACAATCACATCGGGCGCGTCCGTGTGCGGATCGAGCCGATAGCCCGCGCGTTGCAACACGCCCGCAATCTCTTCGGAGTCGACCTCGTTTTTGGCGCAGCCCAGCGTGATGAGGCGTACTGTGTTGCTCATCGTGCGCAAGTATACCTCAGCGCAGGTAGCGGAGCAGTCCGCCGCTCATCTTGGTGGGCGTGAAGTGGCGCGTGAGGTAGCGTAGTTCGGGCAGCAGGCGGCGCAGGGTCGTACCGCCCATCTTCAAACTCGGCGTCGCCAAGAACTCCATCAGCCAGTCGGTGATGCGATGCACACGCTCGCTGTAGGGATACCACCACAGCTCGGGCTTACCCGTGTAGACCTCGCTGACATACTGGGGCTGCACCAGTTCGTACAGTCCGAACTCGCCGTGCGTGCGTCCGACGCCGGAGTCTTTGAATCCGCCCCACACGCCGTAGCTGTCGCCATACGCCACGATATGCGAGTTGACGCTGACCGAGCCGCACTCCAGCTGGGGGGCGAGGCGTCGCGCGGAGCGTGGGTCGCGCGTCCAAATCGATGCGGTCAGTCCGAACGCGCTCGCATTGGCTTTGCGCACTGCCTCTTGCGCGCTGCTGACAGGTTGCACCATCACCAGCGGTCCGAAGGTCTCTTCTTGCATGCCGAGCATTTCGTCGGCGGCGTCGGCGACGAGGGTCGGTTCGTGATACAGTTCGCCCAAGTCGGCGCGGACGCGCCCGCCAATAAGCACGCGCCCGCCTTTCGCGCAGGCGTCCTGAAGATGTGTCTGCACGCGCTCGCGCTGGAATGGGGCGATTAGGGGGCCCATATCCGTCGTGCGGCTCATCGGATGCCCCAAGCGGATTTGGGCGAGTTGCTCGCGCAGGGCGTTCAGGAACGGCTCGTAGAGCGGCTGTTCTACATAGACGCGCTCGACGGAAGCGCAGGTCTGCCCAGCGTTCACCATCGACGCCCACGCGATGCCCTGCGCCGTGTGCTGCAGGTCGGCGTCCGAGAGCACAATCGCGGGGTCTTTGCCGCCGAGTTCCAAGATGACTTTTTTATGGGTGCGCGCGGCTTGCGCGGCGACGGCTCTGCCGACGGGCACGCTGCCTGTGAAAATCACGCCGCGCACTTGAGGGTGGGCGAGCATCGCCTCCCCTTGAGTCGCGCCGCCTTGCACCAGCTGCACTAAATCTTCTGGGAAGCCAGCGCGCTTGAAGAGCTCCACAATCTTTGCGCCTGTCAGAGGCGTGAGCGGCGAGGGTTTCAGCACCGCCGCGTTGCCCGACAGCGTCAACGCCATCAGCTGCGTCATGGGGATTGTGAAGGGGTAGTTCCACGGGGCGATGACTGCCCACACGCCATACGGATGGAAGTAGTAGGTGCAGCGTCGGTCGCTGAAGAAGGGGTTTTTGGAACGGACGCGCCGCGGCTGCAGTAAACGCACGCCCTTATGCATCAGGAACGCGCTGACATCCAGCGGCGGGAACAGCTCCACAATCATCGCCTCGATGTAGGGCTTGCCCTGCTCGCGCGCAATCAGCTCGGCAATCGCATGTCGCTCCTGCAAAATCAGCCGTTTCAAGCGGCGCAGCGGCTCCACGCGCCGATGCAGCGGAACCTCGCGCCACGCCAAGTACGCCCGATGCGCACGCTCGAGCATCGGCGCAATCGACTCAGGCGGCGTGATTGCGACCTCGCCCACCACCACACCGTCCGCCGGACTCCTCACAATAATCCGTTCCATACGCTTTATCTTCGAACAACAGTTCGAAGAATCCTGCTGACGAACCTCATGACCCCTCTAAAACTCTCCAACTTGTGCCAATAATATGACTGGTACAGATAAAGGACGGTGAGCCTATGCAGAACTGGTTGGCACAGATGAGCTGGACGAAGAAGCAGACCCTTATTGCAGGCATTTCGCTTGCTGGGCTGCTGGTGGTGAGCGCCATCTCAGTGAACACGCTTGCGACTGTAAAAATTAATGGTCCTTTGTATGAGGAAATCCATATGATGCACGAAGTGCGTGTGAACATCGCACCGCCGCCCCACTATCTGGTGGAGGCAATGCTGTGTGTCGACGAAGCTTATATTGCCGCGATGCAAAGCAATACCGAAGCCGCCCGCGAAGCGATGCGCGAGTATGCGCGCGCCAAAAGCGACTACTGGGAAATCCACAAGGAGTGGCAGCAAGCACTGACAAATCCCGAGCTGCGCCAGACGCTGCTGAGCCAGGCGCACCAACCTGCCCAGCAGTTCTTCAATCTGGTCGATCAGCAATTCAAACCCGCCCTCACGCGCGACGATAAACAGTCCCTCACCCAGATTTACCCGCAGATCCAGACTGCGTTCTATCAGCATCGCGCCGCAGTTTTGAAATCTATGGAAATCTCGGAACGATGGGAGCACCAAAAAGAGCAAGCGGTGCAAGCGATTATGCAAAGTCGGATGCGCCTCCTGTGGGGCGTCTTGATTGCGGTTGTGGGAATCACTATCGCTGGCACGATTATCCTGCGCCGCTCCGCCACGCGCGTCATGGACACCGTCCACAGCCTGCGCACAGCGGTGAACCACCTTCAGCAGGGCGATTTGATGTATCGCGCGCCTGTGTCGGGCAACGACGAGTTCGCCGCGCTCTTGCGTAGCTACAACGAGGCAATCGACAAACTGACGCAAGCCGTCAGCGAAACGCGCCAGACCGCCAAGCTGGTACTGGGGAATGTGCAGGATGTTGTGCAGGGGCTAAGCTCTGTGGCGCAGGGCGCGAACGAGGTCGGCTTGAGCGTCCAAGACTCCGCGCGAGGCGCAAGCCACTTGGCGCACGAGATTCAGCGCATCACGGAGAGTGTGCAGCAAGTACAGTTAGCGGCGAATGAGGTCGCTCAGGGCGCTGAGCATACGGCACAGGCGGCCAGCGCGGGCGTGGAGCGAGTGAACCTAATCACGCATCGCATCCAAGACGCTTTCGCGGATTTGCGGAAGGCGCAAGAGGCGTCTGAGCATGCCAGCCAGATAACTCATCAGGGACGCGAGGCTATTCAACGCTCCGAGCAGGTGATGCGCGAGATCGAAGCGCAAACGCGACGCACCGCCGAAGAAATCCAGCAACTCGCCGAGATGTCCGCTGCGGTCTCGAAGATTGTGAACAAGATTGAAGACATCGCGCGGCAGATTAACCTGCTCTCGTTGAACGCGGCGATTGAGGCGGCGCGCGCGGGCGAGGCAGGGCGCGGCTTCGCCGTCGTCGCCGACGAGGTGCGCCGACTCGCCGAACGCTCCGCCCATTCCAGCCAAGAAATCCAACAAATCCTGGAGCAAGTGGTGGAGAAGACGCAGGAGACAGTCGCCGCGATGCAGGAGAACCTGAAAGTCGTGCAGGAGGGCGGCGCCGTCTCGCAACAGGTCGCCGCAGGTCTGCAGGCGATACTGCAAGCGGTGGACGCTATCGCCGAGCAGGTGCGCCACTCCACCCAACTGATGCAGGAAGTGCAGCTCTCCTCCGAAGCCACGCTGGGCGAAATCGAGCAGATTGCCGCTATCGCGGAGCAATCCAGCGCCGCCAGCGAACAGATGCTCGCCAGCGCAGAGACCACCAGCCAATCGCTGCAACAAATGGCGGCTATCTCCGAACAGTCCGCCGCCAACGCCGAACAGAGTAGCCAAATCGTGCAAAATCAGGTAGACGCCCTGCAGAAACTGAACCAAGTGACTGTAGAAGCGTCAGCAGCCGTCGAGAAGCTGATGTTCTCTATCGGGCGGTTCCGCATCGCCGACGAAGAATCGTTCGTGGAGAAGATCCAGACCTTCAAACGCGCCCACCTGAAATGGGTCGAGCGCGTGGAGCGGATGGTGCATCACGGCGAGATGATCCCGCGCGATCAGTTGGTCTCGCACAAAAAGTGCGCGCTGGGCACTTGGTACTACTCGGTTGGGCAGCAGCAGTTCGGACACTTACTGGAGTTTCAGGCGATTGAGCCGCCCCACGAGCGGTTGCACCAAATCGCCGCGCAAGCGGTGGAAGCGATGGAACGCAACGACAAAGCTCGCGCGGAGCAGTGCCTCAGTGAAATCCGCCAAGTGAGCCAAGAGATTGTAGGTTGGCTCGACAAGCTCTACACGCGCGGGACCACGAGCGAGCATCAACGCGCGGCGTGAGGCGCGTTGCAGGGCGACGGACGCCCCAAGCCGTCGCCCTACTCCTCTATCAGGCGGTGATAGCGTCCCATCCAGTAGGGCAGCAGGAACGCGCTGCCGTCATCCTCGCCCCTGCCCAACGGGTCGCCCCCGTCCAACCGATACGGATTGCCGTTCCAGCGCATCACCTCGCGCTCGCTGTAGGGCACAATCGACGCCGACTGCCAATCGCCAAAGCGGCTTGTGCGCGTGTCCAACACTATATCCAACCGATGGCTATTGCGACACTGCCAGTTGCGTAAATCCCAGGGCCACTCTTGCAGCGTCTGCACGGACGCCTCCACATCGCACGGCTTGCCCGTCAACGCGCCGTAGATAAAGTTGAAAAGCGGACTGCGCTCCGGTCGCTCAATCTGCCAGCTGCGTTCCAAGCTCATCAGCCAGAGCCGACGATAGTCGGGGCGCGTCTCGTACAGCAGGAACGGGTAGTAGCACAGGAACGCCAGCTGGTCGTCCGAGTGATTGATGGAGTAGGGGGGCAACATCTTCTGCGTCACGGAGTTGAGCAGGTAGTGATGCTTCTGGATGAGCGACTCGTAGGCTTGTTGGTACTTCGCGTCGCCTGTGATGTGATGGGCGACCTTGAGATGTGAGAGTATCGACAGCGAGTTGAGTCCGCGCTCTTCTTCCCAGAGAGGGTCGTCGTTGAGGGCTTCGGGGTTGAAGATTGCCCAGCGGGTTGGCTTGCCGTCTTTGTCGATGAGTCGCCAGTTATTCTGCATCAGGTGGTCGGTCACACGCTGCACAGCGCTTCGAATGCGCTCTTTTTCGGCGTCGTCGGCGCAGAGGTCGTAATAGACCGCCCAGACGAAGTAGTGCCCGTCCAGCTCGTCGGAGCTGGTGTCGCCTTTCCAGATGGAGTTCGGGTCTACTGGCGATGTGTGCCACTCGCCGCTTGACTGGTAGTAGCCTGTTTCATCCTTGCGGATGATGCTGCGGGCGGGAAAGCCGGGGATTCCCGTGAGCCGTTCGAGTTCGAGCAGGGCGTGCATGGATTTGCGGGCGCGTTCGCGGGCGGCGGGGTCTTTCGTGACGGCGTATTGGAACGCCTGAGCTGCGCAGTAGATGGCGGTCCACAGCCCGTCGTTGTCGCTCGCTTCGATTTTCCAGCGGGCGGGGTCGTTGGGGGCGCTCCACTCGCCGCCGGTGACGAAGCCGTTGCGGTTGTGGCGCAGGGCGATGATGCGCTCGTAGTGCGCCGCCTTCTCTTGCAGGGTCATCTGCACCGATTCGATGCACGCCACGCCGCCGTCGGTCGCCAACCATGCGCGGTTCTGGCGGTCGACAGCGATTGCATAGACCTGATTGCTCGGCAGCCACCGCTTGCCCCAGAAGTAGCTCCACTTGCCGTCGCGCAGGCGGCACGCGCCCTCCGAGGCGCCTACCCACAGGTCGCTGTTCGGCGCAAACGCGAGACAGCGAATGTTGCCTACAGGGGGAATCAGCTCTGCTGTGGGGTGAGCAGGGGTGATCGCGACGCCGTCGTACACCTCGCGCGACAGGAACCACCCCGCGCCGTCGCCGATAATCAGCCCCGACCGCGCGCCTATCCACAAGTGTCCTATCGCATCGCTAGTCGCGCAGAGCCATACATCGTCGTAGTAGCGCCCGCGATTGTCGGCAATCGCCAGCGCACGCCACTGACCCGCCTCCAGCCGATAGCACCTGCGCTCCAACTCGCCAGTCGCGAAGGCGAAGATGCGCCCGCGCGTATCTTGGTGGAACCAGTGGAACTGCCGATTGGCGGGGGCGTCGTACTGCTCGCGTATCGCGCCGTTCTCGTAGCGCATCAGCGTTCTATCGCTGAGTAGCCACAGTCCGCCCGCACGCGCCGCTTGGAGTCCGATGAGTTGCGTGTCGGCGTTGTACAGCGTGCGCAGCTCGCCCGACGCCGTGAGGTGGAACAGCGTGCGCTCGCCGACGCCGTACACGCCGCCCGCGTCGTCGGGGATGAGCGACTGTGCAGGCTGACGGGCAGCCACGCGCCATCGGTCGGGCTGGCTCAGCGACGCGCTCGCGACCTCCTGCTCTGTGCCCACATAGAGCGTCTCGCCCGAAATCGCAATCGCCAACACACGCGCGTTCGGCAAGCCGTGCTGCGCCGTGTAGTAAATCGCCCTGTCTTGCAGATAGGGCTGGAGTTTATAAGTCGTCGGCTGCGTCATCTGTATCCCTGCAGATAGTGTGAGTTCGATGAGCATAGCGGTTCTCCTACACTGTTTTGCAGGCGTATTCGTGGCGGGGGCGTGAAGTCCTACCGCGCGGGTAGAATTGGCGCGTGGCGGTACAGACACCTGCGGCTGGCTCGTGGGCGGAACGGCTGCGCTCTGTGGACGCGCCCCTGCTGCTCAGCACGCTTATTTTGATAGCGGCGGGGCTGACGGCGTTATATAGCGCGACCTACCAGTGGGCGCCGGGCATCTTTCGGCGTCAGTTGGTGTGGGTAGGGCTGGGCGTCGTGCTGGCGATGGCGCTGGCGAGCGTCAAGCCGCGCGTGTGGCAACGCGCCAGCAAGCTGCTCTACGCGCTGAATGTGCTCATGTTGCTGGGGGTGTTGTTGTTCGGCGCAGAGCGTAAGGGCGCGCAACGCTGGATTGAGCTGCCCAGTGGGTTCCAACTGCAGCCGTCGGAGCTGGCGAAAGTGTTGCTTATCCTCACTTTGGCGGCGTGGCTGGCGCGTTTGGGGGATGCCATCCGTACGCCCAGGGGGTTCCTGCTCTCGGCGGCGCATATGGCGGTTCCTGCGCTGTTGGTGTTCAAGCAACCCGACTTGGGCACCTCCATCGTGTTCGGGGCAATCTGGTTCGCGATGGTCTACTTGGCGGGGGCGCGGGCGCGCTGGCTTTGGCTCACTCTGCTTGCAGGCGTGTTGGGGTTCGCGGGGCTGTGGCAGTTTAATATCCTCAAGGACTACCAAAAAGCGCGACTGGTCTCGTTTCTGAACCCCGAAGCCGACCCTCAGCAGAGCGGGTATCATATCCTGCAAGCGCGGATTGCTGTCGGCAGCGGGCAGCTCACGGGCAAGGGCTACCTGCACGGCAGTCAGAAGAGCCTGCGCTACATCCCCGAGCAGCACACCGACTTTATCTTCGTGGTGGTCGCGGAAGAGTTGGGTTTCGTGGGCGCGTCGGGGCTGATTGCGCTCTACAGTGCGTTCCTCTACGCCATCTGGCGACTGATGACGCGCACGCGCAGCGAGTACCATCGGCTCGTGGCGGGCGGTATCCTGACGCTGTTCACTTTTCACCTACTGACCAATGTCGGCATGACGATAGGTTTATTTCCTGTGGTGGGCATCCCGTTGCCGTTTGTGAGCTATGGGGGCACAATGCTCTGGACGGCGTTGGCGGCGGTGGGGCTGCTGCAGGCGATTCGTCTGCACGAGGCTCCGATGCGGATTTGAGGGCGTACACTTCCACGCCGCGCTCGGCGAACACCTGTTGGAGCCAGCCGTCGCGGATGGCGTCGTAGTAGCGCGCGCGCCACGGCTCTGGCTCGGCTTGCGGGGTGAACTGGCGATTGATTAGCAGGTATCGATAGCCGTGTTGCGCCATCCACTGCGCCAAGTCCGCGCCTGTGCGCATCGTCTCATATGGGATGAGGCGGTGATGCCCCGCGTTGCCCCACAGATAGGGACGATTGAGGTAGTAGCCGCGCGTTTCATCCAGCAGGATGACGCCCCCGTTCGGCTGGGGCTGCGCGTTGAGGAACTGCACGGCGGGGTAGATTTGCAGGCGTCGGCTGAGATAGGCGTCTCGGTCGCGCAGCGCGAGCGGCAACACAGGCAGATACGCGCTGCCCATCAGCCACAGCGTGAAGCTCGCTTGCAGCAAGAGCAGCGCGCCGCAGGCGTATCGGATGGGCGCGGCGGCGCGGTGGATTGCCGACAGCGTCGCCCCCGCCCACACCGGCAACACCAGCAACAGGTATCGAATCTGCTGCATCAGGTAGAACCACCCCAGCAGGTTCAGCCCGACGAACGCCGTTAGGTAGCCTGCGCCGTGCGCCAAGCCGCCAGCAAGCCATACGCTCGGCGTTGCCAGCGCGCCCACGCCCAGCGAGGGCAACAGATACACCCGCTCGCCCACCCGCGCGCCTATCGGGTCGGCGAACGGCGCAGGCGTCGACGCGAGATTCCATGGGCTTAGCACGAACTGCGCTGGCTCACGCCCCATCCCGAACCGCAGCTGGTCGTTGCGGTAGGCGTCGGCTTGCTCTTGGCTCCAATTCTTGCCTCCGAAAATCTCATAGGCGAACGGATACACGGGGTTGCCCGTCCAGCGCCAGTTGCGCAGGTACCATGGGCTGCCGATGGCGAGGGCGAGTAGCCCCGCGAGCGCGAGCGGACGCGCCAGACGCCCTTGCCGCTCGCGCCCCAACCACGCCAGCGCCACAAGCCCCCACAGCCCCCACGCCAGCAACGCGGTGTATTTCGTGGCGAGGGCGAACCCCATCATCACGCCCGACAGCCAGAGCCAACCCGCCCGACGCTCGCGCGCCCCGTGCGCCAGCGCGAACATCGCCAGCGATGCGTACAGCGCCGTCGCTAAATCGGCGTAGGCGCTGAACATCTGCCACAAGAACGCAGGCGCACCCAGCGTCAGCGCCGCCGCCCACGCGCCCGAACCGCCACACCGCTGCACGAAGCCCGCCGCGCCCAACGCCGTGAGCGCGCCCATCGCCCAGTGCATCGTCTTCGCCAGCGGCTCCGAACCGAAGCTCAGCCCCCACAAATACAACATATCCTGCAGCGGCGGAAAGTAGCTCTGGTGCATAAACGGGATTTCCACCATCCTGCCCGCCTGCAGATAGAGTTTCGGAAAGGCGAGATGATACGCGAGGGCGTCCCACTCGTT
>JBKBKS010000082.1:0-10309 GCA_046294565.1 Fimbriimonadales bacterium
AAACGGAATAAGCGCACCCAGCAAGGTGATAGCAATCGCCATCCACACATACCCCTGGCGTCGGCGCACAGCGTCGGGAAACGCATACCAAAAGCGTCGCAGCGCGCCACGCACACTACCACGCCGTGCCCGATACAGCGACCCATGCGCCCGCCCCAGCAGGCTGTTGAGGTACTCCACCACTGAGGCGTCGGCGCCCTGCTGCCGAGCATACGCCAAATCCGCCGCCGTTTGACGATAGAGCCGACCCAACTCGTCCAACGCCGCGCGGTCTAACCTCCCGCGCGCCCCCCACTGCAGCGCATCCAGCAACTCCTCGAACCGCTGCCAACGCGCCCGACGACGCTCCACAAACGCACGCACATTCATACATCCAATTATAGTCCAACGAACTCCCCAGAGACGCACAAACCGCCCTGGAAGGATAGGCGTCAAAAGGCTTCTGATTCGAATCAGAAGGCTTTCGACGGCTTGAACTTCTGAGCGGAACCTTGCAGGAGTCTCGAACAGTCGGTCGAAAAACCTTCCTGTGCGAAGTGGCACTTCTCAAGGAGGTTCTCTATGAAGCTACGATACGGATTGACTCTCGTGGCGGTATGTCTGGGTTGGTATGTGCAGGCGCAATCGCCCGTGATTGAGCTGAATGTGCGCGGCGACACGGTGCGCATCACGCGCGACAACTACGGCGTGCCGATGGTTCAGGCGGACACGCGGTATGGCTTGCTTTATGGTCAGGGGTACGCGATTGCTCAAGATCGGCTGTGGCAGATGGAGTTATATCGTCGGCAGGCGCGGGGCGAGATGGCGGAGGTGATGGGCAGTCGCGCGTTGGAGCAAGACCGCGCCGCGCGCACCGAAGGCTACACCGACGCCGAACTCCAAGCGCAAATCCATCGGTTGCCGCGCGAGCTGCAGGAGGCGTTGGAGGGCTTCGCGGCGGGCGTGAGCGCGTGGATGCAGGAGGCGCAACGCACGGGCAAGCTGCCCAAGCAGTACGCCGAGCACGGCATCGAGGCGCGCCCGTGGCGACCCACCGACACGGTGGCGATCGCCGTGATGATGCTTCGACGGTTCGGCGGCGTGATGTCGGCGGGCGACCTGCGCAACTATGCCTTCTATCAACTGCTCAAGGCGCGCCATCAAGACCGCGCCGCCGTGTGGGCGAACGACCTGCTCTGGCTTCAAGACCCCACCTCGCCGACCACAGTCCCCCCCGAAGACGACACGCGCCGCGCGCCTCGTCGCGACCCACGCCAGACGCTCGCCCGGATGCGTCAACACCTCGAGCGGTTGCCCGACATCGGCTTGAATGTGTTGTTGCCTGCGCTACGGATAGCTTCGGGCGAGGCGCAAATCGAGTTCGCCCGTGCGCACGGGCTGTATACGCAGTTCGGCAGCTACGCGATTCTGATTAGTCCGAACAAATCGGCGACGGGCATGCCGATTCTGGTGGGCGCGCCCCAGATGGGGTTCAGCCTGCCCCACATCGCCGCCGAGATTCACCTCAACGGCGCGGGCGTCAACGCGCGCGGCATGACCTTTCCCGGCACGCCCGGCGTGCTCATCGGTACGAACGAGAACCTCGCGTGGACCTTCACCTCAGGAGTCGCCGACTTCGTAGACGCCTTCCTCCTGAAACTGGACCCCCAGAACCCTGAGCGCTACTGGTACAAGGGCACATGGCGCGCCATGGAGAAGCGCACAGAGGTCATCCGCGTCAAGGGTAGCGACCCCGTGGAGTTGACCGTGTATCGCAGCGTGTACGGTCCAGTGGTGGCGATTGATGCTCGCAACGCCGTCGCCGTGAGCATCCGCCTCAGCTACTGGAACGACGAGTTGGAGGCGTTCAGGGCGTACTACGGTTTCCTAACCGCGCGCACAGTGGGCGATTTCGAGCGCGCGGCGTCTCATATTCCTGCCTCCTTCAATGCGTTCTGCGCGACGCGCACGGGCGATATTGCCTACTTCTACTGTGGGCGGCCGCCTATCCGCGCGGAGGGCGTCGATCCGCGCCTGCCCGTGCTCGGCACAGGCGAGTACGACTGGCAAGGGATTATGCCGTTTGAACAAATGCCCCGCGTGGTGAACCCCAAGCAAGGCTATATCGTGAACTGGAACAATAAGCCCGCCGTGTGGTGGGAGAACGCCGATACCCCTGTGTGGGGGATGATTTTCCGCGTCCATCGCCTCGACGCACTCCTTCGCAGCAAGCCGCGTCTGACCCTCGACGATGTCAAAGCGTATATCCGCGACATCGCCGAGTACGACGAGGACGCAGGCAAACTGCTCCCGCTGATGGTGCGCACCGTGAAACGCAACGCGCCGCGCTTCAACGACGAGTTGCGCGCCGCCGTGCAACTGCTGGAATCGTGGGACTGCCACGAACGCGAGGGCAGCGCCGCCAAAGCGCTCTGGGACGCCTGGCTGGACGCAACGCGCACGCGCGTGTTCGCCGACGATTTGGGCAACTTCTTCAGCCCCGACCTGTTCCGACTCGCCATCCAGCCGAGCTATATCGCCTACGCACTGCTGGGCAGGCAAGCCCCTGTGCCCCGCCAGTACGATTACTTCAACGGCAAAAAGCCCGAAGAGGTGCTGACTATCGCGCTCGCCGACGCGATTACCCAACTCAAGCGCAAGTACGGCGACGGCATGAACCTGTGGCGCCACAGTGCGCCACGCATGGGCTGGGGCGAGACGCTCGCGGGTGTACCCTACACCGACCGCGGCTCGTTCATCCAAATCATCCAGTTCGGCGAGCAGTTCTTCGGCGAAACCGTGCTGCCCCCCGGCCAAAGCGAAGACCCCAACTCGCCCCACTTCGCCGACCAACGCGACTTAGCCAGCTGGTGGTTCTTCAAGCCGATACGATTGCGCTAACACAGACAACAGGGACTCCAATCGCCCTGCTGAACTTGAACGGTATGATACGCGCATACGGAGTGTGCATGGGGCTGCTGGGGCTGTTGACGCTGAGCGACGCGCAGGGTCTATCGGCGCAGGAACGGCGCGACGGCTTCCGCCCCCTCTTCAACGGGCGCAACCTGCAGGGCTGGAAGGTCTACGCAGGCGCGAACTGGCGCGTGCAAAACGGCGAACTCATCGGACCCACCGAGAGCGCCGGATGGATTGGCACGACCGCCGAGTATGACCACTTCATCCTGCGCGGCGAATACTGGATCGATAAGGGCGACACGCACGAGGGCAACAGTGGCGTCTTCTTCCGCGCCCAGCCGACCGCTGCCCCGTGGAACGACGGCTACGAGATGCAAATCAGCCTGCAGGACGAACGCAACCCCACAGGCAGTATCTACAATCGCGTGCCTACGAACCTGACACGCATGCGCGAAATCGCCCCCGAACGGCAGTGGAACGCCTTTGAAATCCGCGCCTGCAGCGCGCATATCCAAATCACCATCAACGGCGAAGTAATCCAAGACTGCGACCTGCACGAGTTTAAGCGCGGCGTGATTGGCTTGCAACAACACCACCCCGGCGTGACGGTGAAGTATCGGAACCTGCGCCTCAAGCGGCTCCGCCCGCAAGAGTGCGACGAGGGGTGGCTACCGCTGTTCAACGGTAAGGATTTGACGGGCTGGCTCGCCACGGGCATGGCGCGCTGGAGCGTTAAAGACGGCGCAATCGTCGGCGAGGGCGGCATGGGACACCTGTTCACCGAGCAGACCTTCACTGATTTCGAGTTGCGTGCGATGATTCGCATCCGCCCGTTCCGCGAGAATTCGCCGATGAACCCGAACAACGGCGTCTACTTCCGCGCCACGCCCAACCCTGAGAACCGCAACAACTGGCCCCTCGGCTACGAGGCGCAGGTGTATAACCATCTTGGGCGCGGCGACTACATCACCGGCTCGCTCTACGGGCGAGTGATGGCAAGCCGCCTACTCACGCGCGACGGCGACTGGTTCGCGATGCGCATCCGCGCCAAGGGCGACCACATCCAGATTTTCGTGAACGGGCAGAAGGTGGTGGACACGCGCAACAGCGACTTCAAAGAGGGACACATCGCCCTCCAGTGCCACGACCCCTTCACGATTATCGAGACGCGCGATATCTACTGGAGACGCTTATAACTGCTCCTACTCTTCACGGCGGATACTCGGTCGATTCGGGTTAGGATGTGCCTCGAGGAGATCGAATAATCCAAGTTGAGGCGAGTGGCGGAGCGTATCGGTGCTTGGGTGAAGAGTTAGCCCCTCGAACATCTGCAACGCGCCGAAGAACCACTCTTGCGAGGGCGTCCAGTTGTCGCTTGAGCAGCTGGCGGAGCGCAACAATTCGCCCACAAAGTGTAGATAAAGCAGATTGCGATTGTCGTTATGCGCATACTGACCTGCGGCTTGCTCGGCGCGTTGCATACAGTCCTCAGGCGTGTGCGACAAGGGGGTATAGGGGCGCGACTGTTTTTGACACATGAGCACCAAATCCATGTCCAGCGCCTGTTTTTGGCGGATATGCGGATTGACGCGATACTCGCTTTGCACGGGGAAAAAGTCCACCATCCGAAAGCCGCCCTGCTGGATTGCACTGAAGACCGTCCACCAAGCGCGAGGGTTCGTGTGGTGGAAAGTGAAAATAAGCAGTCCGTCCGCCTTCAGCACGCGATGGCATTCGCGAAAGACTGCGGCAAGCAGGCGCAGGTAGTCGGCTTCTTCTTTGCCTTGCCCCTTGTTGACAACGGCTTCGCCCTCTGTGGGAACCAACTCACTCTGGAAACAGGGGTGGCGCGTGAGCATGGCGAGCCACACATAGAAAAAGTTTGACAGTTCCGAGTAATGCACATTGTCGTAGTAGGGCGGGTCGGTAATCACGAGGTCTACCGACTCGTCGGGCAGGGTTTCGAGATGCGCCGAGTTGCTGCACAATAATAACGCGCCGCGCTCTGTTCGTTGCAGCGTCTCGAAGTCATCCACCAAGTGCGCCTCGATGCGTTCCTGCACGGCGAAGCGTGTGATAACCGCTCCTGCACGATTCTTGTATCTCTCGAAAGGCTGAACACAGTATAGTTTCGCACGGCGATACCGCTGGTAGCAGTTCACGAATGTACCTGCTCCCTCCTCGCCCACGCCCCACACATGGCTTTCTACAGGCGTCGTGGTGAGGGGCATAGCGTGGTAGTTGAACAAGTGATGTAGCTTACGGTGTGGATAGTTGTAAGGGGTCATCATGTTGTTGTATTCCAGCATATTGGAAAATATCGTGAAGAAGCAGTTGCGGTACTCTGGCTCTTCAATCTGATTGATGGCTCGGATGAGGATGTTGAACGCCAGCAGCTGTCGTTGATTGAACAGGTCGCGGTAGCGTCGGTAGCCGTGTTGTATCCAGCGTCGCGATGATGTACCGGCGGGTATCGGCGTGTTAGGCAAGACAAGGGTAGATTCCTGCTCCGTAAAAAGCGTCTCCACTTGCCACCAGCGTGTATCATCGTCGCTATCAGGCGATTTATAAAGGCGCGCTTGGCAGGTAGGGCACCAATATTCCAGCGCGAGCAGTAAATCGCCAAGCGTTGCGCCTTTGCGAAGCGTTTCCAACAAACTTATCGGCTCGTTGGAACAGGGGCAGCGATAGTCGCCTCTGTCGTAGTTGCCGTCGCGGGGATGGAAGCGGTTCCCACAGTGAGGGCACTGCGCTGGTGCGGAGCCGCCCCATTCAAACAATTTGAGACACGCTGGACAAAACACTGTCGCGGGGTTGGCATGCGAAAGAGGGCGGTTCCGACTGGCGCCCTCGTTGAGGAGACATCGCTTATGGAGCAGGACTCGTTGCGCACAGTGTACGCACGGAACGAAGCGTATCCAGAACGCATAGAGCGTTTCTGCTTCGCTTTGACAGTGAACACATCGCGTTCGGTACAACGCACGAATTGGAGCGCCTGCCGTTTCGCCGAGCTGTTGAAAATATTCATCTAATCGATCGATATCTATCGCCTTGAGATTCTCGCGCACAATCCAATAGGCGACAGGATTGAGATCGCAGCCCACTACACGCGCCCCCATGCGATTCGCCTCGACCAGAGTGGTTCCACCCCCCATAAAAGGGTCAAGAATAACATAGTTATCCAGATTGTAATCGCAAAAGTAGGGTGCGTTCGGCTTCAGATTACCCTGAGCGTCGATTTGCAAAAGAGTCTCGCGGAGTTCGGGGTGTGTCGCCAGCAGTATAATTGAGCGGAACAGCGTTCCGGGACGGCGCGCCCACCACTTATGCAACGAGTAGATAGGACGATAATGTTGACGCTTGCCTGTCTCATCTTGCGCCAGCTTGCTAATGAGCTGCTCCACTGGAAGACTGGGCGCATAGCGCCGTTCTGAGCTACTCATCAGGTTCGTAGAATGGGCTTTCTGCAGACGGCTTTTGCAGTTGGTCATAGCCACGCTCCTTGTAAAAGCTCCTGAAGTTCTCTGAGTAGGTCGGGTTGCAGAAGGGAAACTCGCTGTCGAACTCACGCTGTAGATAGGAAAGGGTTCTAAGTCCCAAAGTTGCAGCGTATTTAGGGCTGAACGCTGTCTGATACCATAGTTTTAGCTCACTTTCTCGGATAATGCCTCTAATGCGTCTTCCAAGTTGCGAGGCTACCGATTGTAAAATGTCTGCCTCGCTGTCTCGACAAACAATTACTATCTCCTCGGCAGTGGTGGATTCAGCAACATCCTCAGCAATCTCCATTGAGAGCGTTACATGCTTAACCTGAACAATCGGACCAAAATTCGCCCACATGTCAACCCCGCAATCGGCGGCGTTTGCAATACCAGATCGAAACAAACGCGCACTCATACTGCGGCGCGGTGTTGACTCGGAAAGCCCGAGCAGTAAGCTTGTCAGGCTCGCGAACTCCGGGTACTTGCTCAGACTACGAGGGTCTACCGCAATCTCTACTGAAACGCGCAACTGATCCAGAACCGCGTTAAAAAGTGCGTAGACTGCGATCTCATAGGCTTTGTCAACACTACGCCTCAGCACTTTTTTGTCTTCAAAGTAGGCGAAGAACTTCTCTATGCTAAACTCTTCAGGGCGTGTGTGGAGATATGCACGAGCCTCGAAGATGACTTTCAGACGCTTGGCAAACTGCTGGTAGATGTATCGCTCTACAAGACCGCCATGGCGATAGTTGATTGCAGCCAACTGTTTGAGGAACCAGGGCGGAACGGCATTCTCTTCGAAGAGATTGTCCTGGAATTTTTGCGAGGAAGTGCAAACGCTTCCTACAAGTTTGCGAGTGACCTCATCACGCCATCGCTTTGAAAGATTACGATAATTTTCACGGTTATCTAAATCTTTTGAACTGAACTCGCCCCGCCGCACGCGGTATAGTATCTCCGCGACTTGAATAGGCTTATACATATGTACCCGCTGCTTACTAATAAAGCGATCAAGGCGTTCCTTGACCGCTTGCTCATCAGTAGTAGAGGTATTGGACGACCGCTTGCGTGGCATAGTCTATTTACGATTATACCCGATTACAGAGGTTGCTTGCGGAGGTCGACGCCGCACTGGAGCTATGCCCATGTTGGTAGCGTTGGGATGTCGGATGGGGCTACATATGGCGTACAAGAGCATTTGTGAGCGCAGTAGGCTGTTGGAGCCGACGGGGGGATTCGAACCCCCGACCTTCAGGCGCGAGAATAGCATAGCCTGAAACTTCTAGCACAGGGATTCGCGCCAGCAAGCGTTGCAAGCTCGGCTCTTCAGGTTCCCTGCTCGCGTCCATCAGGAGCCTGCGTAGGGGGTCGAGTGCGTGAAGGTCCATCTCGCCTGCACGAACGGCTCTCCAGTCCACCTGAAAGCCCGAATCAGCCTGTAGCAAGCGAAGGTACTCGCGAGCCAAGTATTGCTGTGCATTCACGGCTGTTCCCCTCTGTAAGCCTGCCTGCCTGCACCACAGAGGGGCAGGCAGGCAGGTTACTCTCACATTCGGCTCACTCGCGCGGTTTCCTGTAGTTCGCTCTCGCGGTAAACCCTGAGTCTGGGGTTCTCCATCGTCTCTTTCCTCTCGCGCGAGGGAAAACTTCGAAGCACCAGACTTCGGATCTGGGGGTCGGGGGGCGAATCCCTCCGGGCGCGCGAGTCCCTCGTGGAGTTGCACCTTGCGCTTGGAGTGCCTCAAGCCAAAGTTCCAATCATTCCCTGAGTTCAGGGTATGGCTCAACAATCCTCAAGCAGGAGTTATGCATCACCTTGCCTTGCAGGTACAACATCCTGTGTGTTTCGGGCGTTTTATGGGGGTGGAGACACACGGTGGAGCGGGCAGCGGGAATCGAACCCGCACCGCCAGCTTGGAAGGCTGGAGCTCTACCATTGAGCTATGCCCGCTTGCCTAATCGCAATTATACCCCAAACCAGCGACAGACGCAACTACTTTTGGGGACGACAGGTTGTTTCGGCATCCTCACTTTTTGAGGAGCTGCGCGGGATGTGAGGCTCCAGCGCGGCTGTATCAGATTAGCGTGAGTAGGTAAGTCCCTTAAATGTGAAAACGCCGCCAAAGTGAGGAATCGAAATGCCTCGCTTCGCTCGGCATGACAAGCTATTGCAAAGCGAGAAAGGCTGTCATGCCGAGCCGAAGGCGAGGAATCTCAACAGGGACTTTTTCACACTCGAGCAACTTAGTGTGAGTAGGTAAGCGGTTACTGAGGTAGGTGAACCGATTCATCATCACCCCCAACTTCTTCTCCACGCTGTGGTAATGAAGGTAATAAGTGGGATTTTTTCGCAAAATAGGGTATAATTAGCATGTAGATCTACTCGGTCAACAAGTGTTGTTAGGATGGGTGACGGAGTGGGTCTACAGCAGCAGCGACGCAATCCTGCAAGGAGGTTATGCAATGAAGCGCGGCTTCACGCTAATAGAGTTGTTGGTCGTGATTGCGATTATCGCCATTTTAGCGGCGATTTTGTTCCCTGTCTTCGCACAGGCGCGCGAGAAGGCTCGTCAGACGACCTGTACCAGCAACCACAAACAGATGGGGCTGGCGACCATGATGTACCTCACCGACTACGACCAGACTTGGTTCCCTGCTTGGGTGGATGTGCCTAACTTGGGGAATGGGCACTGGTTCTTCAAAATCTCGCCGTATATCAAGTCGGGCGCGGGCACGACTTGGGACACCTACACGCCTCAAGCCCGTGCGAGCGAGATTCGCATCTGTCCTTCGGGCGTCGCACGCGCCTTCAACTACAGCATGAACCAGCACATCTGTCCGCTGATTTGGGACAACAGTTGTCCGCTCGGACCGGGGCGCTGCTACCTGCCCGACACCGAAGCCCTCTTCACTCACCCTGCTGAGACGATTATCTACGGCGACGCCACTCAGATTGAGGGTTGGGGCTGGGATTCCTCGGCGAACTTTTGTTATTGGCCCTCGCAAGAGACCTGCTGGAACGGCGGACGCTTCCCGCAGGGCGACAACGACCCGCTCTGGGATCGCTTAGACCGTGATGTGCCGCGCTCGGTTTGGGATCCGAACAGCACTTGGAACCCCGACTTGGGCTACGGGCAGGTGCGCTATCGCCACAATCGGATGGCGGTGTTCACCTTCGCCGATGGGCACGCCAAAGCGTTCCGTCGCGGCGCAGTGAAAGTGCCTTGGCACTGGTCGTTGACCGCGTCCCACGAGAACGACTGGGCGCGTTAGGAGCCACTCATGCGAACCGAGATACCGACGCCTGTGGTGATTGGCGTTATCGTGGTGATTGTGTTGGTGCTGGGGTTCTTCGTTGTGCGGAGTCTGACGGAGCCTGCGCCGACGGTGGATACGATTCGTGCAGGGGGTCCGCCCACGCCGAGCTACGCGCCTGCGCCTGCGCCGATGGCGCCGCAGGGGGCGAACCCTGCGCCGTACCAGCCGCCCGCTGGCTACGGCGCGCCCGGACGCTAAATCCCCTGCACCGCCAACTTGGGGTTGCGAAGCCACTTATGTGCTTCGACAACCCCCACCACGCTCAGCGCGACCAGCGCGCTACGCAGCCACGCCTCCAACTCTATCGGCTCCACACGCAAAATGAACTGCGTCGGCGACCAATAGAGCGCGAGCGCATGAGCCGCTGTCGCACTCAACTCGCCTGCTGTCCAATATTCCTGCACGGTCATACGGTTCTCGGTGAGCATGCCTGTCTTGTCCGAGCCGATGACGGTGGTGCTGCCGAGCGTTTCGACGGCGTGCAGGCGGCGCACCAGCGCGTTGCGTTTCGCCATCGCGCTCACGCGCAGGGCGAGCGTAATGGTCAGCACGATGGGCAATCCCTCAGGCACGGCAGCGACGGCGACGCCCACGATGATTTTGAACATCTCCAC
>JBKBKS010000083.1:0-10200 GCA_046294565.1 Fimbriimonadales bacterium
AAAGTCGCCCTGCTGGAGCAACCGTTCTATAAGGACGAGTCGAAGACCATCGGCGATATGCTCAAAGCCGTCGGCAGCGACCTGAAGATTGCGAGGTTCGTGCGCTTGGAGGTCGGCGGCGCGGCGTAGCCCCTGACAAGGCTCACGGGGGACACACGGCTGCAGGCGTCCCCCGGTGCGCTTGGACCGAAGTCCAAGCCACTATGTCTCCCCCTCTGTTCCGCAAGTATACGCGCATCCGCAGCAGGATTCGTATTATTTAGCGCGAAACTCTATCGCGGTGAGATTATGCGATTTCGGGGACTGTGGAGTGCGATATTTGCGCTGGCAGTGCTGACGGTCGGGCAGGGTCAGCCCGCCGCGCTGGAGAATGAGCCGCTCTTGCAACGACGCATCACGGTCTGGCTCAAGTTGGAGCCGATGCGCGACGCCCTGCGCTCCATCGGCAAGCAGACAGGGGTCTCCCTGCGCTGTATCGACGCGATTGCAGAAGAGAAGGTCGCCATCTTCGTGGAAGACCGCCCTGCACACGAGATTCTGACCCAGCTGGCAAAACTATTCCGCTACGAGTGGCGCAAGGACGAAAGCGGCGCCTATGTGCTGTATGTGCCCGACGCAACGCGCCTGCAGGAAGAGAAGATGCGCAACGCCGTGCAGGAGGCGCGCCGTCAAGCGCTGCGCGAGCTAATTGAAGCCGCACGCGCCGTGCGAAAACTCTCCATCGAGCAGCGTCAAGCGGAAATGCGCCAACTGAGAGCGAAATACGAGAGCTTATCCCCAAAGGAGCAGATGCAGTTCGGGATTCTATTCTCCATGACCCCCTACCAATTTGCAAGCACCGAGGAAGACTCCATGAGTACCCAGCAGGGGTACGAATTCCCACCTGACTATGCCTTTCTCTGTTGCCTCGCTGCGTTGCCTGACCGCGCTGTTGAGGCGCTTCTAAAAGGGCAGGTGATAGGCTTCAGCACGAAACCCGCGCCAGGCGTCTTCTTGCTACCTAACGACGCACTCCTGCCGTCCTGGATGCGCGACCGACGCTGGATAGAAAATCCCAAAGGCGACGAGTACGTATACTTGGAGCAAGCCGCCCCTTCCAACCCCGAATTTTCAGGGTTGTGGATGCGAATGTGTTCGCGCCTCAGCGCTCTCGAATATCAACTGGTCAGCTGCCAAACAATCGGAATCACTCAGTACACTAATCTGTCTCTGGGTACCTCTGACAGTGCATACACCTTGAGTTTAGTCTCCCACCTTGAGTCTGCAGAATTATGGCGGTTTTGGGAGGCGTGGGCGTCTGCCGAGGAGCGTTTGACCGAGTTTTTTGCAGGCAAGGGGACGCCTCCACGCGACCGCCCTGCGCCGCCCGTGCCTATCTATCGTGGAACGGATTCTGATGTGCAGTCTGACAGGGTAACTGTCGCTGACATGCTGGAGCAGATAGCGTGGGCGACGCGCGTGCCTGTAATCAGCGACGCCTTCCGAACGCTTGCCGTCCCTTCCATGTATGCGCAGCAGCCGAATCGTCCCGAAGCGCTTCGCTCTCTACAGCAATCTTGCTGGCTCCGCGCCGACGAGTCGGGCTACTTGCTGGCGCGCCATAAATATTACTGGAGCTATCGCGCTTACGAGCTGCCCGAAGCGTGGCTGCGCCCGCTGGAGCAGAAATATGAACAGCAGGGCTGGCTGGGACTCGACGACTACATCGCCCTGGCAGGCAAGCTCACCCAGACGCAAGTGGAGTACCTGACACAAAGTCGGCACTTTCCGTACACAAGTTTATGCCTCACACGCTTCGAATTCGAACCGTTGGTCGCGTGCCTGCCTGCCCTGCGGTTTTTGGCAACGCTGAACGCAGCGCAACGCCAGCAGCTCAATCAGGGGCAGTGGCTCCCTGCCCGTCTGCTCAACACCACCCAGCGCCAGCGGTTCAACGAAGCCGTCGGCGAGCTGTTTCCACCGCCACAAGCGCTGTTCCGAGAACCGATTCCAGACGCCGCGAAGAGATTCGTAGATTCGCGAAACCTCATCCGAGGAATGTGGACGGATGATACTCCCGAACTGCGAGACGACGAATCGCCCCCAGCTCCACCCGATGCACCTCAGGGAGCAGCAGTGCGCCTCTTTGAAGAAACTGAACACGAAGCGCTTTGTGTCCGAGCATCTCAGGGATATATCAGTCATATTTGGTACACTACTGATGTCCAAAATGATATCTTGGATAAGGACATTCAAAGACTACTTGAGCAAGACCCCGGCAGTCGCCTGCTGAGCGTGCGATTGCGCCGTCAGCAGATAATGTTTCTGGACAATCAGGGTCGCGAACACTCGTATCAGTTCGTGCTTTCACGCTACACGCCGTACACGCCGTCGTCCAAGCCTGAACAGCAGCAGGAATCTCCGCCCTCGCGCTGAAGCGTTTGACTGGAGCGAGACGATGGCTGTGGACACTTTGAGCAAGGCGTTTTGGCGGAGCGTGGAGCAGCACGCCGAGAAGCCCGCGATGCTGGTCAGGCGCGAGAAGCAGTTTCGCCCGATAACCTATCGCGAGTTGGGCAGGCGCGTGTATGCGTGCGCACGCGCGTTGCACGAGGGGGGCGTGCGTCAGGGCGACCGCGTGGCGATTCTCTCCGAGAACTGCCCCGAATGGGCAATCACCGACTGGGCGACGCTGTGCTTGGGCGCGATTACCGTGCCTATCTACCCCACGCTCACTGCCTCCCAAGTGCTGGAGATTCTCAGCGACTCCGAGCCGAAGGTGCTGGTGGTCAGCGACGCGAAACAGCTGCGCAAGGCGCGCGAGGCGCTGGAAGGCTCCCATCTCAGCCTGCAGATTATCGTGATTGCCCCCAAGAATACGAGCGACACGCCCAGCTTCGAGCAAATGTTGAACCAGCCTGGTGCGCTCACCGAAAGCGAACTGCAAGCCATCGTGCAGGCAAGCCAGCCCGACGATATCATCACCTTCATCTACACCTCAGGCACGACAGGCGAACCCAAAGGCGCGATGCTCACCCACCAGAACCTAATCACCAACATCGAGGCGGTGCTGGAGCTTATCGATTGGCAGCCGACCGACCTGTTTCTGTCGTTCCTGCCGCTTTCGCATGTGTTCGAGCGGATGGGGGGGCACTTCCTGCCAATCTACGCGGGGCTGACGATTGCCTACGCCGAGAGCCTGTTCACCCTCGCCAACGATATGCTGGAGGCGCAGCCGACGCTGATGCTGGGCGTGCCGCGCTTCTATGCGTCGGTGATGGATCGAATCCTCGCCTCCGTGCGCCAAATGCCCCCCCTGCGCCAGAAACTGTTCTACCGAATGCTGGAGGTGGGCAAAATCTACTCGCGGTGCTGGCGCGAGGGCAAGCCCGCGCCGCTGGGAGTTAAGATTCAGCACGCGATTCTGGATAAACTGGTGGCGTCCAAAATCCGTGAGCGCGTGGGCGGACGGTTGCGCTACTTCGTGTCGGGCGGCGCGGCGCTCCCCAAGGAGGTCGCCGAGTTCTTCCACGCCTTCGGCATCTTGATTCTGGAAGGCTACGGTCTCACCGAGACCAGCCCCGTGCTGACCGTGAACCCGCCGAACGCGCCGCGTTTTGGCAGCGTGGGCAAACCCATCCGCGGCGTGGAAATCAAAATCGCTGAAGACGGCGAAATCCTCGCGCGCGGACCGAACATCATGAAGGGCTATTACAAAAAGCCCGAAGCGACCGCCGCGGCGATTGACCCCGACCGCTGGTTCCACACGGGCGATGTCGGCTATATAGATAAGGACGGCTATCTCTACATCACCGACCGCAAGAAAGACATCCTCGTGCTAGCGAACGGCAAAAATGTCGCCCCGCAGCCGATTGAGAACCTGCTGAAGCAGAGCGAGCTGATACAAGAGGCAGTGGTGTACGGCGACGGGCTGAGCGCGCCTGTCGCGCTGATTGTGCCGAACATGGACGCCCTGCGCGACTTCGCCAAGCAAGCAGGCATCGAGGCGACCGATCCCGACGCGCTGCTGAACCACGACGCCGTGCAGAAGCGGTTCCGCCAAGAGCTGGAGCGCGTCAACCGTGAGTTGGCGGACTTCCAGCGCGTGAAGGGATTCCGCCTGATTGCCAAGCCGTTCACCATCGAAAGCGGCGAGCTGACGCCCACGCTGAAAGTCAAACGGCGTGTGGTAGCAGAGAAATATGCGCCCCTGCTGCAAGAGCTATCCAAGTAGCACGGACATTCTTGTCCGTGCCCTGTAGCGTCGGCGTCCCGCCGACGAACTTGCGACGCCAAGAAAGGCGTCGCACCTGCGCTTGTGGCACGGACACTCCTGTCCGTGCGCAAAATGCTTGGACTGAAGTCCAAGCCACGGAGGGATGATGATGAGACGACCTTTGATTGCAGGCAACTGGAAGATGCACCTGACGCCGTCGGAAGGCGCGGCGCTGGCGACTACCCTGCGCCAACGCATCGGCATGCGCTCGGATGTGGAGATCCTGCTCTGTCCGAGCTTCGTGGCGCTGCAGGCGGTGGGCGAGGCGATACGCGGCAGCGAGATGAAACTGGGGGCGCAAAACGCTTTCTGGCGCGACGCGGGCGCGTTCACAGGGCAGGTCTCGCCCGCGATGCTCTGCGCGGTCGGCTGCGAGTATGTCATCTTAGGACACTCGGAGACTCGCGGACGCTTCGGCGTGAACGACCCCGACTTAGATCCCAGCCTGTTGCCCTACTTCAGCGAGACCGAAGCCACCCTGAACCGCAAACTGCGCGCCGTGTTGCCGCACGGGTTGAAGCCCATCCTGTGCGTGGGCGAGACGCTCGCCGAGCGCGCAGCGGGTCAGACCGAAAGCGTCATCCGCAAGCAACTCGAAGGCGCGTTGGCGGGCATCGCAGCGGACGAACTCTACGAGCTGGTGATTGCCTACGAGCCTGTGTGGGCGATTGGCACGGGGCAGGTGTGCGAGGCGGACGAGGCGAACCGCGTGTGCGGCTTCATCCGCCAGACGCTACGCGAACTTTACGATGAGGAACTGGCGGAGTTCGTGCGCATTCTGTATGGGGGCAGTGTGAAAGCCTCCAACGCGCACGCCCTGCTGCATCAGCCCGAAATCGACGGCGCGCTGGTCGGCGGCGCGAGCCTGAACGCCGAAGAGTTCGAGCAGATTAGCTACTGCGCGCCGACGCGGTAGCTAGCGCACCCCACTGCCGCTTGGCACGGCGCGGTCGGGATGGAGCAGCACGGCTTTGCCGTCCACATCCGCGGCGAGCATCATCCCCTCCGACACGATGCCCCGAATCAGCGCGGGCTGCAAGTTCACCAACACAGGGATCTGCTTGCCCACAATCTGTTCGGGCGCGTAGTCTTCGGCGATGCCTGCTACGATGGTACGCGACTCGCCGCCCACATCCAGCGTGAGCTTGAGCAGTTTGGTGGATTTGGGCACAGGCTCGGCGGCGGTAATCGTGGCGATGCGGATTTGCAAGCGTTTGAAGTCGTCGATGGTGATGTGTTCCTGCATGGGTTTCTGCTCCTTGAGCGGGGTTGGGGGTGTGGACGGCGCGGCTGGCGCGTTGTTCGGGGTTTTCGCCTTCGTTTGCAAGCGCGGGAAGATGGGCGTCGGCTCCTGCAAGAGGTGTCCGCTGGGGATGGCGTTCATCACGGTCGCGTCGCTCCAGCAGGGAACGGCGCTCAGATTGAGCTGTTGAGCCACCGCGCGTGCGACTTGGGGCATCACGGGTTCGACAAGCCCGCTGAGCAGTCGCGCGGCGATTAGCCCCGCATACAACACCTGCCCCGCGCGTTCGGCGTTGCCCTGTTTCATCAGCGTCCAGGGGGCTTGCTCGTCGTAGTAGCGGTTCACCGCGCCGATAATCTGCCACGCTTCGCGCAGTCCGCGCGGGTAGTCGATGGCTTCGAACGCTTCCGTGACTCGCGCTGCCTGTTGCACGAACAGGTCTGCCAGCGCGGCGTCCACTCGCGCGCCTTCGGGCGTCCGCCCGCCGAAGTAGCGGTGCATCATCGACAGCGTGCGGTGCAGCAGATTGCCCAAGTCGTTGGCGAGGTCGCCGTTGTAGCGCGCTTCGAACCCTTCCAAGCTGAACTCGGCGTCTGAGTCGGTGGGCATCTCGCGCAGCAGGTAGTAGCGGAAGGCGTCGATGGCGAAGGGCAGTGCGCACCCCGACGCCTGCGCCAGCGACTGCGCCACCTCCAACGGCGCGTAAACATTGCCGAGCGACTTCGACATCTTCTGCTTGTTCACAATCCACCAGCCGTGCCCGTAGAGGCGTTCGGGCAGGGGCGCGCCGAGCGCCATCAGCATCGCAGGCCATATTGTGGCGTGGAAGCGTGGCAGGATATCCTTGCCCATCAGTTGCAGGTCGGGGGGCCAAGTGTCCAAGTAGCCCTCTCCGCGTTCCAGCCAGCCTGTCGCCGTGAGGTAGTTCAACAGCGCATCGAACCACACATACACCACGCCGCTGTCGGGGTCGTCGGGCACAGGCACGCCCCAATCCGCGCCCGTGCGACTGACCGCGATATCTTGTAAGCCCTCGTTGATGAATCCCAGCGTTTCGTTGCGCCGCACTTCAGGCTGCACAAACTGGGGGTTCGCCAAGATATGCTCGCGCAGACGCGACTCGTAGGCGGAGAGGCGAAAGTAGTAGCACGGCTCGTCGCGCCATTCCAGCGGCTTGCTACAATCGGGGCAAGTGCGCGACTCATCAATCTTGCTGCTCGCAAAGAAAGTCTCACACGAGATGCAGTACCAGCCTTGATAGCTGCCCTTGTAGATGTCGCCCTGCTCGCGGAGGCGTCGGAACACCGCGCTCACCACGCGCGTATGGCGCACCTCCGTGGTGCGAATGAACACATCGTACTCGATATGTAGGGCGCGCCAAGTGTGGGCGAACACCTCCGCCATCTCGTCCACGAACTGTTGGGTCGGGACGCCGCGCTCTTGGGCGACACGATGCACTTTCGGGGCGTTCTCGTCCGTGCCAGTGAGGAAGTAGACCTCGCGCCCGCGCTGTTTCTGGAACCGAGCGCAGGCGTCAGCGACGATGGTGGTCAGCGCGGTTCCGATGTGCGGCGCGCTGTTCACATAATAGATGGGCGTCGTGATGTAGTAGCGTTTCATGGCGTCCACGCCAAGTGTACCCCAAATCGCTTTTACTTGCCTTGCTGTGGCGCGCTGGCGTTAGGCGGCTGCTGACCGCCCTGCTGCGGCGCGTTCGCCGTGGGCTGTGATGCGCCTTGCTCCTTCTTCCGCTCCGCCTCCTGCTGCTTGCGCAGCTCCTCTAGCTGCTTCTGGATCATCTTCTGCTGCTCCTCTTGCTGGCGCTGGAGAGCAATCTGCATCTCTTGTGCGCGCTTGCGTGTCTGCTGCGCCAGATCTTTGCGACCTGCCTTCTCGTACAGTTCCGCCACGCCGAACAGGAACGGGAAGTCGTTGGGGCGATACACCAGCCCAGACGCGACCTCCAAGTCGCTCAACGCCTCTTTCTTCTTGCCCTGTTCGATGAGCCGCTCCGCGCGCATCAGGCGGATACTTAGATCCTCGCCGCCTTCGTTGAAGAAGCGGTTCATCACAGCATTCAGCTGTTCCTGATACTTCTTCTCGCCCTCTTGGTCCTTCACCTCTTTGTGCAGTTGCACCAACTGTTGCAGCACCATTATCTGCATCCACTGCGCGAGCCGTACATTCGGGCTGGACGAGTTCACGATGGGGATGAGCGCGTCGTTGACCTGTTTGAAGGTCTTCAGCCGCTCGGGCGTCTGCGCCGATGCCATTTTATTGAGTGTGTCCAGTTGCACCAGCAGTGGGTCTATAAATTCGGGCTTGAAGTTCTGCATCGCGGCGTTGCGCACGCGCTGCTCCTCGTTGCTGACGCGCATATTGATATACGCTTGCCGGTACTGGTCTTTCTTCTCGTTGAAGTCGGGCGGCAGGTCCAGCTTGCGCTCTGCGATGGCGTAGATGTAGTAGCCTTTCTGCTCCTTATCTTGGAGCGGCTCGGTGTAGTCTTGGTTGGGTTTGAACGCCATCACGCGATTGGCGACTTCCGCGCCGAAGAGATTGCTGAGTTGCTCTTGGATTTCGTAGTAGCCGCTGCCTGTGATGCGTCCGCCTTGTTTTTTGATGGCGTCGGGGTCGTCGGAGTATTGCTTCACCACCTCTGCGAAGGGCTTGCCCGATTGGAGCGCGGCGTGCGCTTCCTTGATACGCGTCTCCGCCTTATCTTTGTGCTTCTCGACCGACACGAAAATTCGCGCGGGGAACACATTCTCAAACATCAGGCGCACTTGCTCGTCGGCCGGGTTGTACTTCTCGCGCAGGCTCTTGAGGAACTTATCGCGCGTGACGAAGACGCGGAACTGCAGGTCGGGCACTTCGGCTTCGAGGCGTTCACGCAGTTGCTTGAGAGACGCGCCGCGCTCTTTGAGTGCTTTGTCTAACGCGCGGTCGTCGCCCTTACCGTCGGGCAACAGCTGCTGACGCACCAAATCCAGTTGCGACTTGATGAACTCCTCTTTTGCCGTCTCAAGTTCACTGCGCGAAGCTTGATAGCCTTGCTTTTCAAGTTCCAAAGTGACGGCGAGCGCGTTGGCGATGTTTTGAGCGACCTGATAGCGCAGCTGCAACAGCGCGCCATATTCGTTGGGCGGGTTCCCCTGCGTTTGGGCGTTGATGAAGCGTTGCAAGTCGGACTCGGTGACTACGATATCGCCCACCTTGACGACGGGCTGGTTCAGCCCTTGCGCTTCGGTTTTCTGAATCGGCGCGCCGGGCGGTATGGCGAAGAAAATCACCATACTCGCGGCGACGCCCAACAGCGCAATCAGACCGATACCCTTGACTAACTTGCGTTTGAGCAGCTCTCGAAAAGTGCGTACCGTAATGCCAGCCATTTAGTTGCCTCCTATAGTTGCTTGAAGTAGTGCGTGCATCGCTTGCAGGCACTGTCGCGAGACTTCCGCCTGCGACAGCCCAGCCACCCGCGCGTGCGTCTCCAACGAGAGATAGCCTTGATAGCCACTACGGGCAATTTGCTGAAAGTGTTCCGCGTAGCCGACCTCGCCCTGCCCGACGATTGTCCAGTGGACGGAGCCGTCGGGTTGGCGGATGCCGTCCTTGATATGGATGTGCGCTACATAGGGTTGCGCAGCGGCGTAGCCCGCCTGCGCCGTCTCGCCCAGCACGAAGGCGTTGCCCGGATCCCAAACGCCTTTCAGGTAGGGCGAGTCGATTTTGCTGAATATCTGCGCGAGTTCCGCGCCTGTGCCGACTTGGCAGCTGTGTTCGTTCTCCAGTCCCAGCGCGACCTCGGCGCGTTCGGCGTAGGGCAAGGCGCGCTCCAGCCAGCCGAGGATTTGCGTTTCGCGTTCAGGGGTCAGTGCGCCAGCGCGCCAGAACGCGAAGATGCGCACGATGGGCGCGTCAAAAAAAGCCGCGTACTCCAGACATCGCTGTAGCATGGGCAGTTGCACGCTCAGGTCGGCTTCTTGGGCGGCGTGCAAGGGGCCCCGCTCGGTCGCGCCGAACAGGTCGGTTTTGAACACAGGCGTCGCAATCGAGCAGACGCGCATATCGAACTCGCGGAGCGTTGCTTTCGCGCGGCGCAGCAGCTCGTCGTCCGCCTGCGCGATGTTCACCCCCCACAGCGTGCGCAGCTCCACCGCCTCGACGCCGAACGCCTGCGCGACCTGTAGCGCCGTGCGCAGGTCGTTGGCTATCTCGTCGGTAATCGCGGCGAGTTTCATTGGTTGGGGGTCTTAATCGTGTGGGCGATGATAATCGCCTCGGCAATCTCGCGCATGCTCTTGCGCGTGTTCATGCTTTGCACTTGGATGCGCCGATAGGCTTCCTGCTCGCGCAGCCCGTAGGTGTCCATCAAGATGCCCTTCGCGCGTTCGATGATTTTGCGCGTCTCCAGCGTCTCTTTGAGGTCGTCCACCTGGTGTTCCAGTTCACGCGCCTCTTGGTAGCGTGCAAGGGCGACCTCGATGGCAGGCGTTAGGTCGGCTTGTTTGAACGGCTTGACCAGGTAGCCGTACACGCCTGCCTGCTTCGCCCGCTGGATGAGCTCGCTATCGCTGTAGGCGGTGAGTAGTACCACGGGCGCGAGCCGCTCCTCGTGGAGGATGCGCGCCGCCTCGATGCCGTCCATTTCGGGCATCTTCACATCCAGTATCGCGAGGTCGGGCTTGAGCGTGCGCAC
>JBKBKS010000084.1:0-10117 GCA_046294565.1 Fimbriimonadales bacterium
TATGAGAACGCGCCCGCTTGCAGCAGGCGACTTTGGCGCGGCAGGCACACTGTGATTGGGGCAAAACCTATCGCGCCACTCGATTATACTGCATGAACGCCATATCCGTTATAGGGAACCCGTTTCGCGTGCCCATCGGCGAACACATGCCATCGATGTGGCGCCGCGCACCCGCCACATTGTACCACCGAGTGCGGTTCGCACAGTCGCCCAACCCCGAATGGGTATCGGGCAGGTTGTCCTCCGTGTCGCAGTTCTAATTGAAGGAGCACTCCAACGGGTTGAAAACAACATCGTTGGGTATCATATATCCCGCCCCACTAGGGAGGACATGATGATTGTTAGAGAGTGGCTCAAGAAGCTGATGGATACCAGCGAGCGCGATGTGAAACGGCTGATGCCGATTGTGCAGAAAATCAACGCGCTCGAACCTGAGTTTCAAGCGTTATCGAACGAGCAACTGAGAGCGAAAACCGACGAATTCAAGAAGCGACTGCAGGACGGGCAGACTCTCGACGATATTCTGCCGGAGGCGTTCGCGGCGTGTCGTGAGGCGGCGCGACGCACGCTCAACATGCGCCACTTCGATGTGCAGCTGATTGGCGGCATGGTGCTGCATCAGGGGCGCATCGCCGAGATGAAGACGGGCGAGGGCAAGACGCTCGTCGCCACGCTGCCGCTGTACCTCAACGCGCTGCTGGGCAAGGGCGTGCATCTGGTGACGGTCAACGACTACCTCGCGCGGCGCGACGCCGTGTGGATGGCGCCCATCTACCACCTGCTCGGTCTGACCGTGGGCGTCATTCAAGGGCAGAGCGCGGAGACCGACGAGCGCGGCGGCTCGTATATCTACGAACCCGGCTACCAGCACCCCGACCCGCGCTACCTCCACCTGCGCGAGGTCACCCGCAAAGAGGCATACGCCGCCGACATCACCTACGGCACCAACCACGAGTACGCCTTCGACTACCTGCGCGACAACATGGTCTACTCCCCCAACGACCTCTCGCAACGCGAACTTTACTACGCCATCATCGACGAGGTCGACAGCATCCTCATCGACGAAGCCCGCACCCCCCACATCATCTCCGGGCAGATTGAAGAGGATCTCACAATATACTCGCGCGTCGACTCCTATGTGCGTCGCCTGCAGCCCGAGCGCGACTATGTGGTAGATGAGAAGCACCACTCCGTCACGCTGACCGAAGAGGGCACGGAGCGGCTGGAGCAGATGATGGGCGTGAAGAACCTCGCCGACGAGGTGGAGCTGATGCCCTACATCAACGCCGCGCTCAAGGCACACGGCTACTTCAAAAAAGATATCCACTATGTGGTGCGCAACGGCGAGATTATCATCGTCGACGAGTTCACGGGACGCCTGATGCACGGCAGACGCTTCAGCGACGGCATCCACCAAGCCCTGGAGGCGAAAGAGGGCGTGCCCATCAAGCAAGAGAGCCAGACGATTGCCGTCGTGACCTTCCAGAACTACTTCCGCCTCTATCAGAAACTCGGGGGCATGACGGGCACCGCCAAAACCGAGGAGGAAGAATTCCGCAAAATCTACGGCATGGATGTCGTGTGCATCCCCACGCACCGCCCGATGATCCGCGTCGACCACCCCGATGTGGTCTACAAGAACATGGAGGCGAAGCTGCGCGGGATTGCGTTGGAGATTCTGCGCCTCTACACCAAGCAGCAGCCCGTGCTGGTGGGCACGCGCTCCATCGAGATGTCGGAAGTGGTCTCCGCGCGGCTCGCGTTTGATAAGCTGCAGCTGCTGACTTTGGTGGAGCGCGCGCGACGCGAGCTGGAGTCGAGCAAGCAGGTGGATAAGTCCAAGAAGGAGGAATGGCGCAAGACGCTGCTGATGCCCCTGAACGCCCTCACGATGCGCCAGATTACGCCTATCCTGCGCGATTTGGAGTTGCCCACCAGCCCGACCGACCCTGCCCATGTGAAGTGGTTCCTCGAACACTGGGAGCTGCCCGAAGCGAACGCCGAACACTTCATCGAGGCGATGGAACACGGCATCCCCCACAATGTGTTGAACGCGAAGTACCACGAGAAGGAGGCGGCGATTATCGCAGAGGCGGGACGCAAAGGCGCAGTGACCATCGCCACGAACATGGCAGGGCGCGGCGTGGACATCCTGCTGGGCGGTTCGGTCGTGAAACAGGAGCCGAAACCCGATGACGCCGAAGGCGACGCGACCGCCGAGCAGGAGCCGATATCTTTCCGACGCGGGGGCAAAGTGCGCGCCGCGCCGCCCCTGCCACTTTCCGAGCAGGAACGCTCCGTCGCCGCCGAAGAGGTGCGTAAACTCGGCGGGCTGTTCGTGCTGGGAACCGAACGCCACGAGAGCCGACGCATCGACAACCAGCTGCGCGGACGCTCCGGACGACAGGGCGACCCCGGCGAATCGCGCTTCTTCCTCTCGCTCGAAGACGAGCTCGTGCGCCTCTTCGCCGAGAACCTGCGCAATAGCCCCCTGCTCAAAACCTGGCCCGAAGATGAGCCGCTCGAAGCCAAAATGCTCACCAAAGCCATCGAGGGCGCCCAAAAGCGCGTGGAGCTGCATAACTTCTCGATACGCAAGCATGTGCTGCAATACGACGATGTGCTGAACAATCAGCGTCTGCAGATTTACGCGCTACGCCGTCAGATACTGGAAGCCAAGGGCACGCGCGAGCTCGCCCTCAACTACATCGGCGAGGTGGTCACGGAGGCGGTCGACGAGTTCGCCCCACGCAACCTCCCCCCGACAGAGTGGGACTTACAAGGGCTGTATCAGCGGCTGAACACCATCTTTCCGCTGGAGTTCTTCGTCAAGCCCGACGACTTCACCTTCACACGCCACGACCTGATGCTGGATCAGGTGCGTGCGTGGGCGGAGCAGGCGTATGCGATGCGCGAGGAGCAGCTCAGCACGGAGATTATGCGCGAGATGGAGCGCTACTTCATGCTGCAGGTCATCACGCGCCGCTGGGTGGAACACCTGGCGTCGATGGAGTACCTGCGCGAGGGCATCGGGCTGCGCGGCTACGGGCAGATCGACCCGTTGGTGGCGTACAAGCAGGAGTCGTCCAAAGTGTTCGCCGACACTCTGCACGCGATTCGCAACGATGTGGTGATGTTCCTGTTCCATGCGCAGGTCGCGCCGCCGCAGCCTCGTCAGGTGGTGCGGATTGCGGGCGACGCGAACTCGCCGATGGCTGCTGGGCGGGGCGGGATGGGCGTCCAACGCTTGGCGGACGAGGCAGACGCAGGAACGGTGGACGCGGGCGCAAGGTCGGGCAAGGTCGGGCGCAACGACCCGTGCCCCTGCGGCAGCGGCAAGAAATATAAAAAGTGCTGCTATCCAAAATATGGCTGAGTGGGACGCGCTGAACGCAGAGATTATCGCCTGCTCGCGTTGCCCGCGCCTGACAGTGTATCGCGAGCAGGTCGCCCAAACGCGCCGCGCTGCGTTCCGCGAGCAGACCTACTGGGGTAAGCCCGTGCCCAACTTCGGCGCGTCGACCGCACGGCTGCTGATTGTGGGGCTTGCCCCCGCCGCGCACGGAGGCAACCGCACGGGACGCATCTTCACAGGCGACCCCTCAGGCGCGTTTCTGTTCGACGCGCTCTATCGCACGGGGTTCTGCAATCAACCGCACGCGACCCATTGCGACGACGGGCTAACGCTCTACGACGCCGCGATTACAGCCGCCGTTCACTGCGCCCCGCCCGACAACAAGCCCACCCGCGAGGAGCAAGAATCATGCTTTCCTTACTTAGTGCGCGCCTATCGGCTGATGACGCATCTACGGGGGTTCCTTGCACTGGGGCAACTCGCGTTCGAGGCGTGTCTGCGCCTTGCACACCAAGAGAACTTGCTGCCCCCCGATGCCCGCTATACTTTTCAGCACGGCGCGCTCTATCCGCTCCACCACGAGAAGTTCCTCGCGGTCAGCTATCACCCCAGCGCACGCAATACCTACACCAAGCTGCTCACGATGGAGATGATGACCGAGCTGCTGGGGCGCGTGCGCAAGCGGTTGTAGAGGAAACTCGCCTTGTGTCCCGAAAATTGGGTTTGTGCATGGAAGCGAACTGATTTTTCCGCTGAATGGATGGCACAATCACGCCTCCAGCCTTGTGGAGTGTCCCAACGGCGACCTGCTGGCGTGTTGGTTCAGCGGTTCGGGCGAGCGCACCGCCGACGATGTGCAGATACTGGGCGCACGGCTGCGCAAAGGCGTATCGCGTTGGAGCCGACCTTTCGTGATGGCGGATACGCCCGACTACCCCGACTGTAACCCCGTGCTTTTTATCGACGCTCGCAAGCGGCTCTGGCTGGTCTGGATTACCATTCTGAACCACCGCTGGGAAGGTTCGCTGCTGAAGTATCGGCTGAGCGCCGACTATCAGCGTGCAATCGCGCCGCGTTGGACGATGGGCGATGTGCTCCACATCTCGCCCGACGAGCGGTTCGTGGAGACTGTAGAGGTTTGGCTCCAACAGTTGGAGTCACGGAGCGCGTCGCTGCCCGCGCCGCTTCAAGCGCGGTTGGAGGTGTACGCGCGCACGGTGCGCCAGCACGCCAGCGACGAGCTGTCGCGGCGCTTGGGCTGGATGACGCGCATACCGCCCCTAATCGAGGGCGCACGCCTCTACCTACCGCTCTACTCGGATGGGTTCAGCTTCTCGCTGGTTGCCATCAGTGAGGACGGGGGCGAGCGTTGGAAGCCCAGCCTGCCCATTCTGGGAGCGGGCGCGGTGCAACCCTGCCTGCTGCGCCGCAAGGACGGCACGCTCGTCGCTTACCTGCGCGACAACGGACCGCCCCCCAATCGCGTGTTTGTCGCCTATTCGCACGATAACGGCTACACCTGGACCGAGGCGGCGAAGACCAATCTGCCCAATCCCGGCTCCAGCATCGCCGCGCTCGCCCTGCGCACAGGCGAGTGGCTGCTCATCGGCAACGACACCGAACAGGGACGCCACCAGCTCGCCGTCTGGCTCTCGGACGACGAAGGGCGTAGCTGGCAACTCCTGCGCTATTTAGAGAAGGACGCACCCCACAAAGGCAGATACTCCTACCCCTGCGCTATCCAAGCGCGCGATGGCACGATTCATGTGACCTATAGCTATGCTTTAGAGCGCGATGATTTACCCCGCGATGAGCGCGGGCGCCCCCAGCGCAGCGCCATCAAGTGGGCGCGGTTCGACCTTGCGTGGCTCCTGCATGGCAAATGAGTACCCCCCAAGACGCCGTCGGGCTGTACCTGACGATGTTTCTGTTTCTGCTCTTGCTGGGCTACAGTTTGCGGCGCGCGGGCGTGCTGACAGACGAGTCGACGGTGTGGTTGGCGCGGCTGGTATCGCTGGCGCCGTTGCCGGCGCTGGTGCTGAGCGCGCTTGCCAAAGCCGCGTTCTCGCCAACTCTGCTCGGCGTGTGGGGCGTGGGCTTGGCGTCGGTGTGGCTGAGCATGGCGCTCGCGTGGACGCTGGGCGGCGTGTTGCGCCTTGCGCCGCCCACGCGCGCCCTGCTTACAGTGCAGGGCTGTATCAGCAACACGGGATTTTTAGGCACGCCGCTAATCGCCTCGCTCTATCAGAACGCCCCCGATACCGTCGCCGCTGCCGTAACCTACGACATGGGCGTCACGAGCATCATGATACATCTTGTGGGGACGCGTTTGCTATCGCGCGTCGGCGAGGCGAGCCAAGTTGGGGGGACGCAGGGGCTGCAACGTTTGGCGCAGATGCCGGTGTTCTGGGCGACACTGGGGGGCTACGCTTTGATGATAACGCGCCTGCGCCTGCCTGAACCGCTGCTGTTTACACTGGAGAAGCTGGGGCAGACCACCACGCCGCTGGTGCTGCTGGCGATTGGCGGGATGCTACGCTGGCAGGTGCTGGGCGCACGCTGGAAAGCCGTCGCGTTCATCGTGGGCTTCAAGACGCTGCTGACGCCCTTGCTGATGCTGGGCTTGCTGCGCCTGACAGGGTTGCCCGATTTCGCCGCGCGAGCGCTGCTGATCCAAAGCGCGATGCCCACCGTGATGGTGAGCGCGGTCTACGCAGCGGCGTTCAAGGTGGAACCCGAACTCGCCTCAGGCGTAGTGGTCGCCTCGACAGTGGCTGCGCTTGCGCTGCTGCCTCTTTGGATGCAGATTATCTGAAAAAATAGGTGGAGCCTTTGCAGGCTCCACGAGAGGGAGGTTGGGTTAACAAGGCTGTGCGGTCTGCTCTGCCACTTGTGCAGTGGCAACCTTATTATAATTCAGTTTTGGTGATTTGAGGGCTGTCAAATTTGCCAGATTCAGCGCAGTGTGCGGAGGGCGACGCGGGCGGGCGCGCCGTCCGCGCCTTCAATCAGCAAGGGCATGCAGATTAACTCGTACTCGCCTGCTTCCACCGCGCTGAGGTTCAGCCCCTCGATGATAATCTTGCCTGCGCCGCAGAGGATGTGATGCACTTCGGGCTTGGGTGCGCCGTACCGCTCCACCGAGAGGTAGTCGATGCCGACGACATCGACGGCGCGGCGCACGAGCCACTCCGCCGCGTCGGGTGTAAGGGCGACATGCTGTGGGTTGAACTCGGTTTCGCGTTCCCAGCGCGCGCTGTTGTCCGTTTTAAGCAGCAGGCGCGTGGTGGTTGGGGGGATGTCTGCCTGCTCCAGCGTGTGGGCGGTGATGGGGTTGTGCCCGCGCAGGTCGGCGACATAGGCGTAGCCAATCAGCCGTGCGAGCGGGATTTCGTGGATGCGTTTGCCTGCGTCGTTGAAGTGCCACGGGGCGTCGATATGCGCGCCAGAATGGGTTCCAAGACGCAGTTGGGAACCGTTCGCAACCGCGCCCTCAGCAATCCGCGCCACCGGTATCAGTTCGAACGGCGCGTCGCCCGGATAGGTCGGCATCGGCTGCCGCAACGGCACGCTGATATCGATAAGCATTGCATGGAGATTATACCGAGCGGGGAGTTAGGACTCGCCGAAATCGTTCGAAAAATGGGAGGCGGAGCTAATTGCACCTGTGGCTTGGACATTCTTGTCCAAGCATAGTCCGCGATGTGGCTTGGACATTCCTGCCCAAGCGTAGTTTGCGATGTGGCTTGGACAGTCGTGTCCAAGCAAATGGCGGACGCCGACGCTACGATTGAGCGTGGTGCGTAGCGTCAGCGTCTCGCTGACGAAAAAAACGCTGACGGTACGGGTTTGGGTGTGTGTCGTCGGCGGGGACGCCGACGGTACGCGGGTGTGCTTCGTCGGCGGGGACGCCGACGCTACGACGCCAAGAATGGCGCCGCACCCAGACAAACCGACATCAGGTGTGAACGCAGAATTTGTGCCTCTACGCGGGCTGGGGGTACATTTTCACTTGTGAGGAACTTGATTGTTCAAAAGTTGAATGACGCTCCGAAAATCTTCTGGCGGCGGCGCAGTGAATCGCATGCGATTGCCCGTGCAGGGATGCTCGAACTCGATTTCGCAAGCGTGGAGCAGTTGCCCCTGCAAACTCTGCAGTGCGTGGGCAAGTTCAGGCGGGCAGTCGCGTGGGGGCTTGCGCACGCCGCCGTACAGAGGGTCGCCCACCACAGGATGCCCGATTGCGCTACAGTGGACGCGCACTTGGTGCGTGCGTCCCGTCTCCAAGCGTGCGTAGAGGAGCGCGGAGTCGCGCCACACTTGCTCCACAGTGAAGTGCGTGCGAGCGGGGCGCGCCTTGCCTGACGCCACCGCCGCCGCGTCCAGCGCCGCCATCTTCTTGCGCTGCATAGGATGCCGACCGATAGGCAAATCCACCGTGAACTGCCGCGCTTTGGGCACACCCCACACCAAGGCGAGGTAGCGGCGGTCAATCGCGTGGCGTTGCAGCGCGTCGCTGAGCCGCGCGTGCGCAAAATCCGTCTTGGCGACGATGAGCAACCCTGTCGTCTCCTTATCCAGCCGATGCACGATTCCTGGGCGGAACGCCGCGCTGCCCTGCGATAGGACGGGGCTATGCGCCAAGAGCGCGTTGACCAGCGTGCCGTGCGGGTGTCCTAGCGCAGGATGCACGGTCAGTCCGCGCGGTTTGTTCACCACAAGCAAGTGTTCGTCTTCGTAGACGATGGGCACGGGGATATCTTCGGGTTTCAGGTCGTAGTCGGGCGGGCGGTCGGGCGGCAAGGTGTAGTCAACTGTGTCGCCAGCGCGCAGTTTGTGGGCAGGCTTCGTGACGGGCTTGCCGTTCACGCGTACCTGCCCTGCCTCAATCCACTCTTGCCAGCGTGCGCGGCTGATTTCGGGGTGTCGCTCCGACAGGTAGCGATCCAAGCGCATCAGTTGCTGGAGGCGCGTTGAGCGCGGCGTTGGCACTCAGGGCATAACGGTCGTTGGAACTTCGCCATGCTCAGGTCGTACTGGGGTTTGCGCAGTGCCTTGCCGCAGTCGGCGCAGACCATTGCTTCGGGGGGCGTCTCTGCGGCGCGCGCCTCGCCCGCTTCGCTGTCCTCACCGCGCAACGGCACGGGCGAGTCGGCGTAGGCGATACGCCCCGTCGCCACATCCCCCTCGCTCAGTTCGGGGGCGAACTGCGTGCCGTAGCCGCACATCGCCAGCGCACGACCCACTGCGCCTGTGTTGCCTGTGATGGTCACAACATCGTTGGGAAACCGTGCAACCCAAGTGCCCAGAGGCGTCTGCGGACACCAGACATCTGCATAGTCGGCGTCCTCTATCCGAAGGTTGCTGGCATAGACGGCGCGGGGCTTCTTCATACGCGCCATCCAGATACCGCCGAGCTCGTCTCTGCGGACGCCCTTGCACACCATTTGACCCTCCAACGCGCAAAGGATTGTCCAGAGATCGGTCACCCACCCGTTTCGGTTCGGGTTTTGCGCAAATGAGCCGCGTTGATCGCCGTCGCGGAGCACCATCGCTTCCAGCATCGCAGCACGTGCTGCGCTGGTGAGATGGGGCGCGGCATACACAAGCTCGCGCACATCGCGGATGCCGAATGCGTCATAGAGCGCGTGCATCACGGGCGCGTTCAGGTGGAACCGATACTCTGCACGGCACGCATAGGCACGCCCCGTAGGGAAAGTGCGCTGATAAGCTGGAATCGCACTCACGAAGTGCGGGACATCTTGTAGGAACGCACGCATCCGATCGACGACTTCAGGATCAGACTGCACGATATAACCGCGTAGATGCTTTTCTGTTTGTCGGAACGAGCCGTCCGTAATGAGCATTCCCATCAGGAACGCCTGTTCGGGCGAAACGGGCAACATTCCCGAGGGCGCTGGTCGTCCTACGATGAGCGCATCTCCTGTTTTGAGTTGGCGCGTCTCCCGCAGCTTGCGGTAGACATAGCGCTTGCCTTTCCAGCTTCCCCGATAAGTGATGGGCCACTTGTGGTCGGGCGTGCAGACGACTTCGAAGCCCTTGCTGTTCCACAGGCGCACAACCGGCGCGTTCTTGTAGGCGCGCACTTTTAGGAGTGGAACCCAGTGCATCTGGTCTGTTTGGACATCATATGCAAGGACAGGCTCGCCAATCTGGAGTTCATCGTAATATTTCCACCCAGATGCTGTTAGGATTCTCACATCAAGGGGGACGCATTCCGCCTTCTCCACAAAGTCGGCGAAATCGCTGCGCGTCTCCATCTTGGTCGCGTTGGCAATCACGCGACCACTGGCGTCCTTCACCGTCGCTTGGAAGACCGCAATCCCATTCTCGAAGTCGAGATGCAGCGGTTGCGTCTCGATGCTCCAGTCGGGATGCTCCTCGCGGAACCACACCAGCCGCGCCGACACAGGCAGGTACTGTTGCCCGCCGCGCACGCGAATCAAATATCGCCTCACATTGAACGCCATCGTATCGCCTCCGTAGTATACATATGTATACCCTGTGTTGTGCAGCGAAGTCAAGGGCTGATGAGTGTGTTAGAGAAACGCCTCGTATCGGTAGAGATTCCTCGCCTGCGGCTCGGAATGACAGGCTTTCTCGCTTAGCAATAGCCGTCATGCCGAGCGTGGACAGTCCTGTCCAAGCAGCTCACGCACGGACGCCCCCGTGGCTTGGACAGTCCTGTCCAAGCAGCTCACGCGCGGTCTTCCTGTTGCTGAGTACCAGATTGCTGAGTAC
>JBKBKS010000085.1:0-10036 GCA_046294565.1 Fimbriimonadales bacterium
TCGCCCTGTTTACGCACTGTGAAGTTTAAACGCCCTGCATCGGGGTTGAGGCGGAACTCTTGGAGCGGATTGCTGGTGGTTACGGTGCAGGTAAGCTGCCCGCTTTCCACAATCCAAGTGCGGTCGTTGGGCGCGTCGCCGATGCGCGTCAATACATAACGCCCTCCCTGCTGCGTTTCGCGGTAGCGCGCAGGGGGCAACCCATCCAGCGAGTCGTCGTACTTGCGTTCGTCGAGACCCAGTACGCGCACGATGAAGTTCCCGCCCCGTTCGCCGAGTTGTCCAAGCGGTTTGATGATGTCGCGCTCGATAACCCGCTCCTGTTGCTGCACGGACTGCTCGAGGCGCAGAATCTCCTCGTTGCCGCGATCGAGCCATCCTGACCCATAGTCGCGGAGCATTTGCGTCATCCCCTTCGCCGCACCGACATCGCCCGTGGGGGGACGCAGATTTTGCCCCTGCTCCCCTACTCGCGCACGAACCTGCTCGCGCAGCTGCGCCTCGACAATCCCATCGCCGATATTCTCAGGCAGGGTCTGCCCCACAACGAGGCTCAAGCGGTCACGATCGCGTAGCAACTCGCGCACTCGATCCACCACCGACGCCACGCCGTTCGGCGAGAGCGCATTCAGGTTCTGCTGGCGGGCATAGCGCAAAATCTCTTCGGTTGCGAGGGTTGTGGAAACATCCAAATTCGCACCCGCGTAGCCCTGCGGAGGTAGAGCGGGCGTCAGCGCAGCTACACGCACGCGCTCGCCGCCAACATTCTTCTCCGCCACAATCAGAAGGTCGCGCCCGATGTAATCGGAGGGAACGCTCAGGGTGTAGCGTCCGTCCGAGTCGGAGACGGTCTGGGCAATCGGTGAACCGAGCTGAAGCGCTAAGTAGGCGCGCACAGTCGCGTTCGGCAGCGCAGCGCCTGTCAACGCACGGGAACGCGGAGTGCCTGAAGGCACAAGCACAACGCCGCTAATCGTTAACTGGTTCGAGGGTGGGGGTGTAGGAGTACCTCCTCCGCCACAATTCGACAGTAAAACAAGCAATACAGTTGCGGCAACCATAAATAGCCACCGCTTTGCATCATCATTGATACGCAGCTGATGCATAGTCATCCTCCCAGCCAATTCTACCGAATGTCTGTTCAAAAAATCAAGGTTTTTGGAAACTGCCCCGCTGGACGCTGCGCGATTCGCTGAGACACTGGCGTGCCAAGCTGCACTTTCGGCGCATGAGTTAGGTATACTCTTAGCCACGCTAAGTATTTGCGTAGGAGACTGACGATGCCATGGTAACGCGCGAGCATGTTTTGGACGCTTTGAAGAACATTATTGACCCCGACTTGCACCGCGATATTGTGTCGCTGGGGTTCGTGAAGGATGTGGTGATTTGCGACGGCGCGGTGAAGGCGGTCATCGAGCTCACCACGCCCGCCTGCCCCGTGAAAGACCAGATGAAGGCGGAGGCGGAGCGGCTGATTGCGCAACTCCCCGGCGTGTCGGCAGTGCATGTGGAGATGACGGCGCAGGTGCGCGGGCGCGCCATCGCCCCAGAAGACCTGCTGCCCGAAGTGAAACAAGTAATTGCTATCGCCAGCGGCAAGGGCGGCGTGGGCAAGTCGACGGTCTCGGTGAACTTGGCGGTCGCCTTAGCGCAGATGGGCGCGAAGGTGGGGCTGCTCGACGCCGACATCTACGGTCCCAGCATCCCCAAAATGCTGGGCTGTCAGGGCGAGCACCCGCTGGTGGAATCGGGTCAGATTATTCCCATTCGCCGCTACGGGGTATCGGTGATGTCCATCGGTTTCTTGCTGGAAGAGGAGCAGGCGGCGATGTGGCGCGGTCCGATAGTGGCAGGCACAGTACGGCAGCTCTTCGCCGATGTGCGCTGGGGCGCGCTGGACTACCTGCTCGTAGACCTGCCGCCGGGCACGGGCGACGCGCCGATGACCACCGCGCAGATTGTGCCGTTGGCGGGCGTAGTGATTGTGATGACCCCACAGGCGGTCGCAGCGTCCATCGCGGGCAAGTCGGTCGCGTTGTTCCGACGGCTGAACGCGCCCATTCTGGGCGTCGTGGAGAACATGGCGGAGTTCGTCTGCCCCCACTGCGGCGAGCGCACGGTGATTTTCCCCGGACCAGGCGCGCGCGTGTTTGCCGAGCGGCTCGGCGCGCCGTTTCTGGGGTCGGTGCCGCTGGATCCGAGGGTGAGCATCGCCAGCGACTCTGGTCAACCCGCCGTGATAGCCGTGCCCGACTCGGCGCAAGCGCAAGCGTTCCGAGCCATCGCCAGCAAACTGGCGGCGGAAGTCAGCGTGGCGAGCTTGGCGCGCTAATCGTGCTGATGCTGATAGACCCCCACAGGATGCCCATAGAGCTCTTCCAAGACGGGCATCTGCAGCACCTCTTCGGGGGCGCCCGTACAGATGAGCCGATGGTGAATGCACACCACGCGCGTCGCGTAGCGACTGACCACGCTCAAGTCGTGGGAGACAATCAGCACGCCCATGCCCTGCTGGGCGCGCAGTCGCTCGATGAGGTCGTAAAACTGCAGTCGCACGCCCACATCGATGCCTGTGGCGGGTTCATCCAGCAGCAGGAGCTTGGGCTGATGCGCGAGCGCGGCGGCAATCACCACCCGTTGCAGCTCGCCGCCCGACAGCGTGCGCACGGGCTTCGGCAACAGGTGGACGGCGTCGACGGCTTGTAGGATGGTTTCAAGGGGCGCGTGCGCCGCGTCGCCCAGCAACGCCCAGAGCAGCTCGCGCGTGAGCAGGGGCATCGTGCGGTCGAACTGCAACGCCTGCGGCACATAGCCAATCTGCTGCCGGTCGGCGCGGCTGAGCCGTTCTGGGGGCTTGCCCAGCACCTGCACGCGCCCCCGATAGGGCAGCAGCCCCAGCAGCACGCGCAGCAGCGTCGTCTTCCCCGCGCCGTTGGGACCAATCAGCGCGACTATCTCCCCTGACGCGACCTCCATCGTGACGCCCGACAGCACCGCGCGTCCGCCTAAATGCACGGCCAACTCGGAAACAGCGACCAGCGGCGACATCACGCGCCTCACTTGCGCAAGGGCGACTCGTAGAGCGCGAAAGCGTTGTGGTTGTGGATCGACTCGATCGATTCGCACTCCACACGGAAGCCGCTCAACTCCTCGCGTTCCGACAGGCGCAACGCCATCTCGCGCGCCACATCCTCCACGAAGCGTGGGTTGTCGTAGCTATGCTCGGTGACGAACTTCTCGTCGGGGCGCTTCAGCACGGGGTAGACCAGCGAGCTGGCGGAGGCTTGCACCAGCGGCAGGTACTCGTCGGGCAGGCGCGGGAGTTTGTCTTTGGTGTGGAGCCACAGGCGCACCAGCGCACGCTGGTTATGCGCGCCGTACTGGGAAATCGCCTTGCTGCAGGGGCAGAGGGTCATAGCGGGGAACGCGAAGTAGCTCATCGCGAAGGACGCGCCGTTGTTGAGCTTGCACTCCCACGCGGTCTCCACATCGAGCCAGCCGAGTGTGTGGGTGACGGGCGCGGGCACTTCGATGAAGTAGTGGAAGCGCATCTGCAGTTGCGCGGCGCGGCTGCCCAAGCGGTCGCGCGTCGTTTCCAACAGCACTTTCACTTCTGCGGGCGTGCGCGGCGTCGACGCCCACTCGTATAATGCGGCGACCAGGCGGCTCATATGTGCGCCGCGTTGCTCGGCTTCGATATCCACGCTCAAATCGGCGACAGCGACCACTTGCTGCGTAGCGCCTGCGGGCGTGCGCAAGGTCACAGGCAGGCGCAGCTCGCGGATGCCCACCGCATGCAACGCCACGCCGCGCGTATCCTGCTCGGAGGCGACATCGGGTAACGATACACGAGTTTTCATACCGTTCGAATCATACCCGATGGCGTGGATTTTTGGAAAACTGAGGCGATGTCCACGCGGCGCGAGGCGTCGCCCCGCGCCGCGCACTTCCTTCCTTGATGAGGTGGCTTATGCCGCCGCCGTCTCCGCCATCTCGCCCGCCGCGCGGATACTCACCACACGGTCCAAGCGTATCTCCATGTAGTCGGTAATCAGGCAGATGCCATACAGCGGCACGAAGGTCACATCCGAGATGAACAGGTTCCGCTCTTGCACTTCACCGCGCCGATCGCGCCAAGCGACCGTACATTCCAGCCCGATATACTGTTGAGCATCGTTGAACGACATCGTCGCATCCTCCCCGAAAAGTGGTTTCCATGAGAGATTCTGCCACTTGGGGCGGAGTGGCGCACTGCGTGGAATACGGGATTCGTCAGTCGCTGCTCTCCAGCGTGCGAAAGAGCGGATCCAGCACTTCCGAGTATTGGTGCTCAATCGCGGCGAAGGTGAGATCCAGCGCGAGCGTCCACAGCAGCATCACGGCTTTCTCGGCGGGCAGCTCCAGCACATCGATGAAGAACTCTTTCATCACCTCTTCATAGGTGCGCGCGTTCTCGACGGGCATCTCGTAGCGTTCGCTGTGGCGACGCTGATGCTCCCACGCCTCTTGTTGGAGTTTATCCAGAAATTCGCGCACATTGGCGGGCGTGGCGTGGCGCAGGTTCGGTCCGAACTCGGCTTCTATTCGCTGCTTGAACTCGTCTAATCGCACGGGCGCACCTCGTGGCATATTGTACCTGGCGCGGGTTTATTCCCGTTTGAGGAATCGGCGCGTGCTGACGACGGCGGGCACGGCTTTGCCGCGAATCGCCACTGCGCACGGGGTTCCGACCTTCGCGTGCTGGGCAGGCAGGTACGCCATGCCGATGCCCTGCTCTAAGGTGGGCGAGTAGACTCCGCTGCTGAGCGCGCCGACGGCTTGATTGTCGATGAGCACGGGGTAGCCTTCGCGGGGCACGCCGCGCTCTTGCAGGCGGACGCCCATCAGTTTGCGCATCGCGCCTGCCGTCTTGACTTGCAGAATAGCGTCTGCGCCGATGTAGTCGGTTCGGTCGCTGACCAGCCATCCTAAACCCGCTTCGATGGGGTTGGTGTCGTCGGTGAGTTCGTGCCCGTAGAGGTGGAGCCCCGCCTCCACGCGCAGGGCGTCGCGTGCGCCCAAACCGCAGGGCGTCGCGCCCATCGCCAGCAACGCCTGCCAAAGGCGAATCCCGCGCTCAGCGGAGACTATCAGTTCAAAACCGTCCTCGCCCGTGTAGCCTGTGCGCGCCGCGAACAGGCGCGCGCCGTCCCATTCCACCCAAGTCGCCCCAAAACGCGGCGTCGCGCCCAGTGGATAGTTCAGGAATTCGCTCAGATGCCGCGTCGCTTCAGGTCCCTGCACGGCAAGCATCACGGTCTGCTCGGTCTGGTCGTCTATCTCCACAAGCATGCCCCACTCCTGACGCCAGCGGTGGAACCACTGCAGGTCTTTCTGGCGGTTCGCGGCGTTGAACACCATCAGATACTCGTCGGGCGCGAGCTCGTAAAGGATTATATCGTCGACCACGCCGCCGCGCTCGTTGGTCAGCACGGTGTATTGCCCTGTCATCGGGGCGACTTTGCTGAGGTCGGAGGGAACCAGCCGTTGCAGGAACGCGCGGGCGTGGCTGCCGCGAAAGTAGGCGCGCGCCATGTGGCTTACATCGAACATGCCCCAGCGCTGGCGCACGGCGAGGGTCTCTTGGATAATCCCTGCGTACTGCACAGGCATCTCCCAGCCTGCGAACTCGACCATTCGACCGCCTGCCGCAAGGTGCGCGTCATAGAGTGCTGTGCGTTGCATACGCACTCGTTTCGCGGTGTGGGGCGCGATTCCTCCTGCCCTCTTGACGCTGAGGCGTGGAATGGGGTACAATTGTGCAGTCGGGGCGTAGCTCAGTACGGTAGAGCGCTCCTTTCGGGTGGGAGAGGTCGGCAGTTCAAGTCTGCCCGCCCCGACCATGCGTTCAATCCTCTTCCCAGACGAACTTCGGTTCCGGCGCGTCGCCGAAGTTGAGCTGCACCAGCGGTCGGATGACTTGGTCTTGCATCACGCGCTCGGCGAGGTCGGCGCGCAGCGAGCGGAGTTGGGTCTGCAACACCTTGAGATGCACCTGTCCGAGCGCGAGGCTGCCCACGCGCTGTCCCTCGTCGGTGGTGAGCGTCTCGCCCAGAATGCTTTTGGCGATTTCGGCGTTGTGATGGCTAATTGCTTGCGCGAAGCTCTCCGCGCCCGATTGCTTGAACTCTAAGGCGTCCACCTTCACCTCTTCGGGCACGATGATTGCCGTCTCTTGCTGCACTTTGTCGAGGGCGCGCAGCAGCTCTTCCTGCTGGGCAGGGGGCAAGCCGCGCTTGTAGACGCCAATCAGCGTCGGCGAGGCGTACTTCGCTAAAAACAGGTCCCACATCTGAAGGATACGCTCTTTGCTGCGCCACGCGCGGTAGGCGGCGCGCAAATCCGACTCGCCGGCGGGCGACTCGTAGCGCGGTTGGTAGGCGTAGACGATGAACTTCTCGCGTGGCAGGTGTATCAGCTCGCCGTTCGGCGCGTGAAGCGTCAGCGCCTTGAGATTCCGAAAGGCGTCCACCTCGAACTCAAACAGCGCAGGGTTCTTCGCCTTGAAGCCGCGTAGCGTCCAGCGTTCGGTGTAGGGCGGCTCGGTTCGGTAGGTGTAGAGCTTCTCCAAAATCGCGACGCCCTTCGCAAGCGCGTCGAGCGTGCGCCACAGCATGCTGAACACGCCGCCCTGCATCGTGTGGAGATTATACAGCACAAACTCGTGGACGCGCAGGGCTTCGGGCGTATCGTCGGCAGGTTCCAAGCGCCACGACGCACTCAAAACGCCCCAACGCTTGAGGTCGAAACACGCTTTGACATGCGCGTCGGTCAGCATCCGTTCGTAGACAGCGTACCCATGCTTGGCGAGCAGGTCATCGTCGAAGTCGGCGGCGGCGCGCACGCCGAAAGTCTCTATCTCGACAGGCGCGTACTCGCGCTCTAACGATATCTTGCGTTTGCGGAATCGGAGCATGCGTATATCGCCTCCGTGTTATGGGGACGCCAGCGCGTGCGCGAGGCTACTTGGGCGGTTTCGGTATACTACAGTCGTGATGCGTATCGTTGTTGGCGTGGATAGCGAGGGCGCCTACGAGCGTGCGTTGGCGTGGATTGACGCGTTGGGTTTCGAATCGCCCCATCTGATTTTGGCGTCGGTGATTGAGCCGCCGCGTCCGCCAGTGGTGGGCGTGGTTGCGCCGTTCCCCGACGAGGCGTTCGCGGAGGCGTTGACGGCGCAGCAGTCGGCGGCGCGCGAGCGGTTGGACGCCCTCTGCGAGCAGGCGCAGAAGCGCGGCGCAACCGCCGAGGGCGTCACGCTCATCGGTCGGGCAAGCGCGAAACTGCTGGAGTTGGCGGACGCGCGTGAGGCGGATATGATTGCGCTGGGCGGCACGAGCAAAGGCGCGGTGGAAGCGTTCTTTGTGGGCAGCGTCGCGCGCGCCGCGCTGACCAACGCCCGCCAGAGCCTACTGATTGCCCACACGCCTCCCGACCCCGCAACGCCGCTGAACGCCGTCGTCGCCACCGACCACTCCGAGTATAACTATCGCTGTCTCGACCTGCTGCTGCAGTTCGCCCCGCGCCGACTCCAGCGGATTGCCATCACGACCGCGTTCGACCTGGACGAGGAGACGCTGGAAGCGCTCACGCGCCACGCGCCCGCCGTGCAGCAATCGGGTACGGACTGGATTATCGAGCAGTTGCACGAGCGCAATCGCCAAGTGTGCGAGCGGTTGCGCCCGTTGCAAGCGGCGTGCGAGTCGCTGGTGGTGGAGGGGCTGCCGATACCCTCGCTGCGCGAAGCGATGCGCGAAACCGAATCGCAACTGCTGATTTTGGGGGCGAAGGGGCACTCGCTGATAGAACGGCTCTCGCTGGGCAGTGTGTCGTATCATTTCGCGGTGGGCGAGCGGCAGAACCTGCTCATCCTGCGCGCGTTGGAGGCTTGAGCGTATGCGACGGCGCATTATCGGCGTGATTGGCAGCTCCATCGGCTCGCCCGAGCAGTTGCGCCTTGCCGAGAGCGTAGGGCGACTGATTGCTCAGCGCGACGCCGTGCTGCTGTGCGGGGGCATGACAGGCGTGATGGCAGCCGCCGCGCGCGGCGCACAACAGGCGGGGGGGCTGACCATCGGCATCCTGCCCGGCGCGAACGCCCACGAATCGCCCCCGAACGAATTCATCGAAATTCCCCTGTTCACAGGTATGCGCGAGGGACGCAACTATCTCATCGCCTGCGCCAGCGAGGGACTCATCGCCATCGGTGGGGGCTACGGTACGCTCTCGGAAATCGCGCTCGGACTGCGCATGGGCAAGCCTGTCGTGCTTTTGGACAGTTGGCAGTTCCAGATGCGCGGCGAGCCAATCGCGGTTCCGACCGCCCCCAACGCGGAAGAGGCTATCGCCACGCTGTGGGAGCAACTGCCACGGTAGCCGTGTCTATCAACCGCGCAGTAGCGTTACCTCGTCCACATCGATGCTCTCGCGCAGGCGGAACATGACCGTAATGATGCCTAAGCCAACCGCGACCTCCGCCGCCGCCACGCCGAACACAAACAGCACGAACACATGCCCCGATACTTGGGCAAGCAGGTCCGTCTGATACCGCGCAAACGCGAGGAAACTCAAGTTCACGGCGTTCAGCATCAACTCGATACACATGAAGATAACAATCGGGTTGCGCTTGACAACCACGCCAATCGCGCCCATCGTGAACAGGAACGCCGAGAGGATTAGGTAAGCGTTCAACGGCACTGCGTCCATGTTAAGAAACCCTCCTTCGCGCCAGCAGAATCGAGCCAATCACACCCACCGTGAGCAGCGCGCCCATCAGCAGCAGCGGGTACGCCCACTGCGTAAACAGCGCCAGCCCAATCACCCGCGCCGTGCCGACATCGGGGCTTGCCTGCGGCGCGCCGAGCATCAGCAGCGACAGCGATTGGGCAACCAGCGTCGCCAAGATGCCGAAACCAAGCAGATACGCCAGTGGACGCTTGAAATCGCGCTCCGACGGCACTGCGTCGGGCGAGCCGAGATTCAACAGCATAATCACGAACAGGAACAGCACCATAATCGCGCCCGCGTACACAATCACCTGCAGCGCGCCGATGAACTGCGCCGAGAGCGTGAAATAAATCAGCGCGAGCACAAAAAAGTTCAGCACCAGCAGCAGCGCGCTGCGCACAGGGTTGTGCGAGAACACCACGCCGCCTGCGCTCAAGATTGCCACTATCGCCAACACAAAGAACAGCAGTCGCTCGCCCACGCTATGCCTCCTTGGGTCGGTAGGGTTGCGCCTCGCGCGCCAGCACAACTGTGCGTCGCTCGGGCTTGCGTGCGCCCACCATCGCAAAGTAGAGCGCAATCGCCGCCCCATAACCTATCAGCGCAGGAACCCAACCCCAAATCACATACACCGTCAGCAACGCAAGGTTCACCAGCCCGACGGGGATGAGGAACCGCCAGCCGAGATTCATTAACTGGTCATAACGCAGGCGCAGTAGCGTCGCGCGGATCCACAAGAAGCTAAAGAACAGCCCGAACAGTTTCAGCACGAACCAGAGCGGAGGCGTCAGTGCGCCCGTGAGCGTCGCCAGCGCGCCCCAGAAGCCGCCCTGCTCGCCCAACGCTTGGATGGGCGAGAAGTTAATCGGCGCGAGGTACCCGCCCAAGAAGCAGGTCGTCATAATGCCGCAGATTGCCAGTATCGCGATATACTCGCCCATGAAGAAGGCGGCGAACTTCATACTGCTGTATTCGGTCTGGTAGCCCGCCACGAGCTCGCTCTCGGCTTCAGGCAGGTCGAACGGGGCGCGGTTGGTCTCGGCGAGCATGCAGATGAAAAACAGCGCGCCGCCCACCAGTCCCCACGGCGTGAAGATGAGCCAGTTATGCAGAAACGGCACGACGCCCCACAGCGGCTGGGCTTGCATCTCCACAATCGTGGTCATCCGAAAGCTGCCCGACGCCAGCACCGCCGTCGCCAGCGCCAGCCCCATACCCAGCTCGTAGCTAATCACTTGCGCCGACGCCCGCAGCCCGCCCAGCAGCGAGT
>JBKBKS010000086.1:0-10002 GCA_046294565.1 Fimbriimonadales bacterium
GCACAAGGCGCCGAGCGCGAGGCCCGCCGCGGCGCCCAGCCCGAAGCCGACGAGGACGCGCCAGAGCGTCGCGGCGACGTGCAGGAGCAGCTCGCCGCGCACAATATGCGCCTCGTGCTGGAGCCTGCCGTGAAAGACCTCTTGGCGCAGAAGGGCTACGACCCCAACTACGGCGCGCGACCGCTGCGACGGGTGGTGCAACAGCTCATCGAAGACCCGCTCTCCGAACAGCTCTTGCTCGGACGCTTCGAAGAAGGCGACACAATCTTGGCGCGGTTGAACGAGAACAACGAAATCGTGTTCGTCAAAAGCGAAGACCTGCCCCCCGCAGGCGAGAGCGACCTCACCACCGCTGCGCTCCAGTAGCAAGCGGCTCGGTCTGTTATCCGATAAAAATGGGCTGAGGAGCAACGCCTCAACCACCCTCCACGCCTCGGCGGAACCTCTGGAAGCTCTCGTGCGCCATCTGCTCCCACAGCTGACGCACGGCATGTAGCCCCTGCATCGCTACCTCGAAGTTCTCGGAGAGGCGGCGGAACATCGGGGCTTCCTCGCGCCACTCGCCGATATCGAACAGCGACACCAGTCGGTACGACTCTTTGCCCTGCTTCACATAATCAATCAGGTGGTCTTTGCGCAGCGAGGCGCGAAGTCGGGGCAACGCCTCTGGGTAGACGCCCGTCCAAAACAGCGTGAAGTCGCCGATGTGCCGATGCACCTCGCGCTCCTGATAGAACGACTGCGCGCCCAGCCGAATGTCGGCATAGTAGAGCATCTCGGCGACCTCCTGCAACGGTCGCCCGCGCAGGTCGCGCAGGCGATAAAGGCTATCGATATGCGCGAACTCGGTCAGCAGGTTCGTCAAATAGCGCATCACCTGCCGATCGTCCCAGCGCAGCGAAAGCGCGAACGCGCGTTCCACCAGTTCCCCAAACAGTTGCTGCAACGATAGGTTCCGATCAAGCATCGTCGGCGTCACCTCTTGTATTAAGATATTCCATATCAGCGATTGAGTTCCCCAATTGGTCGCGCCCGTTTATGGAGCGCGATAAGGCTCTGCGAGGCGTAGAGGGGCAACCCCACCAGCAGAAACGGTGCAAACGGGGCGCAGCATCCCAGTGTGCTGAATAACGCGGCTTGCAGCGCGGTTCGGGGCGTTAGCAACGGCGCAACAGCAGAGGGGGCGGTTAACTGATCACGGATAGCGGCAGGCGCAGCGACCAACCATGCGCACGACCACAATAGTAGATAGACCAACACGACTCCGTAAGAGAATCCCACCATGAAGGCGACCCCCACCACCCCAATCCCGAATGCGCTTGGGTTCAGCAGGAGTTGTCCGAGCCATCCCAGCAGCGCGCCTGCGCAGACAGCAACCATCACACGCCCCTGTTGATACCACGCGCCGTACACCCAGCCCCAGAACAGCTGCGCAGGGGTCAGACCTGCCAGAAACGCGCTGCTCAGCTCCCCCGAATCGAGCCAGCGACGCACGCGCCTCGCAGCGGAGTAGTAGCCCCAAATCCATAGGAAGACGCCCAGCGGAATGAGCAACATCACGCTCCAGCTGCGTCCCGAAATGTCTGCTGCCGATACCACGAGCGCGGCGCAGCCCAGAAGGGGCGCGAACGGCGGCTGGCGCTCCGCTATCGTCAGTTGCACGACGGGGTTCCGCGTGCGTGGTTGCACGATTAGGTCCATCAGTGGGTAGAGCAGCGGCGACGCGAGCCAGCGCAGGGCGAGTCGGGCGCGGGTCGGCTGCACGCGCCGCCCGATACGCATCCCCAGCCCCAACACGCCTAACACCAGCAGATAACGCACGATGGGCATCGCCCCACAGAGCCACTGCGGGGGCTGAGCGGAGACTCCTGTGACGCTCCAGATATCCGACGCCATCAGCAGCGCGTAGGTGGGACTGAGCGCGCCCACCAGCGCCCACTGGGGCGCGAGCAAGAACAGTAGAGTGGGGGCAAGGCCCAGCGCCAACGCGCCGTATGCCCACGCGGGCGCGTGCGCCTGCGCCCGCTGCAGCCACTGCCGCACGAACGCGCTGCCCAGCCACTCCGCCAGCGCTACGCCCGCCCACACGCCCCAAAACGCACTTGAACCCATCGGCAAGCGCATCCCGACCAGCCCGACGCTGAGCGCCAGCAGGCTCATCAGGCGCAGCCAGCCCGACTCCCATAGATGCACGCGCAGCGGTTGCGTCACGACATCCGCCTGACGGCGCAGGGTGAGCAGCACGATGTTCAGGTAGCCTGCCGCTATCATAACGCCGACGGCGGCGTAGTGGGTCTGCGCCGCGCCTTGCTGCAGGGCGAACATCCCCCACCCCCCAATAACGGCGAGGCACGGCGCGATGAAGAAGCCCCGCCACACGCCAGACGGCGCATTCACCCAGCGCGCCGTACGCTCGAAACGCAATGCCTCCACCACAAGCCACAGCAGAGCCACTGTGCGCAGATCGGGCAACGCCGCCATCATGTGTTGAGGCAGTAGCACACGCCCCAGGATCGGCAAGGCAATCATTATGCCGAACAGCCCGCTATTGGCGACCGCCGTGCGCGTGCGACCGCCGTCCAACAGGAACGCATACCCTAAAAGCCCGACGCCCACCAGCCAGAAGACGCCTTCCCAAGCCGACGCCAGCAGCATCAGCGCAACCAGCCCCAACACGAAGTAGTTGGCGATACTAAACAGCGTCCACAGCACAAGCGCGTCGGGGAAAGTCAGTCCCAGCGCGCGCGCAGTCAGCGCGTAGAGGGGCAGCCAGAGGCTCATCGCAAGCAGTCGGAACATCAGGTCGGGCAAGCCGCGCTGGATGAGCAGTGTGTGCGCGGTATGGGGCGTCAGGCGCAGCTGTTCGAAGTTGCCCGTGCGCACATCGTGGGCGAACGACGGGTCGGGCAGGCGTCGCTCCACCCAGCCGCGCGCGAGCAGGTGCACCAGCGTCAGCCACCCCAGCAACCCATGTACCCCCGCGCCGCCCTTGAAGTTCGCTGCCAACGGCAACACCAGCGAGCCCACCATTCCCGCCCCCAACGCGAACAGCCAACTGCCGCGCAACAACTCAAACACAGCCACACGACGGTACATCACCCCCCAGAACATCAGCCCGTCGAACCACTCGCGCGGCGTCGGCTCCGTCGTCTGTGCCCTTGAAACCGCCATCGGCGTCTAAATATACTCTCCACGCGCCGATTCCTGCCCGATTAGGGGTATCCTTATAGCGCGATGTTCTGGCGCGTGGCGTTGACAGTGTTCGTCGTGGATCAACTGACCAAGTTCTGGGCGACCGCGAACCTCACTGTAGACCAATCGCTGCCCGTGTGGCCGCCGTACTTCTACCTGACGCTGACGCACAACACGGGGATTGCGTTTGGGATGCTGGAAGGGCGCGGCTGGCTGACCATTCCGCTCACTCTCGCCGTCGTGGGCGGTTTGATGTGGTATCACTATCGCCACAAGCCGTCACGGGGGGTGCAGCTGCTCACGGGGCTACTGCTCGGCGGCGCGCTGGGCAACTTCATCGACCGTCTCCGACTCGGCTATGTGGTGGATATGTTCGATTTTGTGGTGTGGCCCGTGTTCAATGTGGCGGATATGGCAATCACAGGCTCGCTAATGGGGCTAATGGCGATGCAGTTTTGGGGCGTGCGTCAGGCGGAGACGCCCAACGCCCCAGAGGAAATCCGATGAGACCAGAGCTTATCAAGATTGGTCCCTTCACGCTCTACACCTACGGTTTTATGTGGATGGTGGGGATATGGCTTGCGGTGTGGCGGGCGTTGCGCCTTGCCCCACGCTACGGCGTCAAACCCGACGATGTGCTGGATGTGGCGTTCTGGAGCATCGGATTGGGGGTTGTGGGGGGACGAGTCGCGTTTGTAATCACCAACTGGTCGCAGTATGCGCCTGACCTGTGGAGCGTGTTTCGGGTGTGGGAGGGCGGCATGTCGTACTTTGGGGGCTTCGGGCTGGCGATTGCAACAGCGATTTATATCGTTCGCAAGCGTCGGATACCGATTTGGCAGTTGGGCGATTTGGCGGCGCCGTCGCTGGCGCTGGGCTACGCGATTGCTCGGATTGGATGCTTCGGCGCAGGGTGCTGCCACGGCGCGCCGACCGACCTGCCGTGGGGCGTGCGGTTTCCCGGACACGACCTCGCCGTCCACCCCACGCAGCTCTACGCGACGCTGATGAACCTGCTGATTTTCGCAGGGCTGGCATTTGGGGAGTCGCGCCGACGATTCGAGGGTCAGCTCTTCGCGGCGTTTTTGGCGCTGCACGGGCTGTATCGGTTTATTAACGAGTTCTTCCGTGCAGGGGCGACCTCCGCGTTGGCGTTTGGCGGGTTCACCTACGGGCACATTGTTGCGGCGTCGCTGATAGGCGTCGGCGTCGTGCTGTATCGGCTGCTCGCGCTGCAGCATCAGGAAGCCGTCTCGCGAGCGGCTCGTTCCCCTAAAGCACGCTGATTGCGAGCAGCCACGATTCGAGGCAGTCGGGCGCGTGGGCGAGTTGCTGGAGGCGCGGATGGCGCGGCATCGCTTGGCGTAAGATTTGCAGCGCGCTGCCGTAGTCGCCGTAGGCGTAGGCGCGCAGCGCGTCCGAGATTTCGGGCTGCTCGTGCAGGCGCAACGCCAAGGCTTTCTCGACCAAGCGGTCGCGGCGCGGCTCGTCGGCAGTGAGCAGCGTGTAGAGGGAGTCGTAGCGCCCCATCACCTGCGCAACGCTCAGCGCGATTTGCTGCCGCGCCAAGGGCGACGCCGTGCGCGCCATCTGTTGCAGTATCGGCTCGAGGTCGTCCTCGTCGCCGTGCTTGGCAAGCGCGCGGGCTAACGACGCGATGACAGCGGGGTCGCTCTCCGCCTGCATGCGTGCGCGCAGGATGGGCGCGAGGGCAGCCTGACGAGGCAGCGTCGCCAGCGCCATCGCAGCGTCGGCGCGCACATCGGCTTGCTCCGCTTCCAGCCAGCGCAGCAGCCGTTGCGAATCGATGCACTCTTGCACGGTGTGAGGGTCGGCGTGTTCCAGCGCGGCGGCAATCGCCTCCAGCAAGCTCGACTGTTCCAAAGGTCCTGGCGCCGCTTCCAGCCGTTCCATCAAGGCGGGCAAGGCGCGCGGGTCGGCGATGCGCCTGAGCGCTTGAACGGCGGCGATACGCGCCTCGATGCGCTCTGCGTCGAGCATCGCCGTGAGTTCGTCGGTCGCGTCGGGACTGCCAATCGCGCCCAGCGCCTCGGCGGCTTCCAGAACCAGTCCGCCTGCGGGGTCTTTGAGCGATTGGAGCAGGGCGGGCACGGCGCGCGGGTCGCCAATCGCGCCCAGCGCCTTGGCGGCTTCGCGACGCACCTCAGGTATCGGGTCGCGCAACGCGCTCATGAGCTCCTCCACGGCGAGTGGGGTCTTCTCCTGCGCCAGCGTGCGCACGGCGTTCAGGCGCGTGGCGACATCCGATTCGCGACGCAGTTGACGCATTGCGCGCCAGCCACGCGGACGCGCCGACGCCCGCAGCTGCGACAACACATACCGCGCCGAACGCTCGTCAGGCTCGTGTATCCCGCGCAGCCACGGCAACGCGCACAGCCGAAAGAGCGACGCCATCGCAAACACCAAGAAAAAGCGCGTCGGGTCGAGCACATACGGTTTCAACGCCTCCATCAACGCGCCGCTGACCAGCGCCGCCAAACCGCCCATCAACGCAACCACCGCACTCAGCGCCCCCATATAGACCGCCCGCTGCTCTGGCGGCGCGACCGCCACATTCAAATTGAACTGCGTCAGCCCCACGCCCGCCCATAACGCGCCCGCCAACACCTGAATACAGTAAATCACCCCCACGCTCCACCCATAACGCTCAGGATCCGTCAAAAACCATAGATACGGCAAGAACACCACGCCCCACAACGAGAGCATCAACAGTGGCTTATTGCCGAACTTGTCCGCCAAGTAGCCCCACACAGGCATCGCGAGACTGCTGAACAGCGCGGCGATCAGCCCCGACACCTGCACCATCAGGTAGGGCATCTTAATCTGCTCCAACATATACACCGTGAAGAACTGCCCTGCGAACATCTGTCCCCAGATGAGAAAAGTGTTGAAGCCCAAGAGCATGCGGAAGTTGCGGGTGCGGAACGGCTCGCGGTAGAACTCCAGCACACCGCGTAGCCCTTTGCGCTCGGCGGGGGTTCGGGGCGGCTCGGGCATCTGGCGCAACGCCCACCACGATAGCAACAGGAACAGCGCGCCCAGCCCGTACAACACGCCGAACGCCCACGCTTCCGAGAACCGCTGCTGCTTCACCGCTTGATCCAAAAAAATCGCAGGCGGCAACGCCGACGCCGCCGAGACCAAGCCCAAAATCATATTCCGCCTGCCAAAATAGCGTCCGCGATAGTCGGGCGGCACCAACGCGCTCAGCCACGCCAGAAACGCCGGACCTGCAAACGAACCGAGTATCGCCGAGAGGATGAGCAACCCTGCGAACATCTGCAGGCGCGGCGCGGAGTCGCTCAAGAACGGCAAAAACGCAATCGCGATGAACGGCAGGCGCGAGTAGAGGGCGTAGCGGAGCACCAGCTGCTTTTGGCTCGGCGCAGTGTCGGCTAAATAGGCCGTGAGGATTTGCAGCGCGCCCGCCAGCGACGGAACCGAGGTGATAATGCCAATCCACAGGTCGTTCGCCCCGAACGAGCGCGCCAAGCCTATCTGGAACGCCCCAGAAGTAAGCGCGACGAACAGCGTGAAGAACACGGCGTCCCAGTTCGCCCAGCGCAACCCCCGCGCGATTTCGAGGCGCGATAAGCCGCGCTCGGAGGGCGTCATAGAGCGCGCACCTCCACTCGCCAGTCCACAATGTCCAAGTCGGGATCGGGGGCGTCCCCGCGCGGCTCTAAGTTCGTATCCGCGTTGCGCACAATCCGATTCTGGTCAATGCGCAGATTCAGATACTGACTCACGCCCAACGCTGGGTCGCCCAGCGCGTCGACCACCTTGGGCGTCAAATCGTTCGGGTCGAGGGGAACGCGGTCGGTGGCGATGATGTTGAGCTGGATGAACCGCATCTGCTGGGCATCGATCAAGTTGGGGATGAGCCGCGTGAGGTCGATTTCGAAGCGCAGGCGGTTCGACTCTGCTCCCACAGGTTCACTGAAGCGCGGCGCGCCCAGATATTCGAACACCGACAGGTTCGTGTCGGGTAGGACGCGGTAGAGCGCGTAGCCGCCTGCAGGCTGGATGTTATCGAAGCGCATAAAGTGCGTGAACGCGCCTGCGGCGAAGCCGTTGCCCCACGGCGGCGCGACCACGGGCACAGGTCCAGCCTGCCCTGTGGGGTCGTTGCTGAGATTGAACAGCACAAAATAGTGATAGTCGAGTCGGATGCGCCCTGCGACCTGCACTTCCACTACGATACGACGCACACCGCCCGCCGTAGGCGTATCGGGGAACCGCGCACATGCCGAGCAGCCAAGCAGTAGCAGCCCGCTCCATGCTCGAACCGCGCGTGCAAATGCACGGGATGCGCCTACCTGCATAGCATGAAGTATACCCCTCGCCTATCCGCTATCTCAGGGGGGGGCATCCCAGTCGGTCACGGGAGCACTGGAGACGCAGAGGCGGCGTTATGCTGCCGACTCCCACTCGTTGCGATGCGCCCAGCGCAAGAGGACTGCCTGCAGCGCTTCCGGCTTGAACGGCTTCGCCAGATAGTCGTCCATCCCCGCTTGGGCGCAGGCTTCGCGGTCTTCCGCCATCGCGTTCGCTGTGAGCGCGATAATCGGCGTGCGCGGCAACCCCGCACGCGCTCCTGCTCCCGTATGCGCCGAGTCGCCTCGAAACCGTCCATCTCTGGCATCTGGCAGTCCATCAGAATCACATCGAAGTCGCCTTCCTCGAACAGGCGCAACGCTTCTATGCCGTTGTGCGCCACTTGAGTGTGAACGCCCCATCGCTCTAACTGACGCAGCGCGACCTTTTGGTTCACAGGGTTGTCTTCCACCACCAGCACGCGCAGTCTCTGAAGCGCGTGATCGGCTTGCTGACCGTTGGCAGGGGCGCTGTCGTGCTCGGGGGAGGCAGGTTGTCGTTCTGGTGCGGCGTCAGGCGCTATAATCTCAAACCAGAAGAGGCTCCCTGCGCCCAGCTTGCTTTGCACGCCAATCTCGCCCTGCATCAGATGCACCAAACGCTTGCAGATAGCCAATCCCAGCCCTGTGCCGCCGTACTTGCGCGTGGTGGAGCCGTCCGCTTGCTCAAACGGGTCGAAGATGCTCTGGAGGCGTTCGGGCGGGATGCCGATTCCTGTGTCGCGCACCTCGAAGCGCAGGCGCGTCGCGTTCCCATCGCGCGCCACTGGCTGCACCGATACCTGCACGCCTCCCTCGTTAGTGAACTTGACGGCGTTATTGACCAAGTTTAGCACAATTTGGCGCAATCGCACAGGGTCGCCTACGATGCGGCGCGGCGTATCGGGCGCGAGGGTGAGTGTGAGCGAAAGCCCCTTCTGTTGGGCAACCGAGTGCATCAGGTCGATAGTCTCTCGCATCAGTCGGTGTAGTTCGAGGTCTGTCTGCTCCAGTTGGAGCCGACCTGCCTCGATACGCGAGAGGTCTAAGATGTCGTTGAGGATATGGAGCTGGTGCTCGGCGCTGGCGCGTGCGGTGGCGAGCAGGTCGCGCCCCTCGTCGTCGAGCGGCTTCTCCGCGAGCAGGTGCAGCATGCCCAAGACGCCGTTGAGCGGGGTGCGAATCTCATGGCTCATGTTAGCGAGGAACTCACGGCGCATGCGCGCAGCGTGTTCCGCTTGGGCTTTCGCCTGCTCCAGCGCAAGGCGTGCGCGATCGTTCACAATCGCGACTGCCGCTATCTCGCCCAACGCACGCAACGCCTCCACCGTCGCCTGACGATGGGCAATCTCCGAGACCTCTCGGCAGCGTGTGAGGAGCATCAACATCCCCACCCGCTGTTCCATCTGCTGCAGGGGCGTCCACCAGACAACCTGGCTGCGCCCCCAATGCTGAATCACTGCCAAGCTGGGCTGATCGAAACAGTATTCAGCGGCGAGGAGCGTCTCCCACCGTTTCTGTTGCTCCGCATCGAAGTCGCCGACCGCCGCGCGCAGACGCAAAAACCCATCGTCCAGTTCCCACCAGAGGAGCTCGCCCGTCAGACTCGCGCCTGAATGCGATCCCAAGACGGCGACCGCTTGGCTAAGCCGCTCCACAAGTGGCGTCTGCTCCTGCGCCAGGATAAACGCAGCGCGGTTGAGCAGCGCCGTCATCTGTTTGTATACTTGCTCGTGCTCTTCGCGCAGCACCTGGTCAGTAATCTCTTGCTGTACCGACAAGTAGCCCACTAACTGCCACTCGGCATCGTAGATGGGCGAGTTGATCACCTCCGCCCAGTAGTGGGTGCTGGGGTCAAATGCAACCCCGTTTTCGGGCGTCTTGACGGCAGTACCTTTGCGACGGTTGAGAACACGCCCATGAAAGGCTTCGCCCTGCTGGAAAGTTTGGTACATCCGTTTATAGAACTCTTTCGGCATGAAGCCGCTTTTGAGGATGCGCGGGTTCTGACCCAGTGCCTCTTCGGCTGTGTAGCCCGTAATGCGGGTGAAGGTGTCGTTCACATACCGAATGCGAAAGTGCGAATCGGTGATGAAAATCGCCAGCGGGCTGTGCTGCACGGCTTGCTGAAAGAGGCGCAGCTCCTGCTCTAAATTTTTCTGCACTGTGATATCGCGCCCTACCGATTGAATTTCGATCAGGTTGCCGCGCGAGTCGTAGATTGCATGGTCGGTCCACTCCGTCCAGCGCAGCGAACCATCAGGGGCGTAGACGCGATGTGCGTAGGTCACGGTAGGGTTCCCAGGCGACAAGGACGCAGTCGCTTGCTCGACGAGCGGTCGATCGGCTTCAGGTACGAGGGGCATAAAGTGCTTGCCGAGAAGTTCATTGGGGGTTTTGCGGAAATAGCGGCAGTACGCGCTGTTCACAAAGG
>JBKBKS010000087.1:0-243 GCA_046294565.1 Fimbriimonadales bacterium
CCAGCGCGAGCTTCTGACGCAGCGCACGCGCACAGTCCACTTGCCGCCCCCCGACCGACCTGCGTTGGGCAATCTCTTTGAGCGAGTAGTAATCCAGAGGGAACTCCACTGGCTGCGCAGGGGCGCTCCCCTGCAGCAGCGCGCCTATGACACACCCCTAAACAACTCGCCGCATAACCGCCTCCAGTCGCCCTCCAATTCCACCTCGATGGTACAATTCGTCCATATGTCCAAGCGCGAACC
>JBKBKS010000087.1:253-9808 GCA_046294565.1 Fimbriimonadales bacterium
GAGCGCCATCGGCAGCAGCAGCGCGCCCAAGACACATCCTAACACAACTTGTCGCATAACCGACCTCTGACGCCCTCGATTCTACCTCGATGGTACAATTCGCTATATGTCCAAGCGCGAACCATCGCCGCGAATCGTGGACCCTGTGCGCAGTGTGGAGGAGGCGAGCAGTGAAGCCACGCTACGCCCCCAACGTCTGAGCGAGTTCATTGGGCAGCAGCAGCTCAAGGATAACCTGAGCGTGTTTATTCAAGCGGCGCGCACGCGCAGCGAGCCGTTAGACCATGTGTTGCTGTTCGGTCCGCCCGGCTTGGGCAAGACCACCATCGCCACGATTATCGCCAACGAGATGGGCGCGCCCATCCATATCACTTCGGGCCCCGCGATAGAGCGTCCGGGCGACCTCGCGGCGATTCTGACCAGTATGGAGCGCGGGCAGGTGCTGTTCATCGATGAGATTCATCGGCTCGCGCGCGCCGTGGAGGAGGTGCTGTACCCTGCGATGGAGGATTTCCAGATAGACATCGTGCTGGGCAAGGGGGCGGGAGCGCGTTCGCTACGCTTGGATTTGCCCCCCTTCACAGTGGTCGGCGCGACCACACGCGCGGGACTGCTCACCTCGCCCTTGCGCGACCGATTCGGCATCGTGCATTACTTCCAGATGTATACCCCTGAAGAGCTGGGGCAGATTGTGCGCCGCTCCGCGCGGATTCTGCAAACTGCGATTGAGGAGCCTGCCGTGGAAGAGATTGCACGGCGTTCCCGCGGCACGCCGCGTATCGCGAATCGGTTGCTGCGGCGCGTGCGCGACTTCGCGCAGGTGCTGGGCACGGGCGTCATCACGCGGGCGATAACTCAAGACGCGCTCCTGCGACTGGGCGTCGACCCACTGGGGCTGGACGAGATGGACCACCGCATCCTGCGCACGATGATCGAGAAGTTCGGCGGCGGACCAGTCGGGCTGGACACGCTGGCAGCTGCCGTTCAGGAAGATGCCGGCACTATCGAAGATATGTACGAGCCGTTCCTGATGCAGCTGGGGTTCCTGCAGCGCACGGCGCGGGGGCGCATCGCCACCCCCCACGCCTACGCGCATCTGGGGCTGTCGCCGTCGGGCAACGCCGCGCAACCGCCGTTAGACCTCCGTTAGCGACGATACCGCTGACGCTGAACCTGCTTGTTGCCCTGCGGGTCGATAATCACTTGCTGCTGGTAAATCTGACCGTCCAGCTGCACCTGATAGGTGAACTCCATATCGAGCTTCTGTCCTAAGATCTCCATCTGCGACTTGATGGGCGGTTTGTGTTCCAGAATGACCGTATCGGGCGACGCACTGGGCTGCGGCGGCTTATAGACCAAGCGCACCTCGCTGCCGTCATCCAGCTTGATGGGGCGCGTGAGGTCATTAGCGGCGTATTTCGGCGTGAGCTCCTTGAGGCTCTTGGGATACTTGCCGTTGTTGGCGGCGGCGTATTGCTGGAGCGCGTCGTAAGCGGCGCGCTGCACAGGCACGACAACCTGCGCCTTGCTGACCACCTCCTCAATTGGGCGTCCGACAGTGTCCACCAGCGACCTGCCTAAAATCACCATTGCGATAATCCCAATCACCACGACGCCTAAGCAGCCCAAGCCGCCAATCAGCCAGCACGATGCGCGCCCAGCGCAGCGATTCCGAGATCGAAGCGTTTTCATGGCTTTATCTCCCTTATGAATTTTACCTCAGAGCGCACAATTTCGTGGGGCAATATGCGTCTGAAACCTGAAGTGTCTGCGAAGTGTATAACTATTATGCGGAGAGAGCCATGCGATACTGGATGATGCTCGGAGTGCTGATGGGCGCGCTGTGGGCGCAGGAGCCGAAATCGCGCATCGATTTTGAAAGCTCTCAACACGGCTGGTTCGTGCTGCCGGGGGCGGGCGGTACTGTCGCGCTCACAGAGAACCCGAACGATGTGAAAGCGGGCAAACGCGCCCTGCGCTACACTTACACCGCTGCAGCAGGCGCACTGAACGCAATCATGTATCTGGAGCCAGAAAACTGGGCGCAAGCGTTTCGGTTCTGGATTAAAGCCGACCGCCCCGCGCTGTTTGCGTTGAGCGTGCAGGAAGAGAGCGGCGAACGCTGGCACGCCCCCTTCTGGGTTAGCGGCAACGAGTGGCAACAGACAACTATCGCGCTCAGCGACTTTATGCTGGCGGAGGATACAAAACCCGTGAACAATAAACTCGATATGGACGATGTGCAAGGCATCGGTCTGATTGATGTCAGCGCGATTTTCCTATCGACGCCCGAAGCCGCGATACTGTTCGGCGACCACTCGGGCACGCGCATGATGTGGCTGGACGAGTTCGAGTTTCTGAGCCGTGCGCCCGCGCGGCGCAGCGACTCGAACAGTATCGACGACTTCCAGCGCGACTACCTCGTGTGGATGTCGACGGCGTACACGACCCTCAAAATTGAGGCGACCGGCATGCGTGTGGAATACAACCTGCCGTTTCCCTATCTCTTTGGCGCGTTGCGGATGGTGGAGCCAAGTAGCCTGCGCGGAACCAAGGGGTTAGAAATCGCGATTCGGGTGAAGACGCCCACCACGCTCGCAGTGTTTGTGGAGGAGACCGACGGCGAACGCTGGTCTGCCACTTTTGAGGCGGGCGGCGAGAGTAAACCTGAACCCAAACGCCTGCTCTGGAGCCAGTTTACCATTACCGACGACACGAAAGGCAAAGGCGACGGCAAGTTAGACCCAGCATCGGTCAAGTTGCTCTCGCTGGTGGATTGGGGCGTGCTGAGCGAAGGCGCGCCCAGCGCGAACCACTGGCTGGTGGAGGCGGTTCGTAAGGTGAAGTAGCCACGCCCAGCGACGCAGCCTTAGTGGCGCAGTGCCTTCAGGGCGATACGGGGGCGTTCGACACGCTGGTGGAACGCTATCGCGACCGCGTGTTCTCGTTGGCGTTTCGGATGCTGGGCGATGCGTGCGCGGCGGAAGACGCGACGCAGGAGGCGTTCCTACGCGCCTACACACGCTTGCCGCTCTACGACCCAGCGCAGTCGTTCTCGACTTGGCTCATGTGTCTAACGGCGCGGGTGTGCTTGAACGCGCGGCGCGACCGTGCAGCCGAGTTGCGCTGCCTTGAGCAGGCGGCGAAATCGATGCCTCCCACGCCCACGCTTGAGGAACACCTGTACGAGCGCGAGCAGCGCCGCACGCTCCAACGGCTACTTATGCGCTTGCCCGCGTCGCAACGCGCCGCAGTCCTACTTTACTACTATGAGGAGCTGCCTGTCGTCGAAGTCGCCCGCGCGCTGGAGGTTCCTGTCGGCACGGTCAAAACTTGGCTCTATCGCGGACGCGAGAACTTGCGCCGCTGGCTGGAGGAAGAACTCGGATGAGAGAAGTTTGTAAGCAGCTGGAGCCGCTCCTGCACGACTACGCCGAGGGCTGGCTGGAAGAGCCGAAGAGAGCGTACATCCTGAGCCATCTCCAACAGTGCCCTGCTTGTCAAGAGAAGCTTAGAGCGTGGAGCGCGGTGGGGCGCGCAATCCGAGAATTGCCGCGCCTGCCTGCGCCCGAGCGTGCGTTTGACACGCTCCCAAGCGAGCGTGAACCCCGTCTCGCCCTCCGACTCGCACTCGCTATGTGTCTACCTTGGGCGATATTGATGACGGTCTATAGCAGTCAGTGGCGGATGCCCGCTTGGGAGCTGTTTACACCCTATGAACCGTGGCTGCAATTGACCGAACGCGCTCACGAATGGACGCTCGCACTCTGGAGCTGGCTCCGAGGGATGCTATGAACAACACGATGGAAAGCGTTCTGGGGATACTCTTTTTGTACCTCGCCCTTGCAGGCGTTGGTTTGGTCGATGTCGCCCTGTTTCGGAGGCTAACGGCGGACTATATAACCCGCTTTCGCCACAACGAACGAGGCGTGCTGGCGCGTGGACTGCTCACAGTATTGGGCGCGTTGGTGCTGATTATCCTGCTGAACGCCGTTGCGCAAGGCAGTCCGCCCGACACCCCCACTCGCGTGGGAATGCAGTTGCTCAGTGCGGTGGTGTCGCTGCTGTTGCTGTTGGCGTTTCTAATCGGCTACGGCGCGCTCGCCTGGCGCTTGGGCGAGCGGGTACTCCTTGCGTTCGGCGTCGCCGAGCCAGCGCCGGGCTGGTGCGTGCTAACAGCGAATCTTGTTATCTTGTCGGTTGTCTGGATCCCCGTGCTTGGCTGGGCGTTGGGGCTATACTGGATCATGTTAGCGGTCGGCGCAGTGACGCAGCGACTCATGGGCGGCGAGGTGGAGGCGGTCTCTGGAGACAGCTAAGTCGCTCAGATGTGAATGCGCCGCCAAAATGTGGGATTGAGATGCCTCGCTTCGCTCGGCATGACAAGCTATTGCAAAGCGAGAAAGTCTGTCATTCCGAGCCGAAGGCGAGGAATCTCAACAGGGACTTTTTCACACTCGAGCAACTTACCATCATTCATACAGGTTTGCGACCGCCCCCTTTTGAGCCGCGCCAAGTCCTCGCAGGCGTCGGCGTACTCCTGTGGGTCAGGACGCTTGACAGGTACATAGCGGGTCCGCAGGCGTTTGATGGTGTCTGGGTGGAGGGAGACATACTGGGCGATTTGTTCAGGGGTTTCGCCGCGGGCGGCGCGTCGGAGCACTTGGGCGCGTAATCGGGGTCTGGGTTTGGGGTGAGTGTATTCGATGCGTTGCAGATACGCTTCCTTGGTGGGTGTGAGCGTGATAGGCAATCGTTTTCGTGCCATAGGGGGTTTATTCCACACTTTGGCGGCGCTTTAACCTTTGAGGCACTCATTCCTACTGCGTATGTGAACCACTTTGGGGCTGAGCAGGAACTTCCAACCGTCAAATCGGGTATTATAGTATGCGTAGCAAGCAACTTGATAATACTATACTCAACTTGGAGGGAACGCCATGCGATTTGACAAACTGACGATTAAGGCGCAGGAGGCTGTGCAGGAAGCGCAACGGCTCACGGAGCAGTATCGCCACCCCGCGATCGATAATGAGCATTTGCTACTCGCGTTGCTCAGCCAGGAGGGGGGTGTCGTGCCGTCGCTGCTGCAGAAACTGGGCGTGATGCCCCGCACGGTCGAGACGGCGATTGAGCAGGATTTGGCGCGTCGCCCGCAGGTGTCGGGCGCGTCCACCGTCGGGGCGCAAATCACGCAGCGACTGAAAGCCGTCTTCGATGCCGCCTTCGACGAGGCGATGCGCCTCAAGGACGAATATGTCAGCACGGAACATCTGCTGCTGGGCTTAGCCGCCGACACTTCAGGCGAGGCGGGGCGCGCCCTGCGCATGCACGGCGTCTCGCGCGACGCCATCCTCAAAGCGCTCCAAGAAATCCGAGGCGGACAGCGCATCACCGACCAGAACCCTGAAGAGAAGTATCAGGCGTTGGAGAAGTACGGGCGCGACCTGACCCTGCTCGCACGGCGAGGCAAGCTGGACCCCGTGATTGGGCGCGATGAGGAGATTCGGCGCGTCATCCATGTGCTGTCGCGACGCACCAAGAACAACCCCGTGCTGATTGGCGAGCCGGGGGTGGGTAAGACCGCCATCGTGGAGGGGCTGGCGCAACGCATCGCCACTGGCGATGTACCCGACACGCTGAAAGACAAGCGCGTCGTGCAGTTAGACCTCGGCGCGCTGATTGCAGGCGCGAAGTATCGCGGCGAGTTCGAAGAAAGGCTCAAAGCCGTGCTGAAAGAGGTCGCCAGCGCGGAAGGGCAGATTATCCTGTTCATCGACGAGATACATACGCTGGTGGGCGCAGGCGCGGCGGAGGGCGCGATGGACGCCGCCAACATGCTCAAGCCCTTGCTCGCGCGGGGCGAACTGCGCACCATCGGCGCGACCACCCTCGACGAGTACCGCAAACACATCGAGAAAGACCCCGCGCTGGAGCGACGCTTCCAGCCCGTGTATGTCGGCGAGCCCAGCGGGGAAGATACGATTGCCATCTTGCGCGGGCTGAAAGAGCGCTACGAGGTGCATCACGGCGTGCGCATCAGCGACAGCGCTCTCGTCGCCGCCGCCAAACTCTCCTCGCGCTACATCACCGACCGATTCCTGCCCGATAAAGCCATCGACCTCATCGACGAAGCCGCCGCCAAACTCCGCATGGAAATCGACTCGATGCCCACCGAAATCGACGAGATCGACCGCAAAATCCGTCAACTGGAGATCGAGCGCGAGGCGTTGCGCCGCGAGGAAGAGACCCCCCCAGCAAAAGAGCAAATCGCCCGACTGGAGCGCGAACTTGCCACGCTGAACGAAGAAAAAAGCCGACTCGTCGCCCACTGGCAACGCGAAAAAGAGCTCATCACCCAAATCCGCGAGACCAAAGAGCGCATCGAACAGACCAAGTTCGAAGAGCAACAGGCGGAGCGAGCGGGCGACTTCGCACGCGCTGCCGAGCTGCGCTATGGCATGCTACTCGAACTGCAAAAACGGCTCCAGCAACTCCAAGAGCAACTTGCGGGGGTGCAACAAGAGATGCAGCTGCTCAAGGAGGAGGTGGATGCCGACGACATCGCGGAGGTCGTGGCGAAGTGGACGGGCATCCCCGTGCAACGCCTGAAAGAAACTGAGAGCGAGAAGCTGCTACATATCGAGGAACGGCTCCACCAGCGCGTGGTGGGGCAAGACGAGGCGATTACCGCCGTCGCGAACGCCATCCGCCGCTCGCGCGTAGGGCTATCCGACCCCAACCGCCCCATCGGCTCCTTCATCTTCCTCGGTCCGACCGGCGTGGGCAAGACCGAACTCGCCAAAGCCCTCGCCGAGTTCCTGTTCGATGACGAGCGCAACCTCGTGCGTATCGATATGAGCGAATACATGGAGCGCCACGCGGTCGCCCGACTGATTGGCGCGCCGCCCGGCTATGTCGGCTACGAGGAAGGCGGGCAACTCACCGAAGCCATCCGCCGACGCCCCTACAGCGTCATCCTGTTCGACGAGGTGGAGAAGGCGCACCCTGAAGTATTCAATGTGCTGCTTCAACTGCTGGACGACGGACGCCTCACCGACGGGCAGGGACGCACGGTGGACTTCCGCAACACGCTCGTGATTATGACCAGCAACATCGGTTCCATTCTCTATCAAGAGATGCCCGAGTTCAACAAGGAAGCGATTCGCGAGCAGGTTATGCAAGCTGTGCGCGCCCACTTCCGCCCAGAGTTCCTCAACCGCATCGATGAGATTGTTATGTTCAACCCGCTGGACCTGTTGCAAATCAAGCGGATTGTGGATTTGCAGCTGCGTTCCATTCAGAAGCGGTTGGACGAGCGCAAGATTCGACTGGCGCTCACAGAGGATGCGAAGCAGGAGTTGGCGGTTCGGGGATATGACCCGCAGTTGGGCGCGCGTCCGCTGCGGCGCACCATCGAGCGCGAGGTGCTGAACCCGCTGGCGCAACGGCTGCTCGCCCGTGAGTTCATAGACGGCGACACAGTGCGCGTGGATTACCGCGACGGACAGTTCGTGTTCGAGCGCGTCGCCAGTCCAGTGGCGGTGTAGGCGCCTGGGTTTGCCCTCGCCCCCAGCCCCTCTCCCATACAGTGGGAGAGGGGGCAAGGAGGTGAAGGCTAACATCCGCTCCCGAAGTTGAACAGCACGGTAAGTAGGTCGGTGTCGTCCACGATGTGGATGACTGTTCGCTTCGCAAAGGCTTGTAGAGATTCGTGAATCCGCGCTTGTCACCACTTTCTTTACACTAACTGAATGGAGGCCGCTTGATGAAACAACACACGACGATTGCGCGAAACGCGCTCGGACTGTTTGCGACGGTTGCACTGACGCTGAGCGCACTGTTCAGCCCGACCCGTTCTGATGCTCAGATTTCGTACCAGGTCTGGTTGTCTGCCGATGATGCCTCGGAGGTCTATTATGGTACCTCGACCAAATCTCGTGGTACGGTGCATGTTCCCCCCGCCGCCGTCACTGCTGACGGCGGCGGCTTTTGTTTGATGATGTGTTTTTCCAGAGAGCGAGACGCTGGGGGACTCACTACGCATCCGCACATTGTGCGTATTCGGATTTAGCAGGAATCTCCTGTTCCATCATGAATGTTTCCTTACATGGATATGGCACAGAAGACAACACGGCGGGAGTTTCTGAGGCAGGGTTTGACGGCGGGTATGGGGTTGCTTGTGCTGAAGAGTTGGGCGAAGGGTCAAGCCCCCAGCGAGAGGTTGAATATCGCGGCGATTGGCGTCGGCGGGCGCGGCTGGGACAACCTGCGCAACTTCACGAACGAGAACATCGTCGCGCTCTGCGATGTGGACTTGAACCATCTTGGCAAAGCCGCCCAGGTGTTCCCGAACGCGCGACTGTGGACGGACTACCGCCGCATGCTGGAACGCCCAAAAGATATCGACGCGGTGGTGATTAGCACGCCCGACCACACGCACGCCCTGCCGACGATGATGGCGCTGCAGCTGGGCAAGCATGTCTACTGCGAGAAGCCGTTGGTGCATACGCCGTGGGAGGCGCGGCAGGTGCGCGAGGCGGCTCGGCGCGCTAAAGTCGCCACGCAGATGGGCAACCAAGCGCACGCCAGCGAACCGTTGCGCATCACGGTCGAGGTCATCCGCTCAGGCGTCATCGGCGCGGTGCGCGAGGTGCATGCCTGGAGCGACCGTCCCTTCTGGCCTCAAGGCATCGAGCGTCCGCAAGGGAGCAAACCTGTGCCGTCGCACCTGTTCTGGGACTTCTGGCTGGGTCCCGCGCCCGAACGTCCCTACCATGACGGCTATCACCCGTTCTCGTGGCGCGGCTGGTGGGATTTCGGCACGGGCGCACTGGGTGACATGGGCTGCCACATCATCGATACCGCCTACTGGGCGCTGGAGCTGGGCTTACCCCTCAGCGTGGAGATGGAAGGCTCGCCGCGAACGCCCGAAACGGGTCCGAAAGCGAGTCGCGCGATTTACGAGTTCCCCGCACGGGGCAACCAGCCGCCTGTGAAGCTCTACTGGTACGACGGCGGCCTGAAGCCCGACCCTGCGCTGGTGGGCGCAGAGAGCCTCGCGCCGAACGGCGTCATCTGCGTCGGCGAGAAGGGCGCGCTCTACTTCATCCACGCACGCGAGTATCGCCTCCACCCCAAAGAGCAGTTCGAAGGCTTCGAACTCAAGACGCGTACCCTACCCACCTCGCCCGGACACCACGAGGAGTGGATTTTAGCTTGCAAGACAGGCAGCCCCACCTACAGCAACTTCGAATACGCGACGACGCTCACCGAAGCCGTGCTCTTGGGGAATGTGGCGTTTCGTGCGGGCGAAAAAATCTATTGGGACGCCAACGCCGGGCGCGTGACTAATACGCGCAAGGCGGACGAGTATGTACGCATGCCCTATCGCAAAGGCTGGGAATGGTAAACAAACGCCCAACGCCTTGACGATTGCGCAGGCTATCGGGTATATTAACACTGGTGTGCCGACGTAGCTCAGCGGTAGAGCAACCGCCTTGTAAGTGGAAGGTCGGGGGTTCGAATCCCCCCGTCGGCTCCACCAACCTGTTGCGC
>JBKBKS010000088.1:0-9441 GCA_046294565.1 Fimbriimonadales bacterium
GTCAAACCCAGTACCCCATCCCCCCGCTGTTGAGCAGGGCGACGAGCACCAGTAGCCATAGGCGCACACGAGTCGACACAGCGTCAGGAGTGTACCTTACTGACCAGTTGGTGTGTCAAGGGGTTCAGAGAGGGCGTTCAGAAAAAATGCGCGTCTGCCCCTAAAATGCGTATCTGCCTAATACCCATGGGGAACCCCCAACGCGCTCCTCTGGTATAATATCAACGGAGGGTAGCCAGTATGCTCAATATGTTGAAAACGGGTCTGTTGCTGACGGCACTGACGCTGATTCTGATAGGAATAGGCAACTTGCTGGGTGGGCAGACGGGCATCATCGTGGCGCTGGTGTTCGCGGCGGTGATGAATCTCGGCTCATACTGGTTCAGCGACAAGTTGGTGGTCGCGATGTCGGGTGCGCAGCCGCTCTCGGAGCGCGATGCGCCCGAGCTGTACCAGATGACGCGCGAGATGTGCCAGCGTGCGAACCTGCCGATGCCCCGCCTGTACCTGATTCCCGACATGCAGCCGAACGCATTCGCCACGGGACGCAACCCTGAAAAAGGCGTGGTCGCCGTGACGCAGGGGCTGCTGCAGCTGATGAGCTACGAGGAGGTCAAGGGCGTGATTGCGCACGAGCTGGCGCACATCAAGAACCGCGACACGCTGATTATGGCGGTCGCCGCGACGATTGCAGGCGCAATCTCCGCGCTGACGCAGATGTTCTACTACGCGACCATCTTCTTCGGCAGCCGTGACGAGCGCGGCGGCAACCCGCTGGCGGCGTTAGCGCTCGTGATTATTGCGCCCATCGCGGCGATGATTGTGCAGCTCGCCATCTCCCGCGCACGCGAATACGAAGCGGACAAAACAGGCGCGGAGATTGCAGGCACGCCCGTCGGCTTGGCGAACGCCCTGCGCAAACTGGAAGCCGCGGCGCAGCGCATCCCCAACGAACACGCGCAACCCGCGACCGCACATATGTATATCGTGAACCCGCTGCGCGGCGGCGGCATCGCCGCGCTGTTCAGCACGCACCCGTCTGTGCAGGAGCGCATCCGCCGACTGGAAGCGATGGCGCGTGGGGTGAGGATCGCATGAACACCCTGCGCGACCAAGTGTGGGAGGTGCTGCACGATGTGTATGACCCCGAGATTCCGCTCAACATCGCGGATCTCGGGCTGGTGTACGATTTGCAGGTCTCCGACACGGGCGAGGTCTCGATTCTCATGACGCTCACCTCGCCCGGCTGCCCTGTGGGGGATATGCTCGCCGACGAAATCCGCGACCGCGCCATGAGTATCGAGGGCGTCAAGGAAGTGCATGTGGAGTTCACCTTCGATCCGCTCTGGACGCCCGAACGGATTTCGGAGGAGGGCAGGCAGATGCTACAGGCGTTCGGCTTCCCCGTGTAGGGCTTACTCTGGCGTGAGTTCGATGATGCTCAGCTCGGGGCGCGTGTACCAGCGCGGTATGTTGCGCCCGTGGGTGACCCCGCTGGTGATGTAGATCCAAGTCTCGCCTTCGCAATACAGCCCGTAGGGATGGCTCGTGCCATAGCGCGTCTTGGGAATAAAGCTGCGTCCGAAGAGTTTTTGCATGGCGCGATGCGCCGTTGTCGGCGCCCAGACCTGCCCCGCGTGGGTGTGTCCCGCCACGATGAGCGTCGCGCGGTCGCGATAGGGGCTGAGCGCAGCGTCGGGATTATGCGATAACAGGATTACGGGGTGGCGCGGCTGGCGTGGAACGCCTGCGAACGCCGCTGCCCAATCGGGCTTGCGAAACCACAGGTCGTAGACGCCCACCAGCGTCAGCGCAACTGCGCCTTTGCGCACCGTGAGGTTCTCCTCTTGAAGCACCCGCACGCCCGACGCTTGCAGCGCGTGAACCACCGCGTCCTTGCCCGACCAGTGGTCGTGGTTGCCCAGCACGGCGTAGACGCCCAGCGGCGCACGCGCGCCCTGCATCGCACGCTGGAGATAGGGCAACCCGTGATGCGTATGCACATAGTCGCCCACAAGTAAAATCATATCGGGCTTCTCCGCCATCGCCCGCTGGAGGCAGAGGCGCGCGTGTTGCATACTGGCTTCGTCGGTAATGTGAAAATCGCCCAACACAGCAAGGCGTATCGGCTCTTGCACAGGCGCAGGGAGCGACACATACCGCACGCGCGTCCACCGACCCACCGCGAACCCACCTAACAGCACCAGCAAGCTCGTTAGCCCAACGGCGTAGCTCCAGCGTCTTTTGCGCATCGCGCGGAATTATACCAAGCAACGCACTGGTTGTAAACCCCGCGCGTGATGGGGTATAATCCCATTTCGTAGCCTGCAGGCTACAGGGGGAGCTGTGATGAACATGTATCGGTTGGATTTGAATGATGTCGTCCAGCATCCTGGGCGGCGCGTAGAGTACCCGATCGAAATCTGGCTGGAGCGGGAAGAGGCTCCCCCGCTGGCGGAACCGATTCGTGGAACGCTGGTCGCTGAGAGCGGCGGACGCATCCTGCGGCTCTACGGCGAGTTCAGCACGGTCGTATGGCTCGAGTGTGGACGCTGCTTGGACTACTTTCAGCAGCCTGTGTCGTTTGAGTTGCACGAGGAGTTTCTGCTGAACGGCACGCCCGCCGCGCTCAGCGCGACAGGCTATGCGGAAGTGGACGATCGGGACTCGTTCCCCGTGTTCGAGGGGAACTACCTGTATGTAGACGATTTGCTACGGCAGTACCTCCTGCTGGAGCTGCCGATAGCGCCTGTCTGTAGGGAAGACTGCAAAGGGCTATGTCCGACCTGTGGACGGAAACTCGACGAAGCGCAGTGCGCCTGCACGCCGAAGACGGGTCACCCCGCGTTTGAGGCGTTGGCGCGAGCGTGGTACAGCGAAGATTCGTAAGGAGGCAAACTGATGGCGAACCCGAAACGACGACATTCGCACGCGCGCGGCGCGAAACGACGCACGCACTACAAGCTGGAACTGCCCGGCTTGAGCCGCTGCACGCACTGCGGCGCGATGGCACTGCCCCACCGCGCCTGCCCCGTGTGCGGCTACTACAAGAAACGCAAGTACGAAGAGGCGATTACGGAAGGCGTGGCAACGCAAGGGTAAACGATGCGCATAGCCGTCGACGCAATGGGAGGCGACCACGCCCCCCACGAAATCGTGGCAGGCGCGCTCGAATCCGCACGGCAGGTCAGCTTCGAAATCCTGCTCGTGGGCGATAGCGCGCAAATCGAACCGCTGCTGCCCAAACGCGGGCGACCCGACAACCTCGCCGTCCACCACGCCTCGCAGGTCATCACAATGGACGACGCGCCCGTGATGGCAATTCGGCGCAAGCGCGACTCCTCGCTCGTGGTCGCCGCCCAACTCGTGAAAGAGGGCAAGGCGGACGCGCTGGTGTCGATGGGCAACACGGGCGCGGTCGGCGTCACTGCCAAACTGCTCTGGGGCGGACTGCCCTATGTCGATCGCCCCGCGATTGCAACTGTGCTGCCCACCTACACAGGACGCTGCGTGCTACTCGATAGCGGCGCGACGGTCGACTGCTCCCCACGCCAACTGCTCGACTTCGCCCTGATGGGGCAAATCTACGCCGCGCAGGTGCTGGAAATCCCCAACCCGCGCGTGGGACTGCTCAACATCGGCGAGGAAGCCACCAAAGGCAACAGCGTCACCAAAGAGGCGTACCAACTCCTGCAAAGCCAACTCAAAGAGGAGTTTGTCGGCAATGTGGAGGGCAAGACCTTCTATGAGGGCGTCGCCGATGTGGTGGTGTGCGATGGGTTTGTGGGCAACATCTTTCTCAAGACCAGCGAGGGCGTGGCGGAGATGGTGCTCAAGGTGGTCAAGGAGGAGCTCACGCGCAACGCCTTCAACAAGTTGCCGCTCGCGTTGCTCAAACCCGCGTTCGGGCGCATCAAACGGCGACTGGACTACCGCGAGTGGGGCGGCGCGCCGCTGCTGGGCGTGGACGGCGTGTGTATCATCGGGCACGGACGCTCCGACCGCTACGCCGTGCGCCAAGCCATCTCCGTCGCCGCGCAAGCCGTCGCGAACCGACTCATCCCCACCCTGCGCCACGCGCTCACACTCTTACACCAAGAGAAGGAGGGCTAAGCACCAAGTGCGCATCACTGTCTTGGGCTGTGGCACCTCCATGGGCGTGCCGCAACTCGGCTGCCGATGCGCGGTCTGCGCCTCCACAGACCCGCGCAACCACCGCACCCGCCCCAGCGTGCATGTGCAGGCAGGCGACACGCAAATCCTCATCGACGCGCCGCCCGAACTGCGACTCCAACTCCTGCGCACAGGCTTAGACCAGCACTTGGACGCCGTGCTGATTACCCACACCCACGCCGACCACATCATGGGGCTGGACGACATTCGCGGCTTCACCATCTACACTGGGCGCACCGTGCCCGTGTACGCCGAAGCCAGCGCGTTAGACGACCTCAAGCGCGTGTTCCGATATATCTTTTTCCCTTACCCGCCCGGCGTCAGCACCCCGCAAATCGAGTTCCGCGAAATCACAGGCGCCCTGCAAATAGGCGAACTGACCATCGAGCCGCTGCGCGTGTTTCACGGCGAGATGCCCATCCTCGCGTTTCGAATCGGCGACTTCGCCTATGTGACGGATGTCAGCTACATCCCGCCGGAGACTTGGGAACGGCTGCAGGGGCTAAAACTGCTGATCCTGGACGCGCTGCGCCGCCAACCGCACCCCACCCATTTCCACTTCGACAAGGCGGTGGAAGTCGCCCTGCAGCTCAAAGCGCAACGCACGCTCTTCACCCACCTCACCCACGACTTAGACTACGAGACCACCAACGCCGAACTGCCCGCAGGGATGGAACTCGCCTACGACGGGCAGGTGGTGGAGGTAGTTGACTCCAGCCCACTGAATGTGCCATAATTTAGCCACGCTAAGTATTCAGGAGGCTATCGAATGACGACGGAGGTTCTCAAGGATGTTCCGCAGGGGCTGACGCGCGAGCGCATCGAGCAGCAAGCGCGCGCTCTTGGCGAACCCGAATGGCATATCCAGCGACGCTTAGAGGCTTACGAGCGATTCCTGCAGCTGCCCATCCCCACCCCTAAGCAGGAGGATTGGCGCTACACCGACATCACGACCTTACACTTGGAAGATTATGTGGCGGTGGCTTGGAGCGATGCTCCGCGCGGCAATGCGCCCACCCAGCTCCCCCCATTCCTGACCGAAACCCCCATTATCAAAGTGTTCCATCGCGCAGGCTTCGGCTTCGAGGCGCACATCCCCGAATCGTTGCGCGAGCAGGGCGTGCAGGTGCGCGACCTACACGAAGTGTTGGTGAACCAGCCCGACCTACTGGAGCGCGACTTGGGACGCCTCGCGCCCCTGCCCGGCGATAAGTTCACGGCGCTACATACCGCCGCGTGGGACAGCGGACTCTATGTGTATATTCCGCGCGATGTGCAGGTGGACGGCGTGATTGAGATTATTCACTGGTTCGGGACGCCGGGCTTGCATCTGCCACACACGGTGATTGCGGCGGAGACGGGCAGCGCGGCGAACATCGTGCAGTCGTTCTTCTCGCCCGACAGCGCGCGGGTGTTCGTGCTGGGCGCAGTGGAGGTGTTCAGCCAACCCAACAGCGACCTACGCCATACCCTGATGCAGCGCATGGGGCGCGAGAGCCTCTTTATCGGCAGCGTGGACTACGAGCAGCAGCGCGACAGCCGCGTGCTGTCGCTGAATGTGGGACTGGGCGCACAGCTCGGACGTACCGCGCTGCAACATCTGATGACCGAATCGGGCGCGGAGGCGCGACCGCTGGGGCTGTTCTTCGGCGACGGCAAGCAACACCTCGACTTCCGCACCCTGCAAGACCACCGTGTCGGACACACCCACAGCGACCTGCTCTACAAGGGCGCACTGTACGACGAGGCTGTGTCGGTCTTCTCAGGCATGATCCGCGTACACCCGAAAGCGCAACACACCGACGCCTACCAAGCGAACCGCAACCTGCTGCTCAGCGACGACGCGCAAGCCTACACCATCCCGAACTTGGAAATCGGCGCGAACGAGGTGCGCTGCACACACGGCGCAACGGTAGGTCCCATCCAGCCTGAAGAGGTGTTCTACCTGCGCTCGCGCGGCATCGACCCGCCCGCCGCCGAGGCGCTGATTATCATGGGCTTCTTCGAAGTCGTGCTGCGCGAGATTAAACCCAACGACCTGCGCCTGTCCATCCAGAAACTACTCGCGCAAAAGCTTCAGGGCGAAGCGCCGCGCTACTTTATGGACTTAGCGGAGCTCGATGAAGAAGCGTTGGCGCACGCATAGCGCTGCGTGAACCTTCGTGGCTTGGACTAAAGTCCAAGCCACGCGCGGCTACGCCTCCTCCACAGGCTCGGTCAACGCCTCCACGATGATGGGTCCCGTGTTGCACTCCAGCTGCTTATGCGTGCCGTCGCAGAAGGGGAAGTCCGCCGACTTCATACAGCGGCACAGGGCGACTCGCTCGCCCGGATTCAACTTCATCGTGGTGCGCAGCTTGCCAAAGCGCTCTTCCGTCTCATGAATAGCCATATGAACCTCCTAAGAATAGTTTAGCGGTTGCAATGCTGGCAGGGTGAACTGCCCATCTTTTCGGACGAGTGTGCCGTCGAAGTAGATTTCCCCGCCGCCGAACTCCGGGCGCTGGATGACCACCAAGTCCCAGTGGACTTGCGAGCGGTTGCCGTTGTCGGCTTCGCCGTAGGCGTTGCCGGGCGTGAAGTGGAACGAGCCTGCAATCTTCTCGTCGAACAGGGTGTCGTTCATCGGATATCGGATGTGAGGGTTGAACCCCAGCGACCACTCGCCGATGTAGCGTGCGCCCTCGTCGGCGTCGAGGATGTGGTTGAGCTTACGCGGGTTGCCCGCGCCGGGGCGGTCGCCGTCGTCGGCGCAGGTCGCCTCCACAATCTTGCCCTTGCGCAGCTTGAAGTGAATGTTGCGGTACAAGTTGCCCTCGTACACGCTATAGGTGTTGATGGTAATCTCGCCTTCCACCGAGTCGCGCACGGGGCAGGTGAAGCACTCGCCGTCGGGGATATTGTGCGTGCCATAGCAGGGCACAACGCCGATGCCTTCAATCGAGAAGCGTAGGTCTGTACCTTGCCCCTTGATATGCACTTCGCGTGTGCGCTGCATGAGTTCCACGAGAGGCTGCACATCGCGCTGCATCTTCGCGTAGTCCACGGTGCAGACCGTGAAGTAGAAGTCTTCGAAGGCTTCGGTGCTCATGTTCGCAGCTTGCGCCATGGCGGGCGTGGGCCAGCGCAGCACGACCCACTTAGTTTTGGGCACGCGCACCTCTTGATGGACGGGAACCCACCAGTGCTGGCGCACGCGCGCGAGTTGTGCTTGGGGGATGTCGGACATTTCGGCGAAGTTGGGCGCGCCGCGCAGCCCTATGTAGCCCTGCACGCCCTCCATCTGCGCCCGCTCCAGCCCCGCGAGGAACTGGATCTGATCCTCGCTCGCGTGCTGATACAACGCGCGCAGGATGGGCGTCTGCTTCACTTCGGGGATAGCCTCGCCGCCCGCCTGATGGACTGTGCGCATCAGCAACGCCACGAACTCAGGGGGCATATCGAACGCCTCGATCAGCACGCGCTCGCCCGGCTGCACGCGCACTGAGTGGCTCACCAACACATCTGCTAACCGCTGCCAGCGCGCGTCCATCATAGCGTATACTCCGAGACAATCTGCGTCAGCGTCGCAAACCGCGCGTTATGCTTCTTCAAGAACAAAATCGCTTCGCGCAGGGTCTCCACGCTATCGTGATAGTCGTAGCCGCCAATGCAAATCACGGGCGTCTCTTGGTCGAGGTGGCAGCGCAAGATTGGCTCAAGCACTTCCCAGCCTTGGTCTAAGTAGGCGATTTTGCCGTTCGCGGTGGCGATGGGCACAATCAGGATCTTTGCCTCACCAGGCTTGCGCACATCTTGGTACGAGGGATGATAGGGTTTCGTGGGCGCGCCGTCCCAGTCCACGAACATCCGATACTCGGCGTCGGGGATGGCGCTGCTGTCTACCAAGAAGCCCATATCCTCCAGATATTTCAGGTCGGGGGGCGTCAGCGCGTAGCTGCCCGCACGGAAGGCGGTCGGCTTGAGGTGAATCTGCTTGAGCAGGTCTTTGCCCGTTTGAATCATCTCGCCTCGCTCGCGCGTATCCTCCACATAGTGTCCGTGCCCATCCTCAAAGTGCAGGTGTAGCCCGAACTCGTGCCATGAGGGGATACGGTGGAGGTATTCACGGTAATACAACTGCACATTCGCCATCGGGTCTTTGCCTGTGACCTGTATCATCCAAGTGAAGGGGATGGTAAACTCTTCAGCGACTTTGATATACTCTTGCGTGTAGCAGCGCGGGTAGTCTGCTGCTTCGCAGTCCAGTGTAATCGCTACGGTCGGCATGGTTATCAGTCCTCCTCCGCGTTATTCGCACGATAGGGTTTCGAGGCGTGCGATGCGATTCCTGCCGATTTGCACGCGCGGCGCCGCCGAATGTTCACAACGCAAGGTCAGCCCTGTGTACCTGCGCAGAAGCCCTACTCCGCGCACGCGGGGAGGAGCTGCGTGCCTCCCCGCGTGCAGCGAGGGTCGGGACTGAAGCGTTCTCACCTTCGTGCAACTCAGTCTCTGTCGGGGTCGAACGGGCTGATGTAGAAGCGCGGTTGGATAGCGCCCCCGTAGATGTTGCCCACGCCGTTGCGCGTGCTGCTCCAGAACAGCAGCAGCGATTCATCGAGCCCGCCGATGGGGTCGGTGAAGAGGCTCTGCCCTGTCTGTCGCTGCTCCAGATTGGACATCGCCCATAGGTAGAGCTCGTTGGTGGGCAGGTCGATGGGCACGGGCGAGGTGTATTCCACCTCTGTGGCGAACGAGCGCGACAGGTTGCCCTCGTCGATCCAGCGCACGACGAGCGTCTCTTCGAGCTCGACGATGTTGCCCGCGCGGTCGCGTGCGAGGTAGCGCACATTCACTTCCTTGCCGATGTCTTCTGTGGCGAAGTAGATGTTGCCGCGCAGGGCGTCGTACTCGTAGAAGCCGATGGCTGCGCCTGCCACATTGTTCGGCGTGAGGCGCACGACCACATGGTTTGTGCCTTGCGCCAGTGTGAACGCGCCTGTCTGCACAGGCACGCGCCCACGCTGGGTAAGTATCGGCGACTGCAGGCGCACGCCTGGGCGCAGCGTCTTGAAGAAGAAGTTGCCCGTGGCGTTGGGGGCAGGCGCGCTGCGACGGAAGAAGAGCCACACGCGGTCCACAGGCGGACGGTCGCTGACGGCGCATGCGCCGTTAACGGCGCCGCGGCGCACGGGCGATTCGTTCACGCTATCGCTGAGGTGGCGCGGATTCATCGTGCGCTGGAACACCGTGCGCAGCTGCGAGTACGAACCTGCCGAGCCAGGC
>JBKBKS010000089.1:0-9312 GCA_046294565.1 Fimbriimonadales bacterium
CGCATCAGCGCTTGGACAAGACTGTCCAAGCCACAGGGGGTTAGCCTTTCACCTGCTCAGCTTGGCGTTGCGCCTCTTGCACATCGACCAGCACGCTGGGTCCCATCGTGCTGGAGAGCGTGATTTTCTGCAGGTAACGTCCCTTCGAGGTGGCGGGTTTCGCCTTGAGCAGCGCGTTGAGCAGTACCATCATATTCTCAAGCAGCTGCTCCTCGCTGAATGAGGCGCGTCCGATGGGCGCGTGCACGATGCCTGCTTTGTCGACGCGATATTCCACGCGCGAGGCTTGCTTGATTTCTTCCACCACTTTGGCGGGGTTGGGCGAGACTGTACCTGATTTCGGGTTGGGCATTCGTGCTTTCAGCACGCCGCCGATACGGCTAATGATGGGCATCATGTCCTGCCCTGCCACGATGAGGTCGAAGTTTTTCCAGCCCTTCCAGCCTTTTTGCACTTGCTCGACGATGTCTTCTGCGCCGACCATATCCGCGCCTGCGGCGCGCGCGGCGTCGGCTTGCTCGCCTTTGGCGAACACCAGCACTCGTTGCTTCTTGCCCGTGCCGTGTGGCAGGTTCACCACGCCGCGCACCATCTGGTCGCTCTTGCGTGGGTCGACGCCCAGATTCACAGCGATATCGACCGCCTCGTCGAACTTGGCGGTGGCGGTCTGTTTCACCTTGCGGATGGCTTCAATCGGCGCGTGGGCTTGTTGCCCGTTCGTCAGCGTCTTCACCGCGTCCAAGTAGCGGCTGCTGTGTCGTTGTTTCTTGGCGGTTTTGCGTCCTCTCATCGTTGCCTCCTGTGGTCATAGCGGAGCGATTGCCCCTGCCACTGTTGTGATTAGTCGACAATCTCCACGCCCATCGAGCGGGCGGTACCGGCGATAATCTTCATCGCCGCTTCGACATCGTTGGCGTTCAGGTCGGGCATTTTGCGTTCGGCAATCTCGCGCAGCTGCTGCTTGGTGATTTTGCCCACCTTGTTGCGCAGAGGGTTCGACGAACCCGACTGGATGCCCGCCGCTTGCCGAATCAAGTCTGAAGCGAGCGGCTGCTTCACCACGAAGGTGAAGGTGCGGTCTTTATACACTGTAATCTCCACGGGCAGCGTGGAGCCTTTCTGACTGGCGGTGCGTTCGTTGAACGCCTTCACAAACTCCATAATATTCACGCCTGCCTGACCGAGGGCGGGTCCTACGGGGGGCGCGGGCGTTGCTGCGCCTGCAGGCAAGTTAAGCTTCACCACATTGATTACTTCTTTCGCCATACGATGCGCCTCCTAAGTGATTTTCTCGACTTGGTCGACTTCCAGTTCCACGGGCGTCTCGCGCCCGAAGATGTTGATGAGAATCTTCACCTTACTGCGTTCGGCGTCGACGCTCTCGACTTTGCCGTTGAAGTCGGCGAACGCGCCTTCGATGACGCGCACGGTGTCGCCGGGCGAGAACGCAATGCGCGGACGCTCCTTACTGTCGAGGATGGAGCGTTTAATCTCCTCCACCTCTTCGGGCGAGAGGGGTACAGGCTTGCCGCCCGATTCCACGAAGCCCGTGACGCCCGGCGTGGTGCGCACGAGTGTCCAAGTCTCGTCGTCCAGCAGCATCTCCACCAGCACATAGCCGGGGAAGACGCGGCGCGTCACGGTCTGCTTCTTACCGCCTTTGGTGCGTACCTCCTGCTCAGTCGGGATAAGCACCTGAAAGATACGGTTGTCGTAGCCTTGCGCTTTCGCGCGTTTCTCAATAGCCATCTTCACCTTGTTCTCGTGCCCGACCAGGGTGCGCACCACATACCACGCGGTTCTTCCGATGCCTATCATAGGATGCTCCTTACTGTCCGAGAATCTGCTGTTCGATCCACTGGGTGAGTCGGGTCAGCGCCACATCCCAGAAGGCGAACCAGATTGCCACCACAACCACGAAGCCGACGACCACCAGCATCATCTGGGTCGTCTCTTCGGGTGTGGGCTTGACCACGCGGCGCAGCTCTGCCGCGATGTCGCCGAACCACTGGCGCACCCGATGGATTAGTCCAGGTCGTTCCGTTGTCTTGAGCGAAGCCATCGTCTCTATGCCTCTCCGTCAGGGTCTGAGCGTCGACGGAGTAGTATACCCTATCCGCATCGCGTTTTTGCAATCAGGAGATGATTTGGGGTTTAATAGAAGGGTCTGTGTCCGCACACGATTCGGTATGGTTTTTTCATTTGTTGGGCGGGTTCGAGGCGCGTTTAGGCGCGTTCCGAATCACGCGGTTCCGCACAGCGAAAGACCTCTCGCTGTTGGGATACTTGATTGTGCATCCTCCCCATCGGTTCGCGCGGGCGACGCTGGCGCGCGTGCTGTGGGAGGATTCGCCTCCCTATCGGGCGCGCAACAACCTGAGTGTGTCGCTGAACGCACTGCGTCGTGCTTTTGAGAACGCGGGCGAGCGCGACTTAATCGAGGCAGATGCGCGGCAGATAGGGCTGAACCCGAATCGCTTTCGCGCGGATGTGCTGGAGTTTGAGCAGGCGTTGCAGCACGCGCGCGCGTGTTCCGACCCAGAGACGCAATACGAGCATTACGCACAGGCGGTCGGCTCCTATCGTGGCGAGTTTTTGCCGATGGTGTACGATTTGTGGGCAGTTAGTGTTGCCGCAACTTTGCAGGCAGAGCGGCAGTGCGCGTTAGATCGGCTCGTTCAGATAGCGACAGCGCGCGGCGACACTGCACAAGCGCAGGCATGGCACGCACTGAGCAGTTCACATGATTGGAGCAAGGAGGCGCCCTCGATAGACGCTACGCCCGATGAGCCGCCTCAGTCGCTGCCAGCCCTACGCTGCCGCCTCGTCGGGCGCGAAACCGAGCGCGCACGCCTGATTAATCTGCTCGCTGAGCCTTGCTGTGTCACGATTTTCGGGCTGAGTGGCTTCGGCAAGACGAGCCTCGCGCTCGCGGCGGCGCACCAGCTGCACGGGCAAGGCGAAACAGTTCACTGGATTGCGCTGACAGCGATTGGCGATGCCCGCCAACTGGTCGCTCACATCGCGCAGTCGCTGAACTTGCCCGCAACGGAGCCGATGGAGACGCTCCAGCGCTACTGTGCGCAATATTGTCCTGTGCTGTTTCTGGACAACATCGATCACCTCTTGCCTGACGGCGCGGCGGCGATTGCGGAGCTGCTACGAGCTGTGCCGGCGGCGCGTCTGTGCCTGACTTCGCGTCTACCGCTGCGGATTGAGGCTGAGACGCCATTTCCGCTGGCGGCGCTTGCCTGCACCGACGCCCACGAGAACCCAGCGATGACCCTCTTTGTGGAGCGTGCGTGTCAACAGGACGCTTGCTTTCGGCTCACGGAGGCGAACCGTGCGCAGATTCGGGAGCTTTGTGAGCGGCTGGACGGGATACCGCTGGCGCTGGAGTTGGCAGCGGCGCGATTGCGCACGCTCTCGCCGCGAAAGATGCTCGCCCACATCGACCGCCGACTGGAGTGGCTACAGGCGCGTCGTCAGGATATCGAGCCGCGCCATCGGACGATGCAAGGCGTACTCGACACTGCCGTTGGCGCACTGCCGCGCACGGTGCAACGCGCGTTCGCCCAGCTGAGCCTTCTGCCCGATGTGTGGCGTCTCGACGAAGCGGAGACGGCGACCAACCTATCACGGGAGTCGATCGTCAGAATCCTCAACGCGCTGTGTGAGGCGAGCCTCGTGGAGCGTGTTGGCGAGTCGCCACCGCGCTATCGGATGCTTGAAATCGTGCGCGAACACGGTCAGGCACAGCTGAGCGCCGCGCGACGGCGCAGCGCTGAGAACCGCCTCTGCGCCTACACACTCCGCACAGCCATCGCCCACGCGAGCGACGCCTACAGCCCCCAACTCGCCGCATGGCTCGCCTTCTGGGACGAGCGACGCCCTACACTGTTGATGACCTTAGACCTATTGGAAGGGCGGGGCGAGTGGCGCAGCGCGGTTCGGTTGCTCTGTGCGACCGAGCGCTACTTTTATCTACGACCGCTCGTTGACGACGCTATACGCCGTTTGAACCGCTGGCTTGAGCGCGGCGCGCTGCCCCCGTCTGAGACGGTGGAGGCGCGGTTGCTGCTGTTGCGCCTGCTGTTCGAGACGCAGCAGTTCGCCGCGGCGACGCCGATTGCCCAATCACTCGCGCAGCTCGATCGGCGCGACCGACGACGCGATTGGGCACTCTACTGGAATACACACATCGCGTTCCTGCGGCGCGACGCGCCTACCGTGCAACGCTACTGGCGTTTGCTGCGGCGACGCGCGGCGCGTAGCCCCGACCCGCGTCTGAATCAAGCAGTGCACTACCTGCGCGGCTATCTGGACGGGTTAGAAGACCCTGTGGCATGGCGTGAGGCAGGCATGAACTTCGCACGCGCCACTGGCGACCCGCTCCTGTTGCAACATGCCCTCGATGCGCTCGCGGAACAGCGGATGTTCTTCGGCGAGTATGCCCACGCGCTGCAATCGTTGGACGAGGCTGAACAGGTATGCGCGGCTCTGGACGATTGGCTCCACTGGAATCGGATACAGCACGCACGAGCACAGTGCTACCTTCAGCTGGGTGAGTTGACCCCAGCGCAGCAACTGTTAGACGCCTGCGCGGCGCAGGAGCGCCAGCGCGGTCAATCGCTGCATACCACGCACTGGCTGCAAGGGCAACTGCTGCGCTGGCAAGGCGACCCTGCCGCTGCGATCGTGCTCGTGCAGGCGTCCGTCGCCGACCTGGAAGCGCGTCAGTATTGGCACAGCGCGGCGATGATGCTGGAACTGGCGGCTCTGTGTGCGCGCGACCTCGATCAGCTCGACGACGCGCTGCGCTACTGTGGGCAAGCGAGCCGCCTACGCGCGCATGAAGACGATGTCATCCGAACTCACTTCAACCGCACCCTGCGCGCCTATCTCCTTGCGCTCTCGGGCGACGCGCACGCCCCCGCCGACTTGGAAGCATGTCTGCAGTTCTGGAGCGACCGCCGTTGGCGCGCATGGCAGGCAAATACGCTTCAATATCTCGGCGAAGCCTACGCCCGACACGGCGACGCCGCCCGCGCCCGCGACGCCCTGCAAACCGCCATTGCGCTCAACGAGGCGATGGGACGCGCACTCGCGCTCCAAAAATGTCGGAATCTGCTACGCGATTAGCCCGATTTGAACCTACTGATGGCTTGTAAGACTCGATGATGTATGCTACCTCCGTGTGCTCGCGCAGACGAGCCATGGAGGATGATTATGTATAGGCGAATACAGATCGCTGTACTTAGTACTTGCTTGGCGATTTTGGGAGTGAACAGCGCCCTTGCGCAAGCGTTCACCTATCAGGGGTTCTTGCGTCAGGGCGGCAACCCTCTCAACAACCCCACTCAAGCGATAACCTTTCGCATCTACGACGCCCCAACAGGCGGCGCCTTGCTCTGGAACTCAGGCGCGCTCACGGTGAATGTGCAAAACGGGCTGTTCACTGTGTCGCTGAACGCGCCCGCAAGCATCTGGACAGGCGCAGATCGCTATCTGGAGATTCAGGTGGGTTCCACCACGCTTTCGCCCCGTGTGAAGATTAACCCGACGCCCTACGCTATTCGTGCAACGACCGCAGGCACAGCGAACCCCATCGGTGCTGCAGGCGGCGACTTGAGCGGCGCCTACCCGAACCCGACCGTCGCGCGATTGCAGGGGCGCGCCGTCGCGAACACGACGCCCAGCAACGGCGAGGTGCTGAAATGGAACGGCAGCGCATGGACGCCCGCCGCCGACCTGCGCGACCAGTTCTGGCAAGCGTCGGGGAGCAATATCTACTACAATTCGGGTAATGTGGGCGTCGGGGTAACCAGCCCGGCCTACCCGCTAACAGTGCAAACCAACTCACATGTGACTGCGGTCTACGGGCATCACACGGCGACCACTGGCATCAACTTCGGCGGATGGTTCAGGAGCGCAGGACCGGGCGGCGCGGGCGTGCTGGGCATTCATGACGCAACGACAGGCTACTCCTATGGCGTGCAAGGCGAGAGCCAAAGTGTGCTGGGGCGAGGCGTCGTCGGTGTCGCTCGGGGTCCAGGCGCAACTGACGGCGGCTACAGTCAAGCGCCCGTTGGCGTCCTCGGTGAGGCGTCCACCGACACAGGCGTCGCCTTCGGCGGTGTGTTTGCGGTCCTTTCGCCTCAAGCGCATGGCGTGCAGGTCTACCGAAGGACGAATACATCGCCGCCGCGATACCCGCAAGAGACGCGCCTGGTCACCCGCTACGACGCGCGCATCGACAACAGTGTTGGTCTCCCGGCAGGCGGCTACGCACGCTCGCATATCGGCTTTTACGGCTATTCGTCGCTCATGCTCGAGGATGGAAGCGCGATCAGCATCGGAACAGGCATTATGGGCGAATCCGATTGGAAAGGCGTCGGCGGCTGGACGCGGGACGGCTATGGCGTCGCAGGACACCAGATGGGCGAGTTTAGCTCGGGCGTGGGGGTGTGGGGCTTCGCCGAAAGCGCAACGGGCATCGCCGTTAAAGCTTACAACGAACAGAACGGACCCGCACTTGCCATCAGGGGGCAAATCTTGGTGGAGGACGCCCACCAATCCTCGCAGACGCCTGTGTTTAAGCATGTCACTGCCAGTGCCAATACAAGCGGAAATATCACCACCATTAACCATCCGATGTGTAACGGCGACCCGAACGCGATGCTCTTTGTCACGCATGACTATGGCAGTTCGGGGCCCTATGTCGCCAAGCCGTTCGGCGTTTGGTACAACTCCAGCGCAGGACGCTGGACTATCTTTATCGAAGACCTATCCGCGATGCCGATTGGCGCGCGTTTCAATGTGTTGGTGGTCAAAACGACGGTTCCGAGCATGCTGAGGGGCGGTTCGCCGCCGATTGCGCCGAGCGCGACCCGACCTGGCTACGAACAGTAGTACCTATCGTTAGGGCGCGACGGCTAATAGGCTGTTGCGCCCTGCCGATTCGCTTAGGAGGCGCGGTGTTTCTTGGGGGCTACGCCCCGAACTTCTCTTGCACGCCCATCAGTTGGGTCAGGATGTTCACCAAGTCGCCGCCGCGCAGTCGTCCGAGCGCGCCTTTGGCGCAGGCGTACTCATGGAAGCGCAACACCTCGTCGCCGCGCAGGTCGGGTCCGTGCAGCAGCACGGGCACGGGGTCGCCTGAGTGGTCGCCCACTGAGCAGGGGGTGGAGTGGTCGCCCGTGAAGACGAGATAGAACGGCTCTGGATATTGCGCGAGCAGGCGCGCCACGAGCGCGTCGATTTGCTCAATCACCTGCGCTTTGAGTTGGGGGTTGCGGTCGTGCCCGCACAGATCGGGCGCTTTCACATTGCACAGCACGAAATCGTACTGACGCAGGGCGTGGGCGAGCGTGTCGGCGATGCTGAGGTAGTCGGTGTCGACGCCGCCTGTTGCGCCGGGCGCGTCCCGCGTGTCCATGCCCACGAAACGGGCGATGCCACGAATTAGCCCTGTCTCGACAACGGCGGCGGCGGTCACGCCGTGTTTGTGGGGGAACGGCTCCAAGTGGGGCGCGACACCTGCGCCGCGCGGTAGGATGATATTCGCTGGTGGTAGCCCCTGCTCGATACGCGCACGGTTTACAGGATGGTCTTTCAGGCGTTCGTGCGAGAGTTGCACGAACGCGTTTACAATCCGCGCGGTTCGGGCAGCCGGTGAGTCGTCGGGGTTTAGGGGCTGTACGGTCTGCACATGCGCGCCGTCGGCGTGGGGGTCGGCGTCGGTGATGTGGGGGCTAAGCCCTTCGCCGCGCAGCACCAGCGCGCCTCGGTGCGCTACCGACTCTTTGAAGAAGCACTGCACGCCCTCAATCTCGACGCCGTTCACCGCCTGCGCCAACTCGGCAGTGCCCGCGCTAATGCGCCCTGCACGGCGATCGACCACGCGCAGTTCGGCGTCGACCGTGCTGAAGTTGCACCGCAGCGCGACATCGCCCCCGCGCACCTCCATGCCGATGCCTAACGCCTCGAACGGGCCGCGCCCCTGATAGACCTTGTAGGGGTCATAGCCCAGAATCGCGAGGTGCGCCGTGTCCGAGCCTGCGCGGATGCCCGGCGCTATCGGATCCATCAGCCCGCACTCGCCCTCACGCGCCAGCCGATCCAAAGTCGGGGTGGAAGCATACTCCAACGGCGTCTTGCTGCCCATCGCAGGCACAGGACGGTCGCCCAGACCATCCGCTATCAACAGCAACCCTTTATACAACGCGCGCGCCATAACGCGTCGAGTATACCTATATGCCCAGCAGAAGCTCCACCAAGAATGCGCGCACAGGCAACAAAATATATCGCAACGGGTTCGGCAGCCCAATCAACGGCAAAATCAGGATAGAACCGAACAGAATAATCGGCCCATACACGGTCTGGAAGTCCCAGTAGCGGCGGTCAAACACATCGGGCAGGAAACCCGACAGCACTTTGGAGCCGTCCAGCGGGTGCAGCGGAATCATGTTGAACACTGCCAAGCCGACATTGACAATCACCAGCGCGAGTAGAAAGTCTACAAACACGCTATCGGGCAGCGACTGTTCGGACGTTCGGAGCAAGCGCAGTGGAACCGCGAAGAGGGTCGCCAAGACGATGTTCGATAGCGGTCCGACAAAGGCGCACAGCACCCAGTCGCGTCGAGGATTGCGGAAGTAGCCTGGATTCACAGGCACGGGTTTACCCCAGCCGATGCCGTACCCCGAGAACGCCATGAAGATAATCAGTACCGTGCCCAGCGGGTCTAAGTGGACGAGGGGATTGAGCGTCACGCGCCCTTGGCGGCGCGGCGTCGGGTCGCCTGCCCAATCGGCATACTGCGCGTGCGCATACTCGTGGATCGCCAGGCTCAGCAAAACGGCAAGGACCCACAGAATCGTCTCCATCAGTGCGTCTATGCTGAACATCGGGCGAGAGTATACCTACCGAAGGTTCTGGGGTATCCTAATAGTTATGAATTGCCTACGCTTGATGGCGCTGTTGGGGATTGTGATGGGCGGCGTCGCGTCGGCGCAGCTGCGGCAAGTGGAGTTTAAGACGGAGGTGGTTCTGGAACGCACTGCCTACGCGCGTGGCTCGACGGTGGCTGGCGTCGTCGTGGTGCAGGTAGACCCGCCGTACCATGTGAACGCGAACCCCGCTTCCGAAGACTATCTGATCCCGACCGAGCTCAAAATCGAATCGGGCAAGGGCTACAAGGTCGGCAAGATTGTGTATCCGAAGCCGATAGAGAAGGCGTTCGCTTTTACGGAGGGCAAGTCGATCAAGATTTACGAGGGGCGCGTGCCGATTCGGTTCACTCTCACGCTG
>JBKBKS010000090.1:0-9290 GCA_046294565.1 Fimbriimonadales bacterium
AGGGTCTCGATCTGCGCGCCCATCTTGCGCAGTTCGGAGGCGATGGTCTCGATTCGGTCGGACTCCTTGACGCGGAGTTCGGCGGCGTCGCGGATTTCGGTGGCGCCGTGCGCTTGGGTGGCGAGCAGGGCGAGGATGGGCACTTCATCGATGAGCGCGGGGATGAGTGCGCCGCCGACTTGCATTGCGCCGAGCGGTTGCGCATGCACGCGCAGGGTTCCAATCGGCTCGCCTGCCTGTTCGTCGAGGGCGCTCCACTCCAGATGCACGCCTGCCTGCGCCAAGGCTTCCAGTAGCCCTGTGCGCGTGGGGTTCACGCCGACCTGCTCGATTATCAAATCGGAGCCAGGCAGCAGGAGCGCGGCGGCAATCCAGAACGCCGCCGACGAGAAGTCGCCCGGCACGGTGAGTTTCTGCGCTTCCAACGCCTGCCCGCCGCGCAAGCGGACGCGATGCGCCCCCGACGCACACACCTGCACTTCCAGCTCTGCCCCGAACGCGCGGAGCATGCGCTCGGTGTGGTCGCGCGAGAGGGTCGGCTCCGTGATTTCCGTGACGCCCGCTGCGCGTAGCCCTGCCAGCAAGATACACGATTTGACCTGGGCGCTGGCGACGGGGCTGAGATGCTTGATGGCGCGTAGTTCGCCCCCGCGAATGGCGAGGGGCAGGCGCGTCGCGCCTTCCCTGCCGTCGATGCGTGCGCCCATGCGCTGGAGCGGCTCCACAACGCGGCGCATGGGGCGTCTCCGCAGCGAGGCGTCGCCCGTCAGCACGCTGAAGAGCGCATGCGACGCCAGCACGCCTGCCATCAGGCGCGTGGTCGTGCCGGAGTTGCCCGCGTCCAGCACTTCCGTCGGCTCGCGTAGCGGCTCGCCCCCACGCCCCACGATACGCCAACGCGCCGCGCCGCGCCGCGCCGCCTGCGCGCCCAACTGCTGCGCCATCCGCAGAGTGCGCAGACAGTCGTCCGCCTCCAGAAAGTTCTCTATCTCCGTTGCGCCGCGCGAAAGCAGCCCCAAAATCACCGCGCGATGCGTGATCGACTTATCGCCCGGCGGACGCCATACGCCCTGCACGCGCCGCGCCGAAGTAATGCGCCAACTCTGCCCGCTCATCGTCCTTGCGATATTTTACTCAATCACACGGAAGTTGTTTGAAAAATCAGGGCTATGCGGTGCGCCGCTCCAGCAAAGGGGTACAATCCCTTTTGCTATGCAACCTGCCAACACCCTCTACTACGGCGACAATTTGGAGGTGCTGCGCAAATATATCGCGGACGAGAGCATAGACCTCATCTATCTCGATCCGCCGTTCAACAGCAATCGCGACTATAACCTGCTGTTCAAGGAGCAAACAGGCGAGCCTGCGCAGGCGCAAATCAAAGCGTTCACCGACACGATGTGCGCGACTTTCGGGGCGTGATGGCGCGCGAGGGGGCGACGCTGGGACTGTTCCTCACGCTGGAGCCGCCCACCAAGCCGATGGTTCAGGAAGCGGAGCAAACAGGCTACTACATCACGCCGCTGGGCAACCGCAAGCTGCCCCGCCTGCAGATACGCACCGTGGGCGAGCTGCTGAACGGCACGGGGTTCGAGATTCCGAGCGCAGCGTTATTGATGGGCGTAGCGCACGCCGAGCGCGTGGAACGCGAGGCAGGTCAGGCAACGCTGGAGTGGGAGTAGGCGTGCAACCTGTGGCTTGGACATCGAAGCATAGTGTGCGGCGCGCCAGAACGCTCCTCACTTGCGGTATAATCCCCTGTTGATGAGCGAGCGGAAACGAGTGCTAACAGGCGACCGACCGACAGGCAAACTCCATCTGGGGCACTATGTCGGCTCGTTGCAAAATCGCGTCAAACTCCAAGACGACTACGAGTGCTACTTCCTGATTGCCGACCTGCATATGCTCACCACGCGCCCCACCCACGCCGATATCGAGGAGATGCGCACGAACATCCGCGAGATGGTGCTGGACTACCTTGCTGTGGGCGTCGACCCCGCGAAATCGACCCTCTATCTCCAATCGGCTGTGCATGCGGTGTATGAGATGAACTTGATTTTCGAGATGCTGGTCTCGTTGCCGCGCCTGACGCGCCTGCCAAGCATCAAGGACATGGCGCGCGCGGCGAACATCGACGACGAGTCGATTCCCTTCGGGCTGATTGGCTACCCCGTGCTGCAGGCGGCGGATATCCTGATGCCGCGCGCCCACCTTGTGCCTGTCGGCAAGGACAACGAGGCGCATGTGGAAATCACGCGCGAGATTGCCCGACGCTTCAACCACCTCTACGGCGAGGTGTTCCCCATCCCTGAAGTGATGCTCAGCGAAGTGCCGACGCTGGTGGGCACAGACGGGCAAGCCAAGATGAGCAAGAGCCTCGGCAACGCAATCTTTCTTTCCGACGACCCCAAAACCGTCGAGAAGAAGGTACGCGGCATGTATACCGACCCGAAACGCATCCGCGCCGACATTCCCGGCACGGTGGAGGGGAACCCCGTGTTCATTTACCATGACATTTTCAACCCGAACCGCGCGGAGGTGGACGACCTCAAAACGCGCTATCGGCAGGGGCGCGTGGGCGATGTGGAGGTCAAAGAGAAACTCGCGCGTGCGCTGAACGAGTTCCTGGAACCCATCCGTGCGCGACGCGAGCAGTTCGCCCACGAGCGCGGGCTGGTAGAAGAGATTATCTATACCGGCACGCTCAAGGTGCGCCAAATCGCCGATGAGACGCTGGAGGCGATGAAGCAAGCGATGGGACTGCGCGGCATCTGGCGCAATATCGAACGCAAGGCGCGCGAACGCGCCCGCTCATAGCCCGCCCAACGCCATCGGGTATAATACTCCTGAACCGCGCGGACGCGCCTCACTGCATTGCAACGACGCTTGCAGACTCCCGCCCGCGTCGCACGGTTGCCCACGCTTGTCGGCGACGCCGCCGCCTCAGCACGCGCTCAACCACGAGCGCGAACCCTGGCGCCACGCCAGACACCCAAACAACTATACAGGAGGCTAACTATGAGTCCACGCGAAGCAATCCAGTTCGCGCGTGAGCATAACGCGCGTGTCGTCGATGCTAAGTTCACCGACCTGTTCGGAATGTGGCACCACTTCTCGATGCCCATCGAGGCGTTCACCGAGGCGATGTTCGAAGAGGGCATCGGCTTCGACGGCTCCTCCATTCGCGGCTTTCAGTCGATCAATGTCTCAGACATGTTGCTGCTGCCCGACCCTGAGACCGTGTTTATGGATCCGTTCCCCGCAACGCCCACCGTGAGCGTAATCTGTAATGTGGTGGACCCGCTGACCCGCGAGCGCTACACACGCGACCCGCGGTATGTGGCTCAGAAAGCCGAGACCTATCTGCGCGCGGCAGGCGTCGCCGACACCGCCTACTTCGGACCTGAACTGGAGTTTTATGTGTTCAACGATGTGCGCTATGCACAGGGCGCACACTTCGGCTACTACTACATCGACTCGGACGAGGCGGAGTGGAACACCGGACGCGAGGAGTACCCGAATCTGGGGTACAAGATGCGCCTCAAAGGGGGCTACTTTCCGTGCCCGCCTGCCGACAGGCTCCAAGACCTGCGCACGGAGATGATGCTCACCCTCCAACAGGTCGGCATCGAGGTGGAGTTGCAACACCATGAGGTTGGCGCGGCAGGTCAAGCCGAAATCGACATCAAGTACGATACGCTGGTGCGCGTCGCCGACAAGGTGCAGCTCTATAAGTATGTGGTGCGTAATGTAGCCGCACGCAACGGCTACACCGTAACCTTTATGCCCAAGCCCGTGTTCCAAGACAACGGCTCAGGGATGCACACGCACCAGAGCCTGTGGAAGAACGGCGAGAACCTCTTCTATGACGAGCGGGGCTACGCGATGCTCTCGGAAACCGCGCTGTATTACATCGGCGGTCTCCTCAAGCACGCGCCTGCCATCCTGGCGTTCGCAGCGCCCACCACCAACTCCTACCGACGCTTGGTACCGGGCTACGAGGCGCCGATCAACCTTGTTTATAGCCAGCGCAACCGCAGCGCATGCATTCGGATTCCGACCTACTCCAGCAGTCCCAAGGCGCGTCGGATCGAGTTCCGTGCGCCCGACCCGACCGCGAATCCCTACTTGGCGTTCGCCGCGATGGTGATGGCAGGCATCGACGGCATCCAGAATCGCATTCTGCCGCCCGACCCGATTGACAAAGACCTGTACGAACTGCCGCCCGACGAGCGCAGGGGCATCCCGACCACGCCCCCGACGCTCGCCGACGCGCTGAACGCCCTTGAGCAAGACCATGAGTTCCTGCTGCGCGGGGGCGTGTTCACCCCCGACCTGCTGGAGACCTACCTGGACTACAAGCGCGTCAAAGAGGTGGATGCGATTCTGTTGCGCCCTCACCCCTACGAGTTCGCGCTCTATTACGATGCGTAGTGCGCCGGCTGGGGTGCGGACAGCCCCTCCGCGCCCCAGCCGACTCGAACAGCCTACGAGGGACACAACGCCCACCGAGGGCGCGCTTGGATGACCTGCTGGACGCCTGCGCCTTCGCATGGAGCGCACGCCGCCAGTCCGAACAGCACCCCGACGCGCCCGAACGCGACGCTCGCGGACTGCTTATGGCGTTTCGTTTTTGCGCAAGAGGGTTTTCGCGCGGAACCGCGCCGTCACCAACTGCCCACCCAGCGAACCGCCCGTCAGACCGACCAATCCCATATCCAAATCCACGAAGTAGAAGAACGACCCCATCGCGCCGCCTGCCGTGAACCCGCCGTGCAACATCTGCTGGTCAGGCACACGCAACAGCATCAGGTTCTTGAGAGCAGTGCGTTGTTGCCCGAACATGCTTTGCACCACAATCGGAAGGATTATCTCTACTTCCTCGTGGCGAGTGGGTTCACTCATTTGGACAAACTCCTGGTGGTCGGCAAAATGGTCGAAGAAGTAGGTCATTATCTTGCCCAGATCACGGTCTTTCTGTAGTTTCCTGCGCAGCATAGCAAACTTGCCTGGTGTCATCGCCGTCGCCTCCGTGCGGGATGATTTCCACGCAGGGCGGGCGATTCCTGCTTTGAGCAACGCGCGAAAACTGCATCGGCTTCGCGCAATCCTTGCGAGCGCGCCCTGCCAACTCATTCGCGCGGACAGCCACTTGGGGTACAATCTTCCTGAAGGAGCCAGCTATGAGCGTCATCGATTTTCAGGACATCGTGCGTCGTCAACGGACCGCCGACTTAGCGACCGTCGATCCCGAAGTATACGCCCTTATCCAGAAGGAGACCGAGCGCCAAGAGCAGAACTTGGAGCTGATTGCCTCCGAGAACATCACCAGCCGTGCGGTGCGCGAGGCGGTCGGCTCAGTCATGACCGATAAGTATGCCGAGGGCTACCCCGGCAAACGCTACTACGGCGGCTGTGAGTATTACGACGAGGTGGAGAACCTCGCGATTGAACGGGCGAAGCGGCTTTTTGGCGCGGAACACGCGAATGTGCAGCCCCACTCAGGCGCGAACGCGAACATGGCGGTCTATTTCGCGGTGCTGCAGCCAGGCGACACGATGTTGGCGCTTGACCTCGCTCAGGGCGGACACCTCACGCACGGCAGCCCTGTGAACTTCTCAGGCATTCTGTATCGGGTGGCGCATTACGGCGTGCGACGCGATACGGAGTTGATTGACTACGAGCAGATGCGCGCGTTGGCGTTGCAACATCGCCCGAAGCTCATCGTGGGCGGCGCGACAGTCTATCCGCGCGTCATCGATTGGGAGGCGATGCGCCAAATCGCCGACGAGGTGGGCGCGTACCTGATGGCGGATATCTCACACTACGCGGGGCTGGTGGCGGCGGGCGAATACCCATCCCCTGTGCCCTACGCCGACTTCGTGACGACCACCACCCACAAGACCCTGCGCGGTCCACGCGGCGGTCTCATCCTGTGCAAGCAAAAGTATGCCCAGCAGATAGATAAGATGGTCTTCCCTGGCTTGCAGGGCGGTCCGCTGATGCACCAAATCGCGGGCAAGGCGGTCTGCTTCCACGAGGCGTTGCAGCCCGAATTTAGGATTTACCAAGCGCAGGTGAAGGCGAACGCGCGCGCCTTAGCCAGCGCGCTCCACGAGCAGGGCTTCCGACTGGTAGCTGGCGGCACCGACAGCCACAAAATCCTGATTGACCTGACGCCGATGGGGGTCACGGGCAAGGTCGCGCAGCAGGTGCTGGACAGCGTGTCTATCACCACGAACAAGAATATGATACCATACGACACGCAAAAGCCGTTCGTGACCAGCGGCTTGCGCGTGGGCACGCCTGCCGTCACGACGCGCGGCATGCGCGAAACGGAGATGCCCCTCATCGCGCAGCTGATGGGCGACGCGCTCCGCCACTACCAAGATGAGCGCGCGCTGATGCGCGTGCGGGCGCAGGTGCGTGAACTCACCGCGCGGTTCCCCGTCCACCACTGGGGCTGATTAACGATCAATCTCGCCCAGCACGATATCGATGCTGCCAATCAGCGCGACCATGTCGGCAATCAGGCGTCCGACCGCCATCTTCTCCAACGCCTGGAGGTTCATAAAACTGGGCGCGCGGGTGTGCATCCGATACGGGCGGTTCGTGCCGTCGCTGACGAAGTAGAAGCCCAGCTCGCCCTTAGGCGACTCGACAGGCACATACGCCTCGCCCACGGGCGGACGGAAGCCCTCAGTGTGAATCTTGAACCAGTGGATGAGCGACTCCATCGAGTTGTCGATGGCTTCACGCGGCGGGGGCACGACTTTCAAGTCGCTGGTGTTGATGGGACCGCCCGGTAAGCCATCAATCGCCTGCTGCAGGATTTTGAGGCTCTCGCGCATCTCCGCCATGCGCACCAGGTAGCGGTCATACACATCGCCATGCTTGCCGACTGGGATGTTGAACTCGAACTGCTCGTAGCTGCTGTAGGGGTTGGACTTACGGATATCCCAAGCCAAGCCAGTGGCGCGGATATTGGGTCCGCTCACGCCCAGCGCGAAGCACTCCTCAGTGGTGAGGATGCCGATGCCCATCGTGCGCTCGCGCCAGATGGGGTTCTGGGTAAGCATGCCCTCGATATCGTCAATCGCTTTGGGCAGCTCCTTGAGCAGTTGGCGCAGGCGGTCTTCGAAGCCGTCGGGCATGTCGCCGCGCAAGCCGCCCGGGCAAATCCAGCTGGGCATCATCCGCACACCCGACATCATTTCAAATAGATCCAGAATCTTCTCACGCTCGCGGAAGGCGTAGAAGAAGATGGTCATCGCGCCCAAGTCCATCGCGTGCGTGCCAATCCACACGAGGTGGCTGGCAAGGCGCGATAACTCGGCTAAGATCACGCGCAGGTACTGCCCGCGCGGAGGAATCTCCACGCCCAGAATCTTCTCGATAGAAAGTGAAAACGCGAGGTTGTTATTATTCGCCGACAGATAGTCCATGCGGTCGGTCATCGGCAGTGCTTTGTGGTAGGTGAGGTACTCGGCTTCTTTTTCCATGCCGGTGTGCAGGTAGCCGATGACACACTCCGCCTTCACGATGCGCTCGCCCTCCAGCTCGCACACCACGCGCAACACGCCGTGCGTGCTGGGATGCTGGGGACCCATATTGATAATCATCGTGCCCTCTTCGGTGCGCTCCACATGGGTCGCCACCGCCTCGGACGGGATAAATGCTTGTCGCATAGCGAGGGAATTGTACCTTATGTGGGATGCGCTATAGGGCGTTTTGGGCAATTGGTTGCGCGTTTTGCCACTCGATGTGGGCGTGTTCGAATCCGAGCAGGCGCAGCAGATGCTGGAGTTCGGCGGCGGCTTGGGCGCGGGCGCGGCTGAGCAGTTCGCCGCGCATCGCCGCTTGACGCGCCTCCAGCCACGCTTGCTGACGCGCGCGCTGTTCTATCTCTTTGTCGGGGCGGAACACCAGCCAGCCGCGCTCGCGATGATACACCTCTGTGCCCTGCTCGCGCACGATGACATCGAGAATCTGCGGTTCAGGCAGGGCAATCTGCACGCGCTTGCCCGACACCTGCACATGTTCAGGTCGGAGCTTGCTCAGGTCGATTCCTGCAGCGACCTCCGCGACGACGCGCATGCGCAGCCGTTCGCCCGCCAGCCATACAGGTAAGCCGTTGCTCGCTTCGATTACGATGTCGTGCGTGGTGGTCTGCCGCGCGGTTTCGAGCCGTTGCATCGCCTGCAGACGCTCTACAATCACGACGGGGCTGGGTTGCGTGCGGTAGACGGTTGCGGTCAGCCCGCGCATGCGCTCCAGCAGCCACTCGCGCCCTGCCTCGCGCGTGAGCAATCCGAACAGAAGCAGCAGCGTCGCCCCGACGCCTACCCCAATCGCCACTCGCCCAACCGGACGGCGAAACCGCCACAGAATCTGAAGCCACATAAGTGTAAGTATACCCCGACCGTGCCCTCATCCCCAGCCAACTGACAGGGGTATCCAATCGGGTGAATGGCAATTTTACTCAAATTCACGCCCTCCTTGAGGGGACAACAGCTAAACTACACGCCAGTCTTTTTTGAAAACAAGGATACCCACTCCGCGCTTGCGGTGCGGGTCTGCAGCGCGTCAATTTCATAGAAATAGACTGTATACCAATCTGCACGCTCCTCGATCTCCAGGCGGTATCGCTCGGGATTTTGAATAACAGGCAGTATCTTTCGAAACAACCGCTCGCTGCTTCTGCGTATCTCGTCATACGGGCACAGGTAAATGCCTGAAACCGTGACCGTTTGCATTTTGAGCCTCCTACCGACTATTGTTTGTAGCCCGTGACGCTTTTGGACAATCTTAGGTATGCATATATTGAAGACATCAAAGATAACACAAAGAATATCGCAAGTGATCTTGATTGTGTGCTTCCAATATATCCCCAGTGAAGTCCTATTTGAGACAACACCAACCCCAACGTCATAATCGCGATAATTATTCCCAAAATATCGCTTGTACGAATCCCACGCTGCCAATCTACTACTACCTTGTAAACGCGAATAATAAGTGATAATAGTATCAGAGCACCACATGTTCCTATGAACAAAACATAGAAGTTCATCATTTTCCATCCTCCAAACTTTGGCTCTGGGGATGCTGGGATGTACCCAGCTATCCCCCCGAAGGTCGGGCCCCACAGTTTGTAGCATCTCGGGCCACTCCATCTTCATCCCACTCGGATCCACCGCGTTCACAGGGTCATTCACGCAATACCCATACGCATTCAGCGTGAGGGGTTGGTGAACATCCCCCAGCCACGGATCCTTCTGCAGGAACCGTCC
>JBKBKS010000091.1:0-9177 GCA_046294565.1 Fimbriimonadales bacterium
GTTCCAACACGCTGGTCAGGTGAATGGTGAGTGGTTGGATGAGTTCCAAATCGGCTTGATTGAAGGGCGGGTTCTGGGTGCGTCCCAGTATCAGCGCGCCTTCCGTGCGCACGCCGCCGCGCAGGGGCACAATCAGTAGGCTCCGAGCGGGAGCAAACGCCTGCGATTCATCGGGCGACACAATCTGCGCCTGCGTCCACGCATTCATCTCACTGAGATAGGCGCGAAGGTCGGGCAGGTCGCCCACTTGCGCGGCAATCTCGATTTGCTGGTTGCGCTTGAGGGCAAGTTGTGCATGCTCGAACGGGATGATGCTGCCCAAAAGGTTCAACGCGCGTTGCGGTAGCGATAGAGTGGTCTCCGCGCTGAAGAGCAGGTTCTCCACATCATAGAGGAACTGCGTCTCGGCAAGGCGGACGCTCATCAGGCGTATCTGTTCGGTGAGGGCGAGGATAGTGGAGAAGTGGGGCAGTAGGTTGCGTAGGCGCGTGTGAGTCGCATCCGAGAAGCCCTCGGGCGCGTTGGTCGTGAGCGCGAGCGCGCCGAGCAGTCGTCCGTCGGTGAGCAACGGCAGCACAAGGGTGGGGGCGTATCGTTCAGGCGGCGTTTGGGCTTTGTTGAGGTCTGTGGCGGATAGCACAGCGCGACGGAGCTGCTCGGTGACTTGCGCAGGTTCGGGCGCGCGTTGGAACGGCTGATGAGGCGTGCGAACGGCAGCGCCTGCCAGATGCGCCAGCGCGCCCAGTGCGCTCACCGCTTGGATATGGACGCCCGTCTCGTCCATCAGGTACAGCGCCGCGCCCGACGCGCCGAATCGCGCCCGCAACCGCTCCAGCAAGGCGCGATGGATGGTGTCGGGGTCGCGCGCGCGTTGCAACGCTTGCAACAGATCCGCCTCGTCCTGAAGCTGTTGCATCTGCTCTTCCAGTCGTCGGTAGTAATGAGTGAGTTCACGATAGCGCTCGCGGATGCGCCGTTCGGCGGCTTCGCTTTCAGCGAGGGCTTGCTCCGCTTGCTGGATGAGAGGTGTGTAGTCGGTTTGCTCGCGCACGCGCCCTATCCAGCCGAGGGCGACGCTCAGCGCCGCCAGTCCGACAGCCCAGCTCAGCGGCTGTGGGTCTCGTGGCAACGGCTCGCCAGTCAGCAGGAGCGAGCCTGTTGCGATTGCGCCCGCCGAGAAGGGCGCGCTGAGCCACGCGCCACGCGTACCCCATCGCCAAAGCGCGTGGAGTAGAGGGATGACAAACACCCAGTAGCACCAACCCGCGCCGCCCATCGCCCAAAACAGCGCCGTCGCCAGCGAATAGTCTGCTGCCAAGCTCACCGGGCAAGTGAACCACCCCGCACGCCGCCGTTCAAGCCAGCTCGCCCCCAACGCCGCACACGCAAGCGCGCCCCAGACCGCCCACTCAGCGACTGCGCCGTGCCGATGCCACAACACGCCACCCAGCGACGCCAGTCCCACTACACGCAGTGCCCACACGGGTAGCTCCTTATAATATAATTATTGCAATTGTACCCTGTGTACCTACATGGGAACGCGAGGTATACTGATAGCGTATCGGCGTACGGAGGGAACTGGCGATGAAATGCACCTACTGTGGCGCGGTGTTGTCGGAGCCGTCGAACTTTTGCGCGAAATGTGGACGCGCGTTGAACCCAGCATCGGCGCATTCTGCATCTTCTGGGGGGCGGAACCGCTCGGCGGCGAAGTGGCTCGGCTTGGGCGTCGGGCTACTGCTGCTGATGGCGTTGGCGTTTATGGTGGGCGCGCGGTCGGGGCTATTTACGCAAGCGCAGGTGAAGAAGCCCGACGCCCCCAGCGTGCTGGAGGCGCAACCGCCCCAAATTGAAGCCCCCAGCGTGCTGGAGGCGCAACCGCCGAAAATCGACGCCCCCAGCGTCGTAGAAGCCGACGCGCCCAAACCACCCCCTAAGCATGTCGTGGATTGGCTGGAGCACCTGCGCCGCACGGAAGAGAGACGCCAACGCATGGAACGCAATGTCGCGCCCGTGATGAGTATGTTGGTGCAGGCGACCGTCGCACGCGCCGCCGCGATGGGCGGAATCGCGCAAGGCGACTTCGACAAAGCCGAAGCCGATTACGAACGCGAACGAGAGAAACTCCGCCAGGGCTATCAACAACGCCAGCGCGAATGGGCGGAACTCTTGCAATATTTTCAGAGCGTCCCGCCACCCCCAGAGTGCCGCACTTTAGCGGACACCTACTACACAGGACTCGGCGAGTATATCACCACCATCACCCAGATTGAGCAGAGCTTGATAGAGAACGATATCGGCAGTTTGACAGGCATGTTAGGCTCGGTGCAGAGCGATCTGGACGCGCGGTTTGCCCGCGCCGACGAGGAGCTTACGCGCGTGTGCGAGCAGTACGGTATTCGCAAATACTTCTCCATCGGCGCACGGGGTACAGAGCTAATCCGCAGTCTGGGCGGCGGTGGGTTGCCGCTGGGGTTTTAGATGGAACTCTATCACCCGCGTTTGCCTGACTATCTCGCATCGCTCACGCCGCCGCGCCATCCAATCTTGCAGGCGATGGAGGCGCACGCCCAAGCGACCAACTTCCCGATAGTGGGACCTGTGGTGGGGCAGTTTTTCTACCTGATCACGCGGCTAATGGGCGCGACGCGCGTGTTCGAGCTCGGCAGCGGCTTCGGCTATTCCACTGCGTGGTTCGCGTTAGCCGTGCGCGAGAACGGCGGCGGCGAGGTGCATCATGTCGTGTGGGACGAAAACCTCTCCAAGCAGGCTCAGGAGTTCCTGCGTGGGCTGGATTTGCTGGACATCATGCGCTTCCATGTGGGCGAGGCGGTGCAGACGCTTCAGCAGGTCGGCGGCGAGTACGATATCATCTTCTGCGACATCGACAAGGACGGCTACCCCGCTTCGTGGGAGGTGGTGAAACAGCATTTGCGCGTGGGGGGCGTCGCACTCTATGACAATATGCTCTGGAGTGGGCGCATCTGGGACGATTCGGACACCTCCGCCGCCACGCAGGGCGTGCGCGAACTCACCCGCATGATTGCAGAGGACACAGGCTACGCCTTCTGCTTGCTGCCCCTGCGCGATGGGGTGCTGATGGCAATAAAGATGACGCCGTAGACGACGCCGATTTGTTGCAAGGGCTATGCAACTCCGACAGCGGGCGCTATGCCGCCTGTGAACATTATCCCCCATCAAGCGTCTCGACTTTCGCAGGGCAAGAATCATCAGTCGCCTGCAACTGTATCGCCATAGGTGATTGTGCGAACGGTCTGCCGCACATCGGACACTGAACAGGATGACGTAGGAGGAATGTGATGACACCTACAAGACGAATTCTGAGTATGTCTGTGGCTCTGATTCTGTTGATGGCTATCCTTGCCAATTCCAGCTTGATAATGGCGCGGGATGACGGGGGTAGGGGGTCTTTAGAGCGGCACACGATGCTCTTTCAGGGCAGAGAGCGTACATTTTTCGTCTATACCCCTCCACCTCGCACTCCAAAGGCGGCAAGACCAGTTGTATTCGTGCTGCATGGCGGGGGTGGTGCGGATGCGCACGAAATGGCGAAACGCACAGGTATACATCCTATCGCGGATCGGGAAGACTTTATCGTTGTTTATCCATACGGGGTCGACGGACAGTGGAACGACGGTCGCGGCAAGACTTTCCGACGCGCAGATGACAATACCGGCGTCGATGATGTCGGATTTATCGCCGCCATCCTTGATGAGTTGACTCGATTGGGAAACGCGGATCCGCGCCGCATTTATGTGGTGGGGCTATCGAACGGTGGGATGATGACGTACCGCTTGGGCATCGAGCTGGGCGACAGGCTGACAGCAATTGCCGCGATTATCGCCAACCTTCCTGCAAACCTGGCTCACAAGAAACCGATTCGCCCGCTTCCAGTGCTCATCATGAACGGAACCGCCGACCCGATGATGCCTTGGGATGGAGGAGCGGTCCGAGTGTTGGGGAAAGCGTATGGGGAAGTCCTCTCTACCGCCGCCACAGTGAAATATTGGGTAGAGGCGGCGGGCTTGACAGGACCGACGGAAACGAGGAAAGTGGCGGATCGGTCGCCAGACGACTCGTCTACTGTGGAAATTGAGGTGTATCGGAAACCGCAGGGAAGTTTGGAAGTGGTGCTATACAAGATTGTCGGCGGGGGGCATAACCTCCCAGGCGGGCAGACACCCGATCGCCCCCGACTGCTCGGACCCAAAAACATGGATATCAACGGTATGGAGGAAGTTTGGGCGTTCTTCAAAAAGCACACGCCTGAGCTGGCAGCGGAGCAGCCAAAAACCGCGAGCAATCAAACGCCTAAGATAGAGCCGGTGGGCGACCCGAAAGCGAATTATTTGAATGTTGAGTTCACGGCGGATGGTCGGTATATGGTCTGGTTCGAGGGTCTCGACGGAAGTTCAGATAAAGGTATCGTCTGGCACTGCGGCGTCGATCCGAAGTCGGGCAATCTAATCCCTTCACTCGCTTGCCGACTCCACCCGATGCTCGGCGGCGGGCAATCTATCCTACTATTCTTCCAGAACGCAAGGAAGGGTTTGTCTTCTTTATTCAGAACGAGCGCTCCCCCGGCGCGGGTACCCGTTTCAACGGCAACTCGTGGGTGGAACTGCAATACATAGATCTTGCTAAGCCTAAGTCGGTTAAAGTTATCGAGCGACAAGAGATACCGCCGCGCGGGTTTGCCCCGATGGACACCTGTTCTGCCATTGGTTCGTATGCCTCGTACTCCAGATACTCGATGGGTTTGCCCGCCTCCAGCCGTCGCACCACGCTCTGGCAAGGGTTCACTCGTTGAGTTCGCGTTGTGCGCTGCGCCCGACGGTTGCGTGGCTTGAGGCGCGACGCTACGCATGGCGTCGCATCACAGTGGGTTCCGCGCGCCTCGTGCCCACTGACAGGGTACACTTTTGCTATGCGCATCTACACTCGCACGGGGGATACGGGCGAGACGGGACTGATTGGCGGCGCGCGCGTGCCCAAAGACGACCCGCGCGTGGACGCTTACGGCACAATAGACGAACTGAACGCTGCGCTGGGCGTGGCGCGTTGCTACTTGGAAAGCCTGCCTGACCTCGACGCCCTGCTGGAGCAGTTTCAGAACGAGCTGTTCGACATCGGCGCGGAGCTCGCCTCGCCTCCCGAACGCGCCGCGCAGTTCCAAAGCATCGAGGAGCGACACATCACTTCCATCGAGGAGGCGATTGACCGCCTCGAAGAAGAGCTGGAGCCCCTGCGCCAATTCATCTTACCGGGCGGAACGCCTGCCGCCGCCTATCTGCACCTTGCGCGTACCGTGTGCCGCCGCGCTGAACGTCAGGTCGTGCATCTAAGCCGAATCAGCACGGTAAACGCCGCGATTGTCAAGTATCTGAACCGCTTGAGCGACCTGCTGTTCGTGATGGCGCGTGCGGCGAACCATCGCGCGGGCGCGGCGGATGTGAAGTGGGGCGAACCCGGCTGGCGACGCAAGCGTCAGGCAGAGGGTGAGCAGGCATGAACGCGACCTACGCGCAAGTCGCCGAGCATGCGGGCTGGATGGACTTAATCGAGGTGGGGCTAATCCGCGTCATCGGCGCAGACCGCCAACGCTTCCTGCAGGGTCAGACCACCAACGACCTGCGCCCGTTAGTGGAGGGTGCAGGGGTCTACACAGCGTTCTGCACGCCCACGGGGCAGTTGCTCTCCGACGGCTATGTGCTGGAAGCGGAGGGGGGGTATCTGCTTGTGCTACCTGCCGAGACTTGGGGCGATATCGCCGCACGCCTCAGCGAGGCGATTATTCTGGACGATGTGACACTGATGCCCCTGCAGGAAGGTATGGGCTTGCTCAGCGTTCAAGGCGGCGCGGTGGACGAAGTGCTGGAGGAGCTGGGGCTGACGCCGCCGCCCGACGCGCCGCTCGCGCATCACACACAAATCTGGCAAACCGCCGCGCTGCGCCTGATACGCAACGACCGTACGGGCTTCGGCGGGGTGGATGTGTGCGTGCCCTACGAGGTGATGGAGGAGTTTCAGACCGCGCTCGTCGCCACAGATTGCCTGCACATCGAGGATGCGCTGGCGGAATTGTTGCGCTACGAAGCAGGCGCGCCGAAAGTCGGCGTAGATACGACCGAGCGCACCCTCGCCGCCGAGCTGGGCGAACCGTTCGTCCGCAGCCACATCAGCTACACCAAAGGCTGTTATGTCGGGCAGGAGGTGCTGATGCGTATCCACGCGCGGGGACATACGAACCGCACTTGGGTTCCGATGCGCATCGAGGGGGATGCGTTGCCCCCACGCGGCGCAACGCTCCACGCACCCGACCGACCCGAGGTTGGCTGGATTACAGGCGCGGTCCGCTCGCCTGCGTTAGAGGGCGCGATTCTCGCGTGGGGCTTCGTACGCAACGAATACGCCGCTTCAGAGAGCGTACTCCGAGTTCACTCCGAACCATCGGCTCAGGCAGTCGTTCTCGCAGCCGCGCCACGACCTGCAAAGCGTTGACTACACATCTAAGGGCGCGTAGCGAACGCGCTGTAGCCGATTGGTGTGGTACAATTGATACACATGTCCATCATCGAGACCGTTGAACAGCTCGTGGATTTTCTGGAGCAGAACGCCGAGTGGCGACACAGGCTGTTCGCCACTCTCGCGCCGCGCGCATTACAACAGCTGCCCGAAGACTTCGAGGCGTTTCGGGAAGAGACAAACCGACGGTTCAACCGCTTGGAGCAAAAGGTCGACGAAGGCTTTGAGCGCGTGGATCGTGAAATGCGCGAGGGCTTTGAGCGCGTGGATCGTGAAATGCGCGAGGGCTTTGAGCGTCAGGGCGCACAAATCAAACGCAACACCGACGACATCGCCCAACTCAAGGGTCTCTCCTTAGAACACAAGTACCGTGAACAAGCCCGTTCGTGGCTCAGCAAGTACCTTCGGAAGATACAGGTCGTCAGTTTAGCGGACTTAGAGGAGCGTTTGCCAGAAGGGGTGGCGTTCTCAGACGAGGCGCGGGACGAGTTGAGCAACGCCGACCTGTTGTTGGTGGGCACGGACAAGCGCACGGGGCGGGAGTGTGTGTATGTGATGGAGGTGTCGTGGGTGGTGGATGCGAGCGATGTGGAGCGTGCGGTGCGTCGGGCGCGTTGGTTGGCGGAGTATGGGTTCTGTGTGGCGGCGGTAGCGGCGGGGCGCGAGTTGGCGGCGGGCGCGGACGCGCTGGCGCAGCAGTTGGGGTGTGGGTTGCATATTGACGGTCGGTTCGTGAGTGAACCGATTATGCTGGAGTAGCTGATGTGGGCGCGTTTTGTGTTCACCGACGCGCCCTGTCCACCAAACTTGACAACAGCTGGGCATATACGCCTCAAGCGGACAGGGCGCGTGCGCGCCTCGTGGGGTTAGACCATCTCGTACAGTCCTGCTGCGCCCATGCCGCCGCCAACGCACATGCTCACGACGCCCCACTTGCCGCTGCGCTTGCGCAGCGCGTTCAGCAAGGTCGCGGTCATGCGTGAGCCTGTTGCGCCCAGCGGATGCCCCAGCGCCACCGCGCCGCCGTTCACATTCAGTCGCTCGCGCGGGATGGGCAACTCGCGCAACACCGCCAGCACCTGCGCTGCGAACGCCTCGTTAATTTCAAACAGATCGATGTCCTCAACCTGTTTGCCGTGCTTGCGCAGCAGCTTGGGGATGGCGAAGGCAGGTCCGATGCCCATCGTCTCTGGCGGGACGCCTGCCAGTGCATAGCCGACGAAGCGTGCGAGCGGTTGTACGCCCAGCTGGTTCACCATCCGCTCGCTCATCAGCACGACCGCCGCCGCGCCGTCGCTGCGCTGCGAGGCGTTGCCCGCCGTCACCGTGCCATCCGCCTTGAACACAGGCTTGAGCTTGGCTAACGCCTCCATGCTCGTGTCAGATCGGGGTCCCTCGTCGCGGTCGAACACAAAGCGGTTCTCGTGGACGGTTGCGTTCTTGACAATCTTCTCATGGACTTCAACAGGGATAATCTCGCCGTCGAACGCGCCGTTCGCTTGCGCCTGCAGCGCTTTCTGATGGCTTTGCAGGGAGAATTCATCCGCTTCCTCGCGCGTGATGCCGTACTGCGCCACGAGGTTCTCGGTGGTCATGCCCATGCCCAAGTAGGCGTCGGGGTAGTGGTGCGTGAGGTACGGGTTGGGGCGGAACACATGTCCCTCCATCGGGATCATCGACATGCTCTCCGTGCCGCCCGCGACGCCGACATCGATTTGTCCTGTCTGAATACGCTGCGCGATGATGGCGATTGCCTCTAATCCAGAGGCGCACATACGGTTCACGGTTGCAGCGGGCACATCGACGGGCAACCCTGCACGCAGCACGGCAATCCGTGCAACATTCATTCCCTGCTCGGCTTCAGGAACGGCGCAGCCCAGCACGACATCCTCAATCTGCTTGGGGTCTAATGGGGGCACTCGCTGGAGCGCGCCTCGGATTGCGAACGCCGCCAAGTCGTCAGGGCGCGTGTTGCGCAGGCTGCCCCGCGGCGCTTTGCCTATCGCTGTCCGAACAGCAGCAACTACATACGCGGCTTGCATAATGGCATAGTGTACCCGCTAAGACTCTGCGATTGCCACGACAAGGGCTTGGGCGGGTACTCGAGCATTTAGACGCTGACGCTTGAGACCCTCGCTTCGCTCGGCGTGACAAACATCGCGCCACGCCTGTCCTGCCGAGCCGCAGGCGGGAATCTCGCTTTGCACCAAGCAGGAATCCCACAGCGCAAGGCGAACAGTTTCCACGCGAAACAGCAACTGTGAGGGAACAGACCATGGCAGACTACGCATCGGGTGCGACTGAGTTATTGATTGCGCTAAGTACCCCGTCGCCCAAGGGGTATCGGGGCATCCCCGCGCTCGTGTGGGGCGCGCCGGGCACGGGTAAGTCTACCTTCGTCGAGAGCCTCGCGCGCGAGGACTACCCTGTCGTCACGGTTATCGCGTCTTTGCATGACCCGACCGATTTCAACGGTTTGCCCGTGCTTCACGACGGGCGCGTGCGCTTCGCCCCGCCAGAGTGGGCGTTCATCTTCGAGACGCCTAAGCAGGGCGTGCTGTTCTTAGATGAACTCACGACCGCGCCGCCGACCGTGCAAGCTGCGCTACTACGCCTCGTGCTGGAGCGCAA
>JBKBKS010000092.1:0-8994 GCA_046294565.1 Fimbriimonadales bacterium
CACAGCCTTGGCGGGGCGTTGCAAGAGCCGAACTACACGATTCGGGGCGGACGCTACTGCCTGCCCGTGCGCAGCGACTCGCGCGGGCGCGTGAAAGGCATCGTCCACGACGCCAGCACAAGCGGCGCAACGCTGTTTATCGAGCCTGAACCACTGGTGGAGCTGGGCAATCGTCTGCGCGAGTTGCACGCCGCCGAGCAAGAGGAGATCGAGGCAATCCTCTACGGGCTGTCGCGCGCCGTGGAAGCCGCAATCGAACCCCTGCGCGAGACGCTCGACGCCCTCGCCCATCTCGACGCGACCCTCGCCGCTGGACGGCTCGCGCTGGATTGGGACTGCACCGCGCCGCTTATCAACACCGACGGCGTGTGGCAACTACGTGGGGCGCGCCACCCAATCATCCCGCGCGAACAGGTCAAACCCATCGACATCGAGCTAGGGCGCGAGTGGCTGGGCGTGCTGATTACGGGTCCCAACACAGGCGGCAAGACCGTGAGCCTCAAGACGCTGGGGCTGCTGACGCTGATGAGCTTGCTGGGACTGCACATCCCTGCGAAGGAAGGCTCGCGTGTGGCAATCCCCAACGGCGTCTACGCCGACATCGGCGACGAGCAGAGCCTGCAGCAATCGCTGTCCACCTTTTCAGGGCACATGCGCCACATTATTCGCTATCTGGAGCAGGCAGGGCGCAACAGCTTAGTGCTGCTGGATGAGCTGGGCGCAGGCACAGACCCGACCGAAGGCTCGGCGTTGGCGCGCGCCATCCTGCAGACGCTGCTGGAGCGCGAGGCGCGATTGGTCGCCACCACCCACTACGGCGAGTTGAAGGCGTTCGCCTACCGACATCCGCGCCTCATCAACGCGGCGATGGAGTTCGACTTGGAGAGCCTGAAGCCAACCTATCGGCTGCTGTTGGGCGCGCCAGGCGCGAGCCACGCCATCGAGATTGCGCGACGGTTAGGGCTGCCAGAGCGCGTGGCGCGAGCGGCGACCGAGACGCTGGGCGCACAGGAGGCGACCCTGACCGCGATGATCCAAGACTTGGAGCGCGCCCGACGCGCCGCCGAAGACGCCGAGACCGAGTGGCGCGCCAAGCTGAACGCGCTTCAGACGCGCGAACGCCAGCTCGACGCCCTACGCGAGACGCTCGAAGCCGAGAAACGCACGCTCAAACAGCGCGCCCAACAGGAGCTGGACGCCCATCTCGCGCAGATACGCGCCGAAGCCGAGCAGATTCTGCGCCAACTGCGCCAAGCCCCGCGCGAGAGCAAACAGACCGCCGAGCTGCGCGAACAGCTCACACGCCTCATCGACAACGCCCGTATCACGCCGCAGACCACCGCCGCACCCGCCGATGCCCCACCGACCACGCCATGGCGCGTGGGCATGCGCGTGCGCGTGCGCAGTATCGGACAGATTGCCACATTAGCCGAGCCGCCCAACGGCGCGTACGCCCAAGTGTATCTGGGGAAGGTGCGGATGCCCGTGCCGCTCAGCGACTTAGAACCGCTGCCCGAACCCGACGCGCCCAAGCCACAAGTGCGTGCGTCCAAGCCGCGCGTCGGCTATGTGCCGCTGGAGTTAGACCTGCACGGCATGCGCGTGGAAGACGCCCAGCCACTTCTGGAGAAGTACCTCGATGACGCGCTGCTGGCAGGCTACGAGAGCGTGCGTGTTCAGCACGGGAAGGGTACAGGCGCGTTGCGCCAGATGGTCTGGGATTACCTCAAACGCCACCCGCAAGTGCGCAGCTATCACCACCCGCCCAACGCCGACGGAGGCGAGGGCGTAACGGTCGTGCTATTCAAAAAGCGTTAGTCTCTATCTGCAGCTCCAACACACTCGCCTCACTCACCTGCAGCCGTTCCGCCGCCGAACCGCCGTTCACAGCAATCTCCAAGTAGCCGTTGCTCCCCCAATACGCCAGTGGCTCGCCCCAAGCCACCTCGCCAAAAGTGCGCACCAGCGGCAACCTAACCGTGGCACGGACATTCTTGTCCGTGCGGGTTTCCGTCTTAGTGGCACGGACATTCTTGTCCGTGCTGAGTTCCGTCTCAGTGGCACGGGTAATCGTGTCCGTGCGGGTTTCCGTCTCAGTGGTACGGGTAATCGTGTCCGTGCTATCATCAGACACCGTAGCACTGACGGTCGTGTCCACGCCCAGCTTGACTCCTGTAGTGTCAACACTCTCTTCCGTGCAGGCGTCGGGTGTGCTGTCACGGACAGGAATGTCTGTGCTACGGAGGTTGAACACGACATTCCCGAAGTGATCGATATGTAGCGGCTTACAGCGTATCACATCCCCCAAGAACTCAGGTTCCATGTCGGGGAGTGTCGCCAGCGAGGCTGTATCGATGGCAGTGCCGAGCGCGCGGAGGGGCACGCCGTTCGCCAAGTGCGCGGCGCACGGGGCGAAGATGTCGCGTCCGTGAAAGGTCGCGCTCACCTGAGGCAAGTGGTAGCGCGGGTTGTCTAAACTCACAGCGAGGGTGGGTGGATCGTCGCGCAGAGCGAGGCTGAGCAAGCCGTTATCGGGCGCGAGGTAGATGTGGCGCGCGCCCTGCACGGCGACCGCGCGGCGCTCCGTGCCCACGCCAGGGTCCACCACTGCAATCACGATGGTTCCATCAGGCAAATAAGGCGTCGCCGTCGCCAGTAAGTACGCGCCACTGCGCACATTCTGCGGCGCAACCCCATGCGTAAGGTCTAAAATCTCGCAAGTAGGGCAGAGACTCCACAGCACCGCCTTCACTTGCGCCACATAGGTGTCGGTGTAGCCGTAATCAGTGAGTAGGGCGATTATGCGGCTCATACCTAATATCGATGACGATCCAATTCTACCCCGTGGGTGGCTCTAAAATCGCTTGGCAACAGTCCACCAGGCGAATAGTGCCGATGAACTTGCCCTCGCCTTGCACGGGCAGGGTGTCCAATTCGTGTTGGAGCATCAGCGCGACGGCTTCCTCAATGGGCGCGTGTTCGCTCAGCACGGGTGGGTTCGGCGTCATCCACTGGGCGATGGGGCTGTCTTTGCGAGCGTAGGCGTAGGAATGGAACGGGGCGAGCTGGGGCGTGGGAACCTGTCGCGCCGCCGCCTGCCACTCCCCATACAGCGCGTCGAACACCTGCCGCTCGGTAATCAGCCCCACCACTACGCCCTCCTCGTCCAGCACGGGCAGCACCGTGGCTTTGTAGAGGTCGAGCTTATCCACTGCGTCCTGTAGCGTGCTATGCTCGCTCAAGTAGGGCGCGTGCGTGTCGACGAACTCCAGGACGCGCATCATCGCATCTCCGCGACCTCTTTGATGATGGTCAGTGTCAAGTCCACACTGCGGGCTAAATCCTCGATGAGGACGAACTCTTCGTGGGTGTGGATTTTCTGGTGCGCCGTGCCGACGACGCAGCAGGGTAGCCCGCGTGCGATAAACACATTCGCGTCGGAGCCGCCGCCTGTAGGGCGCATCGGCGCGTCCCGCCCGAGCCGCTGCAACGCGCGGCGCACCACCTGCACGGGCACATCCTGCTCGGTGAGGGTGTAGCCTTCGTAGTGGCGTTCGATTTCCATAATCGCCTCGCCGCCGTACAGGTGGGCGGCATGCTCAAAGAGGTGAATCATGTGCCCCACCTGCGCGTCGAGTTTCGCGCGGTCGAGGCTGCGCGCCTCCGCCTCCAGAAACACTTCTGGGCACACGATGTTGGTCGCCTGCCCGCCGTGAATAACGCCGATGTTGGCGGTGGTTTCAGCGTCGATGCGTCCCAGTTTCATTTGGCTAATCGCGTGCGCTGCGATTTGAATCGCGCTGACGCCCTTCTCTGGCTCCACGCCCGCGTGCGCAGGCTTGCCGACGAGATGCACGGTTAGGCGGTCATGGTTCGGCGTGTGTGTAATCACGGTTCCGACGGGCGGTCCCGTATCGTACACGAAGCCGAAGTCGCTGTCCACCAGCGAGAGGTCTAACGCCCGCGCGCCCTTCAGACCAATCTCCTCGCACACGGTGAAAATAAGCTGGATTTGACCGTGCGGCAGGTTATTCTCCACCACGATTCGGACGGCTTCCAGAATCGCGCTCATGCCCGCTTTGTCGTCTGCGCCGAGGATGCTGTTGCCGTCGCTCTTGATGACGCCGTCTTGGATGATAATCTTCAGGTTCGGGTTCGGCTCGACGGTGTCGAAGTGTGCGCTGAAGAAGATTTTGGGTGCGCCTGTGATGTTGGCGGGCAGGGTGGCGACGAGGTTATTGGCGTCGCCGCCCACCGCTTCGGCGGCGTTATCCTCGCGCACTTCCAGCCCCAGCCCGCGCAGGAAGCCCTTCACATACTCCACCACCGCGCGCTCCTGCCGCGGCGGCGAGTTGATGCTACACAGCGTCGTGAACAGCTCCACCAAGCGGTCGTTTTGCAGCTCGGTCATACCCTTCTCAGTTCGGGCTGGGTTCCAATTCTCCTGTTGAGCTGTTGTCCTCCAGCATATTGAGAATGGTCGCAAGCGGTTCGCGCGTCTCCAAAACGGCAACTCGTCCCTGCGGGTCGATGATGATTTGCCGCGGAATCGAGCTCACTTTGAACGCCATGGCGGCAGGGGCGCTCCAACTCGGAACCCATAGCGGCTCGCCGAATCGCCCTGCAGGGTACGCACTTCAGGAAAGGGCTGGTCGGACTCAATCATTATCAGGATAGGAGAATTGGAGTAAGCGAGGGCGCTCTCGCTTTGCAAGGGTTGAAGCTCCACAGGTTGGTTTTCCCAGTCCTGCAGGTGCAGTTCCACTGTGTGCGCGGGCTTGAGAGTAATAGTCGCTTCGTGGGGAAGCTTCCCCGAGTGCTTGATACGGACAGGTAAGTAGCCGGGGGCATAAATCAGCGCGTTCATCTTGACCGTAATTTCGCCGCGGCGGATTGCCTCCGCCTTCAAGCGATGCTCGAACGAGCCATCTATGACGCACAGCCCGCGCGGACTCACGGGTTGCCATTTGGGAGTGGTCAAAGGGTTGAGTATGTCCTCCCCTTGCAGAGTCGCTTCTGCAAAGACTTGGGCGTTCGTAATCGGTTTCCCCTCAGGGTCTACAATGCGCAAAGTGATGAGTGGCGCATCGGGTGCTACCTGCCCCCAAGCGATGCTCAGAACTGCCACGATTCCCCAAAAGACAGTAGCGCAATGCATCGTCGTTGCCTCCACGCCATGATAGATTTGCTCTCTTGTAGAGATATCCTGCTACAGGGAGTTGCAATCGTGGGCTTTTAGGGTATACTATGCTCTGTCGGGGCGTGGCGCAGTATGGTTAGCGCGCTACCATGGGGTGGTAGAGGTCCCCGGTTCGAGTCCGGGCGCCCCGACCATGATGCGCCCGTAGCTCAGCGGATCAGAGCACCAGACTTCGGATCTGGGGGTCGGGGGTTCGAATCCCTCCGGGCGCGCCAGTTTGCAGGAAAGGCGTAGACTTCCCCGTTCAGCGAGCCGATGAAGAACCGTTTGCCGTCGGTGTCGGGCGCACAGAAGATGTGTCCGTCAGGCAGTTGGTACTGCGCGGCGACTGTCCCCGTCGCTTGCTCGATCCAGAACACGCGCCCGCCCACCGAAGCCGTGAACAGATAGCCCTGCGCGGCGGCAACCCCAGTGTCGTACATCGTCTTGCCCAACTCCGCCGTCCAGAGCGTGTCGCCCGTGCGTGCATGGACGGCGTAAAGTAAGCCTCGCCCGCCCAACGCGCCACAGTAGACCACCCCATCCAGCAGCAACGGCGATGGGTAGCCGAAGCTGTTGCCTCGCTCCGAGTTCACCTGCCAGAGAATCGCTCCATCCGCGACTCGTACGGCGTGCAAGGTCGCATCGTTGGAGGGCACAATCACGCGCCCGCCGTCGGTTGTAGGCGAGCCGATGGCAGGCGCATAGTAGAACGAGCGCCCGAACTTCTGTTTCCAGCGCAGCGCGCCCGTGCGCGCCTCCAGCGCGTAGAGATGATTGTCCCAGCAGCCCACCAGAAACAGTCCTTGCGCACTGGCGATTCGCGATTGCACGAACATCTCGGTCGGGCGGCTCCACAAAACGCGCCCGTCCTCCAGCGACAGCCCGTAGATAGCGCCGTCGCCTGCCGCCGTGCAGACGACTCCGTCCGATACGCCAGCCGTTGCGAACACAGGCGGCGGCAGCTGTGTGCGCCACACGAGGCGTCCATCGGCGCGGCGCAGGCGTACCACTGCGCCCGAAGTGCTGCCCACCACAATCCACTCGTCGCTCACGGTCGGCGCGGCGACCAGACTGCCGCCAATCGCCGTGCGCCAGCGCAGCTTACCCGTCGCAGCGTCTACCGCATAGAGAACTCCGTCAAAACTGCTGATATACACCACCCCGTCGTACGCCACGGGCTGCGCCTTCACCGAGCCGCCTGTGCGGAAAGTCCACAGCGGACGTATGTCGCTGTGCGCCTGCGCCACGGCGGACGCCTCATATGGCGCGTCGCCGACAAGGGCGCGCACATCCACCCGTAGCGCGCCCGCAACGGGGTTCGTCAGGGGGATTTCGGCGTCCCAGCGGTTGCCGCGCCGTTGTATCTCCAGCGGTTGCCACGCGCCGTCGCCCAGCCGCGCTTGCCAAGCAGTTGGCGATACGCCGTCGGGCGAACGATACTCCACCTGTAGTCGGAGCCTATCGCCTTGCACGCGCAGGCGTCGTATGGCGACCTGCGGCTTCGGCTGGGGCGCACGGGGCAGCACGGCAATCTCCGTCGGCTCAGGCGTCTCCTGCGTGGAGCGATAGATGCGAATCGTCGTCGCGTCCACATCGACCGTGTGATAGCTCCCCTGATATAGCCCCTTCGCCATCAGGAAGACGACCCCGTTGCGCCGCCACAACTCGTCGCGATGCCCGTGCCCCATAAACACCGCCTTTATGTTATACGGCTCTATAATATCCAGCAACTGCTGTTCGTTGTCGGTAATCTTGCCCTCGCGTGCGACCCAGTGGTGGAAAAACAAGAACACGGGCGCATCTTTGGGCAAGCGTCTGAGTTGCTGCGCCAGCCACTGCAGATCGCTCGGCTCGAAGTGTCCGTGATGCTCCAGCAGCGCGGTGCTGTCCAGTGCGAAGAAGTGGCAACCGCCGTACTCCCAATAGTGGCGCAGGGGCGCCACATGCTGCACGAACCCTTCCTTGCCGATGGGGCTCCAGCGCACATCGTGGTTGCCCGGAACGCTCACAAGGCGCGTGCGCAGCTCCCCCATAATCGCGCGGTAGTGTTGATACTCTTGGGTGAAGCCCAGCTCGGTACAGTCGCCCGAGCTCACCACAAACGCGGGCAGCGGCGTGAGCGCGTTGAACCGCTGCACGAACGCGCGCGCCTCCGCATGATGCGCGTTCAACCCAATATGCACATCGGTAAAATGCAAAAATCGGAACGACTGCGACCAGACGGTGAGCAATAGACCCATAAGCCCTACACTGACGAGAAGAGTTCTCATGGCGTTTCCCCAGCAACCCTGTCGGCGTGTCAGATTCGCCGCGCCCCAGTGCTATCCTGCAAAATCTGCTTGTTGCGTTGCCGCCATACATGCACGATGACTCCCAACCCGCCCAAGCTGGCTACGCCATAGGAGGTCGCGTGCGCGAAAGCGACTGCCCAATAGCGCGGAGCGGTCTCCCGTGTCGCCCATTCAGGCGTCCAATCGTATCGATGCCACTCGAACCCCGTTGCTAATCCGTAGCTGAGTGCGCCCATCACGAACGCCGCTGCGCCTGCTGCGATTGCCACGCGCAGGATGAGCGGTATCAGCTGCTGCGTCGTCCATCGGGGGCGCGTGCCTGCCCGCGCCGCCCACGCCAACAACACGCCCCCAAGCGCACCCACCCACCAAGTCGCCGCCACGCCCCACACCAGCGCAAGGACGATTGGACTTTCAGTGTTTACAATTGTCGGATGCTCGCGCGTGAAATACTCCACGCATAGGTGCGCCGTCGCCAAATCGTGGATTATGCCGTAGGCGACGCACACGCCGATGCACAGCCCTACAATCTTGACATGTTCCATATCGAGTTGGGGTATATTATACACATAGCGATGCGAGCGGAACTGACCTCATCCGATCGGATGCGAAGCGCCCTGAAAGGGCACATCGACCACGAAGGGGTACAGACCTTACTGGAGGCGGCGGCGGCATGCGACGAAGCGCAGCAGTGCCTCGCCGATGAGGATTACGAAACCGTGCTGGAGATTGCCCTGCCGCTGGTGCTGTTGCAGATCCCTGGGGTAGCGAACCGCGCGAAGGAGACCGCCATCGCCGCGCTGGACGAGCTGACGGAGCAAGCCCTTAGCGCTGGTCAGCCCAGACGCGCCCTGCACTACATCGACCAGTGGCTTAGTTTGGAGCCGAAAGGCTTCTTCCCGCTCTTGCGCCGCGCCGAAATCTTGCAGCACGAGTTGGGCGATCTGCACGAGGCGTGGACGGCGTACCTGCAGGTGCTGCGCCACTATCCCCAGAGCATCGAGGCGTTTTTGGGGCTGGCGCAGCTCGCAATCAGCGAGGGCAACCTCGAACGCGCCTATGCCTACATCCTGCGCGCGTGGCAGTCGCTCGCGCACTCCGAGTGGGGCTACACCCCCAGCGCACGCACGATGCAGTCCGTCTTCGAGGATCTCTATGATATTACGGCTGGCATGCTCCACTGGCTTGGCTCCGCCGACGAAGCGCGCGAACTCACCGAGAAAGCCATCGTGCTGTTGGGCGAAACAGAGGTTCTCAAAGAGCGCATGCAGATTATCGAAGAGCTGGGCGATTAGGCGCGTCATTGCGCGACGCTCTTCGTAGCGTCGGCGTCCTCGCCGACGAAGCCCATCCGCGTAGCGTCGGCGTCCTCGCCGACGGTGCTTGGACAGGAATGTCCAAGCCACGCGCATAGGCGCGACGCCATTCGTGGCGTCGGGTGGTGGCGTTGGTCTCATTTCCTCAATAGGGTTTCCCTTGCAAGACAGTAGTCGCACAACGCCTGTCATTCCGAGCTGCAGG
>JBKBKS010000093.1:0-8958 GCA_046294565.1 Fimbriimonadales bacterium
TCCGGTGCCTCCACTGTATTGTCCTCGCACCGGGGGATGGGTACTACTCTGTGTCGGCTTTCTTTCGGCTGCGCTTCGGTTTCGGCTCGGCGTTGGAAGCATCCTCGACAAGGGTGAGTGACGCTTCTGTGGCGGCGGTTTCAGCGTCTTGCAGGGTGATGGATGCTTCCGTGAGCGTCATCTCCGACTCGGTGGTTGGTTCGCCGTCGGTTTGCGTGAGTTCTTCGGCGAATAGGCTCTCCAGAGTTGGCTCGCGGGTCTCAACGGCGGCTTCTGTGGCGCGTGCGCTCCATTCGAACTTCGGCTCGAAGCGGGGCTTCACATAGCCTGTGCCTGCAGGGATGAGCCGTCCGATGATTACATTCTCTTTCAAGCCGACGAGCTCGTCGACCTTGCCGCGCACCGCCGCTTCCGTGAGCGCTTTGACCGTGCGCTGGAACGACGCGGCAGAGAGGAACGACTCGGTCTGTTGCGCGGCATCCGAGACGCCCAGCAGCACCCACTCTGCAGTAGCGGGGCGTCCGCCCTCTGCCACTACTCGGCGGTTCGCGTCCTCGAACGCGAAGCGGTCGACCGTCTGACCAGGCAGGAAGTAGGCGTCGCCGGGGTCGATCACGCGCCGTTTGCGCAGCATCTGCCGAATGATGACCTCCAAGTGTTTATCGTCGATGTCGACGCCCTGCGCCTTGTAGACCGCCTGAATCTCCTGAATCAGGTACTCTTGCACGCCGCGCACGCCACGCAGGCGCAGTAGCTCGTGTGGGTTCAGCGGACCAGGCGTGAGTCGGTCGCCGGGCAGCACCTTGTCGCCCTTGACCACTTCCAGCGAGCCGAGCGGCGGCGCCAGCACGGCGTCCAGCACGGTCACGCGCTCGATGCCCGCCTCCAGCAAGCGGTTCACATGCGACGAACGGATTTCGCCCAGCTCGTTCAGGACGACAATGCCTGTGTTGGGGTCTTCGATGGTTTCGAGGCTCATCTTGCCCACGAGCAGCTCGCCCACGGGCAGTGTGGCTTTGATCATCACCCAGCGTCCGACCGAGCGCACGATGTCGACCACTTCGCCCTCGTAGTCGACCGTGATGGCTTCGCCTTTGGGTTTACGCGCTTCGAAGAGCTCTTCCACGCGGTTGATGCCTGTGTTGGGCGGTTCTTGCAGTTTGGCAAGTTTGCGCAGCGAGTCGCGGGCGCGTTTTTCGACCTTCTCCTCGCCGTCGGTTGCGCTGGTGTCGTCGGCGAAGACGGGCACGGGTTTGCCCAGCAGGTTCGAAGCGACTTTGAGCAGCACATTCTTTTGGTCGCGTCCGAGGTCGATGACTTCTTGGGCGGCGCCGCGCTCTTCAAGTTCGGTGGCGGCGAGGGAGCGCACACCGCCGCCGATTTTGAATCCCGCAATCTGCTGTCCTGCGCCTGCCACGCCGCCTGTGTGGAACACGCGCATGGTGAGCTGTGTGCCCGGCTCGCCGATGGATTCGGCGGCGATGATACCGACCGCCGTGCCGAGCTCCACAGGGCGTAGCGTGCCCATATCCAGCCCGTAGCACTTGGCACACACGCCCTGCCGCGAGGTACAAGTCAGCGGCGAACGGATAGGCACGCCCACGCGGTCATGCTCGACCCACTCGAAGCCTGCCTTCGTCCAGAGGTTGTGGATTTCGTCGCGCCGCGCGTGCAGGCGTTCGAGGACCGACGGCTCGATCATAGCATACGGCTCCAGCAGCGGCTTGTCTGTGAAGGGGTCTTTGAGCGGCTGGTCGTCCTCGGGGGTGAACAGTTCGCCCTCTTCCTTGCCTGCGAGTTGGCGCACTGTCTGGGTGAACTGTTCGGTGGCTTGCGCGAGCGCGTCGATTTCGGCAGCGACGGGTTCGGGGATAATCTCGTTTGCGGGTACCAGTGGTTCGCCCGTGACGGGGTGGTGCAGGTCGCGCTGGGCGGTGCGTCCGCGAATGCGCTGGAAGAGGGTCTCGATGAGGTCGCCCTCGCGTTCGATACGGCTGACCACGATGCCTTCGGGCGCGCCGCAGTCGTAGTCGCGCACCACCACATCTTGGGCGACATCGCACATGCGGCGCGTGAGGTAGCCGGCGTTGGCGGTGAGCAGCGCGGTGCTTGCCAGTCCGCGTCGTGCGCCGTAGCCCGACACGAAGTATTCCAGCGTGGTTAAGCCCTCTTGGAAGTTGTGTTGCACGGGCAGCTCTTCCACCAGTCGCTCGCCGCCCGAGCGGAAGTCGAAGCCGCCCATCATCAAGCCGCGCATGCCCACCAACTGCGCCAACTGCTTCGTGGAGCCGCGCGCCCCTGAATCGGTGATGATAAATAGCGGGTTATCGTCGCGCAACTCCTTGAGCATCACCTTGGACACCTCGTCGTACACGCGCTGCCAGAGCTCGATTTTGCGTTGGCGTTTCTCGTCTTGGGTCAGCTCGCCGCGATCGTACAGCTCGTCGATGAGGCGCGCCTCTTCGGCGGCTTTTTGGAGGATGGCGTCGCGCTGCTGAGGCACTGCCATATCGGTCAGGGCGAAGGTGACGCCGCCGCGCAACCCCCATTCGAAGCCGAGCGCTTTGAGGTCGTCCAAGAATCGCACGGTGCGCGCGTGTCCGCAGGTCTGGTACACCTCGCGGATGACTGCTGAGAGGGTTTTCTTATTGTAGACGCGGTTCATCCAGTCGGGGTGGTAGCGGAGTTGGTCGGGCATAATCTCTTGGAAGATGAGTCGCCCGATGGTGGTGCGCTGCAGAGTGGGCATCGCCTCGCCGGGCGGGGTGAGTCGCACCTGCACTGGTTCATGCAGTCGCGCCTCGCCGCGTTCGAACGCCAGCCGCGCCTCTTCAGGGTTGGCAAAGTAGAAGCGCACCTCCTCTTGATGTTGGGGGTCGCCCATCGTGAGGTAGTACGCGCCCAGCACGATATCTTGCAGGGGCGAGACGACAGGCGAGCCGTCGGCAGGCTTGAACAGATTATGCGTGGAGAGCATCAGCGTGCGCGCCTCCGCCTGCGCAGGGTACGAGAGCGGCACATGCACCGCCATCTGGTCGCCGTCGAAGTCGGCGTTGTAGGCGTGGCACACCAGCGGGTGGAGCTGAATCGCCTTGCCTTCCACCAGCACCGGCTCGAACGCTTGGATACCCAAGCGGTGGAGGGTGGGCGCACGGTTCAGCAGCACAGGGTGCTCCTTTATCACCGATTCCAACGCCTTCCACACTTCGGGCAGCTGGCGATCGATGGCGTTTTTGGCGTTTTTGACATTGTTGGCGAGCTGGTCGCGGATGAGGCGTTGCATCACGAACGGCTTGAAGAGCTCCAGCGCCATCTCTTTGGGCAGTCCGCACTGGTGGAGCTGCAAGTTCGGACCGACCACAATCACCGAGCGACCGGAGTAGTCGACGCGCTTGCCGAGCAGGTTCTTGCGGAAGCGTCCTTCTTTGCCTTTGAGCATATCGGAGAGCGACTTGAGGGGGCGTCCGCCGGAGCCTGTGACGGGTTTGGCTCGCTTGGTGTTGTCGATGAGCGCGTCGACCGCCTCTTGGAGCAATCGTTTCTCGGAGTTGAGGATGCTTTTGGGGGCGCGGATTTCGATGATTTTGCGCAAGCGGTTATTGCGGTTCACGATGCGTCGGTAGAGGTCGTTGAGGTCGCTGGTAGCGAAGCGTCCGCCGTCGAGTTGCACCATCGGTCGCAGTTCGGGGGGCAGCACGGGCACGGCGTCGAGGATCATCCATTCGGGGCGCGTTTTGCTATTTTTGAACGCTTCCACGATTTCGAGCCGCTTGATGGCTCGTGCGCGTCGTGCGCCTTGCGTTTTACTAATCTCCTCGCGCAGCTCGCGGTCGAGTTTTTCGAGGTCGATCTGCTTGAGCAGTTCGCGGATGGCTTCTGCGCCCTGTCCCACGCGCACCAGTGCGCGCAGGTCGCGTTGCAGCCTGCGCGTGGCTGTATTCAGCAGCTGCTCGATACCTTGCCAGCTGCTCTCGTCCAGCAGTTCGTGTTGCTGCAGTCGGGCGAGGCGTTCGATGGATTTCTCCATGTCTTGAAGCATCGCTGCGCGTTCACGGCGTTCGCTCTCTTTGCGGCTTTCGTACATCCGCACACGCTCGGCGATTTGCTGTTCGGTCAGCGTGTCGCGTCCTTCCTCCAGTTCGCGTTCGAGCCGTGCGTCGAGCTGCGTGAAGATGTGCTCGATCTCATCGTCGAAGTTGCGCTTCTCCTCCTCGACCATACGCTGCAGGTCGCCGAGGTTCTGCTCAATTGCGGCGCGGTCGATATCGATGACCATGTAGTTGGTGAAGTAGATGACCTTTTCGAGTTGGCGAGGCGAGATGTCCAAGAGCAGTCCGAGCGGGCTGGGGGGCTGCCCCTTGAGGTACCACAGGTGGCACACAGGCGCGGCGAGTTCGATGTGTCCCATGCGTTCGCGGCGCACGCGCGCGCGGGTGACCTCCACACCGCACCGTTCACAGCGGATGCCCTTGTTCTTCACGCGCTTATAGCGTCCGCAGGAGCATTCCCAGTCGCGTGTGGGACCGAAGATGCGTTCGCAGAACAGCCCGTCGCGTTCGGGTTTGAAGGTGCGATAGTTGATTGTTTCGGGCTTCTTGACTTCCCCGAACGACCACGCCCGAATATCTTCGGGCGAAGCTAATCCGATTTTGAGCGCCTTGATTCGCGAGATGTCCGCCATAAAATTTCACCTCATAAGTTGCCATCGGTCGGCACGCCGAGTTGTAAATCTTCCAACATCGGCTTCGGTTTGGGTTCGTCGATGGTATCGAGGTCTTCGAGGCTGCGCAGGTCGTGCGTGTTGTTATTCTCGTCGATGATTTGCACTTTGAGTCCGAGCGCGCGCAGCTCGTTGACCAGTATTTTGAACGATTCGGGCACGGAAGGTTGGATGACGGGGGCGCCTTTGATAATGGCTTCGAAGGTGTGGACGCGCCCCGAGACATCATCGGACTTGATGGTGAGCATCTCTTGCAAGGTGTGGGCAGCGCCGTAGGCTTCGAGCGCCCAGACTTCCATCTCGCCGAGTCGCTGCCCGCCGAACTGCGCTTTGCCCCCGAGCGGCTGCTGCGTAATCAGCGAGTAGGGTCCGATGGAACGGGCGTGGATTTTCTCTTCGGCGAGGTGTTCGAGCTTGAGGATGTAGAGGTAGCCGACGGCGACGGGGTTGCCGAACGGCTCGCCCGTGCGTCCGTCGCGCAAGATGACCTTGCCCGTTTCGGGATCGAAGCCTGCGCGGTCGATGGCGCGTTGGCGGATGGCGTCTACCAGCGCGTCGACGCTGGGCGTCTTCTTGTCGGCGAGGGCGAATCGGTCGGCGATACGCTTGCGCTCGGTTTCGGGCGCGTTTTGCAAGGCAGTGCGCACGGCGTCTATCGCCTCCTCGAAAGTCGCGCGATAGCCCCACTGGATAGGCGCGCCCAATTCATCGCACAGGTGGAGTTCGTGGTCCAGCAGGATGCGCAACGCCTTCCGACGCAGGCGGTCGGCTAAGTGACGCATCTCTTGCTTGATCTCGTCGGGTGTGGAGCTTTGGAACACTGGCGTCTTGAAGCGCACGCCCAACTCTTTGGCGACCAAGCCGAGGTGGAACTCCAGGATCTGCCCGATGTTCATACGCGAGGGCACGCCGAGCGGGTTCAGCACGATATCAACGGGCGTGCCGTCCATCAGGAACGGCAGGTCCTCCACGGGCTGAATCTTGGAGATAACGCCCTTGTTGCCGTGGCGTCCTGCCATCTTGTCGCCTTCGGTGAGCGGGCGTCGGGTGGCGACGGTCACGCGCACGCGGTGGTTGATGCTGGGGGGCAGCTCATCCTCTTCCAGTTGCGTTAGGGACGAGTGGCAGCGCGGGCAGGATTTGCTCTCGATCGGTTTGGCGCGGTAGAACAGGCTCTTGCATCGCTCGCACTCGTATTTGAATCGGGCGAACTGGGTGACGCGCACCACATAGCCACGCTCGCCGTGCGGCAGGCGCAGCGACACATCGCGCATCTCCTCCGCCTTGCCGCCGAAGATGATGCGCACGAGTTTCTGCTCGGTGGAGTTGTCCACCTGCCCTTTGGGCTGGATTTTGCCCACCAGCAGGTCGTCGGGCTTAACCTCCGCGCCGATGCGGATGATGCCGTTATCGTCTAAGTCGCGGCGCGCCTCCTCGCTGACATTGGGGATGTCGCTGGTAATCTCTTCGGAACCGAGTTTGGTCTCAGTGGCGTCGGTCTGGTGGCTCTCTAAGTGGATGCTGGTGTAGGTATCGTCGTAGAGCAGGCGTTGCGAGACGAACACGGCGTCTTCGTAGTTATAGCCGCCGGCGGGCAGGAAGGCGACCAGGATGTTGCGCCCCAGCGCGAGCTCGCCGTTCTCGGTGGAGGGACCGTCGGCAATGATATCGCCTGCCCGCACGCGCTGCCCCAACTTCACTTTGGGCAAGAAGGTAAAGCATGTGCCCTTGTTGGACTGCACGAGATGACGCAGTTTGTAGATGTCGTACTCGCCGTCCTCGTCGCGTTGGACGCGGATTTCGGTCGCGGAGACATAGCGCACGCGTCCATCGGCGCGCGCAGTGACGAGGCTCTGCGCGTGCTCGGCGGCGACGCGCTCGATGCCCGTGTGCACCAGCGGCGCTTCGGGGTTAATCAGCGGCACGCCCTGACGCTGCATGTTGGAACCCATCAGCGCGCGCCCAGCATCATCGTGTTCAAGGAACGAAATCATCGTCGCCGAAACCGAAAACACCTGCGCGGGGTCGACATCCATATATTGCACCTGCTCGCGCGGCACGATGGGGTACTCGTCGCGCCAGCGCACCTGCACGGTTTCAGGCAGGTAGCCATTCTCGTCCAACGGGGTATCCGCAGGGGCGATGTAGGCGCTCTCGTCCTCGTCGGCAGGCAGGCGCACCACTTCGTCGGTGACCTTCCCATCGCGCACTACGCGGTAGGGGGTACGCAGGAAGCCGTACTCGTCCACATAGGCGTAGAGCGTCATCTGGTTCACCAGCCCGATGTTCTGCCCTTCGGGCGTCTCGATAGGGCAGATGCGCCCGTACTGCGAGGGAGTGATGTTGCGCACTTGCGGCGGGATGCTCTGGCGGTTCAAGCCCCCAGGTCCCAGCACCGATAGGCGACGCTTGTTCGCCAGTTCCGCGAGCGGGTTTGTCTGATCCATGAAGGTCGAGAGCGGGTTGGTGGAGAAGAACGATTGCAGCGCGCCCGAGACGGGCTTGACGCTTAGCACGACATTAGGCAGGATATGCGACACATCGTCGGCGTTGGTCATCTTCTCGCGGGCGGTCTTTTCGAGTTTGATGAACGCGGCGCGCAGGTGCGCCTGCAACAGCTCGCCCACCGAGCGCACGCGCTTGTTGGCGAGGTGGTCGGTGTCTTCGTACTCGTGTTTGTCCTCTGCCATCTCCAGCAGGTGGCGCAGGGCGAGCAGCAGGTCGGGCACGGTCAGGCGGCGCACCGTGTCGGGGATGCCGTGTCGCAGTTTGCGTGTGATTTGGTAGCGTCCGACGCGCCCCAGATCGTAGCGGCGCGGGTCTAACACCAATCCGTAGAAGAGGTTGCGCACATTCTCCTCGACGGCGGGGTCGCCCGGGCGCACCCGCCGATAGAAGTCATGCACCGCCTCACGCGAGTCGCTGGTCGGGTCGACATCGAGTGTCGCTTTGAGGAGCGGCGGGATGTCCATATCGCCCCCAGCGACCTCCACGAAGCGCACGCGCACTTCGGGCAGTTTGAGTTTGGCGACCTGTTTAGCGGTCTTCTCGTCGAAGGCGTCGCCGGCTTGGATGATCGGTTTGCCCTTCGCGTTAGTAATGGTCTCGACGGCGATTTTGCCCACGAGGTCGCCCTCTTTGGGCGCGTGGAGGGTGAGTTCGCGCGGGATTTCGCGTCGCTCGCGCGGGCGTCCGAACATGTAGGCAATGGCGTCGTTGGTCAGCCCCAGTTGGGGGTCGTAAGGCGGCTCACACTTGACGCGCAGGGCGCGTGCACCCTGCGGAAAGTTCTCCAACAAATCGTAGGTGAGCAGGTCGCCCGGCTCCAGGAGCGTCTTGCCCTCATATTGCACGGTCTCCAGCACGCGCCAGCCGACAGCGCGTTCCAGCGCCAGCACAGCGGGCACGCGGGCTTCCTCATACGCTGCGAACGCCTTGATAATTTGCGTGATGGGCAGTTGTTTAGACTGGTGGACTTTCAGACGAATCACATTCTGGGGGTCAGTGCCGCCGTCGAGCCACGGACCCTCGGCGGGGATGATTTGCATCTGCAGTACCTTGCCGAAGGCGCGCGCAATCAGCTCGCGCCCCGAACTCGACAGGAAGGGCGACGGAAAGTGGATGCCAGGCGTGCGGTTGAGCTGGCTGATAATCACGCGCTCGCGCCCGTTTACGATGAAAGTGCCGCCCTCGGTCATCAGCGGCAGGTCGCCTAAGTAGATTTCGCTCTCCTGCACCTCGCCGTCGCGCTTGCCGAACCGCACCTTAACGCGCAGCGGTGCCTCGAAGGTCGTCTCGCGGTCGCGGCACTCATCGACCGAGTATTTCGGCTCGCCCAGACAGTAGTCGCCAAATTCTATAAAGTAGTTGCCCGTCAGGTCGTATATCGGCGAAAAGGTCTCGAACAGTTCCTTCAGTCCTTCCTCTAAAAACCAGCGGTAAGAGTTGTGTTGGATTTCGATGAGATTCGGCGGCGCCGAGACTTCACGAATGCGCTTTCGGTTGTGTCGCACAATCCGCATAAATTACCCTCCACAGGCGCAAATTCACGCAGTTTGTAAGTGTACCCCAAACGATGTCGCGCTTGTCAAGGGGGGTGGAGGGTGTTCGAAAAATTGGCTGGGCAGGATGCCTCTCCGTGAAACGCAGGGCGCACACGCCGGTGCGCCCCTACAGCAATCATCCACACGGTAGGGGCAGACCGGCGTGTCTGCCCTGCCTACAAAAACGCAGGGCGC
>JBKBKS010000094.1:0-8780 GCA_046294565.1 Fimbriimonadales bacterium
GCCGCGCCTGTTCGACATCGTGCGCCATCTGCGCGAGCAACGCCTCCACGCTCTCGAACCGCTGTTGCGGGCGCAGGCGTTTGAGAAACTGCAGGGTCATCATGCGCCCATAGAGATTCTGGTCGGGCAGATCGATGAGGTACGCCTCGAGGCGTCCGCGCGCGTGTTCGAACATCGGCGGCTTGCCGACGCTCACGGCGGCGGCGTGCGCGTGGGGCGTCTGTGCGCCGTCGCTGCCATCGCGCGTCAGCCACGCACGACAAGCATAGACTCCTTCCAGCGGTGTAATCAGCGGCTCCAGAGGGTTTAGATTCGCCGTTGGGTAGCCGAATGTGCGTCCGCGCTGGTCGCCGCGCGTCGCGACGCCTGTCCACTGCAACGGCTCGCCCAGCAGCGCGTTCGCCTGCTCTAACTGCCCAGCCTGAATCAGCTCACGGATGCGCGTGGATGAGATGCGAGCGCCTGTATCATCCAGCACGCCCCCGACCGTAATCACCTCGAACGCGCCTGCGCGTCGCAGGTAGTCCACATCGCCCGTGCGTCCGCGTCCGAACCGAAAATCGTCGCCGACGACCACTGCGCGCGCGTTCAGGGCGCGCACGAGTACCCGCTCGGTGAAGGCTTCCGCGCTGAGCTGGGCGAACTCGCGCGTGAAGGGTTGAATGATAACGCAATCGGCGCCCATCGCGTGCAGTCGCTCCACACGATGGGCGAGCGTGCAGAGCATCGGGGGGATACGGTCGGGCGCAAGCACGGCGGCAGGGTGCGGATGGAAACTCAACGCGACGGCAGGGACGCCCTGAGCGCGCGCCCACGCCGTCGTCGCCTGAAGCAGCGCGTGATGCCCCCGATGCACCCCGTCGAACACGCCCAGCGTCACGGCGCAACCGTCGGGAAACGCGCGCACAAGCCCCTCTACGCCAATTATCGTGTTCATCCTTGAATCACGCGCACAGGACGCAGCAGCGGGGGCAGCCAGCGCGCAATCAGCGCGACCTTGCCCTCCTCGCCCGTCACCACCACATAGCCGCCCGGCGTCCACAGGGGATGCTCCGCCTGCACATAGTTGCCGTGCTTGAGCCGTTCCAGCACGGCGGGCGTGGGCGACCAGCGCGGTAGGTGCGATAGCGCGTCCGCAATTGGAATCATCCGCGCCTGAACCGCCGCCGCGTCCGTCAACTCGTCCAGGCGGTGCGCGTCCTCCAGGCGGAATCGCCCGACCGCCGTGCGCGTGAGCTGCTTCAAATGCGCCCCGACGCCCAGCGCGTCGCCGATGTCCGACGCCAGCGTGCGCACATAGGTTCCTTTGGAGCATTCCACCTCGAACGCGGCGGTTGGGTAGTCGCCCGGCTCTAAACTCAGGATCTCCAGCCGATAGATATCGACGGGGCGCGGCTCGCGGATCACCTCCTGCCCTTGACGCGCCAACTCGTGGAGCTTCTTGCCTTCCAGCCGCAGCGCGGAGAACATCGGCGGGATTTGCAGGATGCGCCCTTTGAACCGTTGGGCGGCGGCGCGCACCTGCTCTAAGGTGAGGTGTGGCGCGGGTTTCTGGTAGAACACCTCGCCTTCGGCGTCTTGGGTGTTGGTGCGAATACCGAACTGGATGACGCCGCGATAGGCTTTGGGGAGTTCCTGCAGGTAGGGGGTGAGGCGCGTGGCGCGTCCGAGCAGGCACACCAGCACGCCCGTCGCTTGCGGGTCCAGCGTGCCTGCGTGCCCCACCTCTTTCTGCCCTGTCGCACGGCGCAGGGCGTCCACCACATCGTGCGAGGTCAGCGTCGGGGGTTTATCTACGTTGAGGACTCCATCCATCGTTGCGCCTCTTGTACCAGAATCATCTCCGCTTCCGCCAAGCTGGTCTCTAAGGTGCAGCCGGCGGCGTTTTCGTGCCCGCCGCCGTCGAACTGTTGCGCCAGTTGCGCCACATTCACCTTGCCCCGACTGCGTAGGCTCGCGCGCACCTTGCCGTTGGGCGATTCGCGCAGCATCATCGCCACCTCCACGCCTCGAATGGAGCGCACAAAGTTCACGATGCCCTCGGTCTCTTCCTCGTGGGCGTGGGCTTCCTCGAAGGCGCGGCGCGGGATGGCGACCCAAGCAATCGCGCCGTCGCTGGTGCGCTGCAGAGTGGAAAGCGCAAGTCCCAGCAGCTTCACCGCCGAGAACGAGCGCGTCTCGAACACCTGCTCGTTGATGTAGCTCAGGTCTGCGCCCGCTTGCTGCAGCGCAGCGGCGATGCGCAGCGTGCGCGGCGTCGTATTGGGAAACTTGAACGAGAAAGTATCGGTCACGATGCCCGTGAGCAGGCATGTGGCGATTTCGGGCGTGAGGGTCAGAGCCATCGCGCGCAGCAGGCGGTAGACCAGCTCGGCGGTCGCCGCCGCTGCAGTGTCCACCAGCCGCACATCCGCAAACGGCTCCAACGGCATATGGTGGTCAATCTGTAGGATTGCGCGAGCAGCGCGCGCCAATCGCTCGTGTTTGCCCGCACGGCTCAACTGGCTCTGATCGACCACGATTGCCAAGTCGTAGGTGGCGTGATGGGGATGCTCTAATTGGATATGCTCCCAGTCGGGCAGAAATCGGTAGATTTCGGGCACGCTGTCGTGGCTCACGACCGTCACAGTGGTCTTGCCCATCTGCTTGAGGGCGTGATAGAGACCCAGCGCACTGCCCAGCGCATCCCCGTCCGGATGCAGATGAGGAACAATTAGGAACGACTCCGCCCGCGCAACATATTCAATCGCGCGTCGGAATGTGTCTCGCGAACGCATCTCGCGCCGAATTGTACCCGAAGTCGGGAACTTTTCGACGCGAGACTGCGTCTATATAGGTAGCAAGCAACTACACACCTCTCTTGGGGGCGATAGGTTTTGCTCTCCTTTGCCTATCGTCCCCTTTTTTAACATACGCCCCCGCCGTGCCGATTCCTGCCGACAGCGGTTGGATTCCATAAAACCTTAACATTTCGGGGAGTCTAACATCCGCTGCCGAAGTTGAATAGCACCATCAGCAGGTCGGCGTCGTCCACGACGCCGTCGCGGTTCAAGTCGGCTTGGGGGTTATTGCCGCCGAACTGGAACAGCACGATGAGCAGGTCGCTGTCGTCCACGCAGCCGTCGCCGTTCACATCGCCCGTGGGGGTGAGCGGCAGTTGGATACGCCAGATGCCGCGTCCGTAGGTCGCCGCCATCAGGTAGCCTGTGGCTGGCACAACGCGCACGGTGTTCACCTGCACATTCGGTAATCCTCTCGGCTGCGTGCCGTTGCGCCAAGTCGCCCCGCCGTCTACCGTGTAGAAGAAGCCGACATCGTTGCCGACATAAATCACCAAGTCAGGCGCGGCGGGGTCCAGCGCAACCGTGTTGGTATGCACATCGGGCAGCCCCGTGATTCCCGAACCGCTGATGTTCACCCACTGCACGGGGTTCGCGAGCGTGTTGTCGCAGCGATAAACATGCGGCGTGCCCGTGCCGCCGAGCGCGACATAGACCTTGTAAGGGTTTGTGGGGTGGACGGCGATATCCATAATGGCGCGGTTAGGCAGGTTGGCGTTGATTTGTCGCCAAGTGTTGCCCGCGTTCGTGGTCATCCACAGCTGTCCATCGTCGCCGCCTGTGTAGATGACATTCGCGCTGCTGGGCGCGCCTGCGATGGAGCGCAAGCGTCCGTTCGTGAGCGATTGCCCACCCAGTCGGCTTGTCCAAGTGCGTGTGGTTTCGTTCCAGCGGTAGAGAAAGTTCGTGCCCGCCAGCATCCAGTTCGGTTGCGATGGGTGGACGGTGAGCGGCGCGATGAACGCCACTCGGTCGCCGCCGTAGTCAGGTCCGATGTATTCGCTGCTACTCCAGTTGTTGGCTGTTCTGTAGATGCGTAAACCTTGATAGCTGGCGTACTGGATGTTCGGGTTCGTGGGGTTATAGGCGCAGTAGGCGCCGTCGCCGCCGACGATGCACTGCCAATTATTGAGGTTACCGTTCGCGCGTGGGGTGGCGTTGTCCTGCGCGCCGCCCATCATGCGGTTCGGGTCGGTGGGGTGGAACGCCGCCCAGTAGAGTTGGGTGACGCCCAGCGTGGCGTTGAGACCTGTAATAGTCACCGCGCCCGTGCTGGGCGTGTAGGTCAGCCGATAGAAGCCGCCGTCCGTGCCGATGAGCAGATCGTTGGGGTTGCGCGGGTTGATTGCCATGCAGTGGATGTCGACATGGATATTGGCTTGGTTGGTGAAGCCCAAGCCGATGGAACGCCAGCCGAACGCCTGCGTCCACTGCACAACATCCACCAGTCCCAGATACAGCACATCGTTGCCCGAGCCGTCGGTGGAGATGTGCATCGTCGCGTCGTACCACGCTTGGTAGAACCCGCCGTCCACCGTGGGGTTCATCGGCGTCCAAGTGTTGCCCGCGTCGTTGCTGACCCACACTTGCTGATCTACGCCCGACATCAGGTACACACGATTGGGGTCGTTAGGCGAGGTCGCCACGCGCAGCGAGGATTGGTTGCCTGCGTTGAAAGGCGGGGTGAGCGTCGTCCAAGTCTGTCCGCGATTGCTGGAGCGCAGGAGGCGTCCGGGGTTGCCGTGCCCCACCGCGTAGTAGTAGCGTACTCCTGTTGTGGGATTGCGCGCGCTGACTGCTAAGTCGCTCCAAATAGCGCTGGTATTGCTCACCTGCGTCCAAGTGTCGCCGCCGTTGACGCTGCGCCACAGGTTGCCCGCAACGCTTTGATAGGGTCCCCAGCCCGTGCAGACCGTGATAATGTTCGGATTTTCGGGGTCGATGATGATATCCGACACGCATCGGTTGCCGAACTGGGTTGCGCCGAGGCTCTGCCAGGTTTGCCCGCCGTCGGTGGAGCGCATCACGCCTTGCGAGAACGGGCGCATCCAGCCCTGAAAGTCGCCTGTGCCCACATAAATTACATTCGGATTGGCTGGGTGGATAGCGATGCAAGCGACTTGGAGGAACTGCCAGTAGTCTGTAAGGGGTTGCCAAGTCGCGCCGTTGTCGGTGGTCTTCCACACGCCGCCCTGCGGCGCGCCCACATAGTAGACATTACTATTCACGGGGTCGTACGCGACGGCGTTCACGCGCCCTGCGACGCTCGCCGTGCCGAAGTAGGTGCGGTAGGGCGGCGTCGCGTTGCGCGGTCCCACGAACTCCCACTGTGCGCCCGCCGCAGGCACAAACGCGCCCGCCATCCGATCGCGCTGTTCCGCCGCGCGTAGGTATGTCAGCCAGTCCACCGAGTCGTTGGGATAGGCGCGCACATACAGGTAGTCCCACAACGCCTCGATAAACTCTGGACCCTCTTCCAGCTTGTGGCGTTGTGCGGGGTCTAATACGACGCCTGATTGCTCCAACGCTTCCACACGCGCTTTCGCGCGCTGTTTCTCCTGGTCAATCCACTCTTTCAACTGCTTGAGCGAGTAATAGGGGGGTATGGTACTCTCTAGAGCGACCGTGTCGGTCGGTTTGGTCTTGGTTTTGACCTCCTGTGCAAGGCTGGGCAAAAGCATTGCCAGCACACACGCAATCCATAAGCAGCGCATAGGAAGATTATAGCCTAAATTCCGCTTGAGAATCACACGCTATCAGGTGTTACAACCGTTATCTCCGCATATACTCCAAAGTGGCGCGCGTTCAGCGTGAGTAGGTTCGGAATACCGTACGACTGCGCAAAAGCGACAAGGCGTGTGTCATGCGCTTGTCTACCGATAATCCCATAGTTGTTCACAAGTGTCTCCCAAAGATGGTCGATGTTTTGAGGTTCTGGTAAGAACGTGAAGATTTGGCGAAACCGCCTGAGGTCATTCAGGCTCTGCGTGAAGGTCTTGCCTAATCCGTTCACCTCGACGGGGCGTGTTGCAACGACATGATACTCAATCATCACTTGCGTGCAGAGGAAAAGACTATGCGACATCGAGTGTAGTTTGGTAAGCGATTGAGCGCAAATCGCCTGCAGAGGACTTGCTGAGTCGCTGAGACGGACTAAAATACTTGTGTCAACTAACCATTTCATAGAGCCTACGATTCAGCATAAATCACTTCACGCTCTATCGCTTCATCAGGGAGATTGACAGGCACAGCATCTGCGATAATTTGTTTCAAGATTGCTTGCCACTGTTCGTCAGGTATCTGACTACCTTCAGGCGCGGGGAGACGCAGCAGTTCATTCGCTCTACTTGCAGGTAGATAACCTCGCTGGGTGAGCCAGAGAACCAGTTCTGACAGAAACTCTTGTTCGCTCAGCGACGTGGACTGCACAATTTCTTCGGGAATCACGATTGCCATACACCAATATTATACCTTTACCCCAGATACCGCCTGCAACCTATCGCGAGCAACGCCATTACCAGTATCCAGCCCACCTGCGCCGCCGCACGGCGATTCTCGGGGAACAGCCGTTCCCAGCCCAGCGCGAGGAACACACTGATAGGCAATAATGCGGGGTAGAAGTACCGTCCCTGCGCTTGGAAAAAGATTCGGATGAACAGCCCAAAGCTGACCAGCACCAGCACGAAGGTGGCGGCGCATAAAATTAGCCACGCGCGTGTCCACGCGGGGATTGGCTCCCGCAGACGCAGCAAGAAACCAATAAGCGTGATGAGCGTCCACGCCGCCAGCCCCCAGTAAACGCTATCGGGCAGGAAGTTGGGCAATCCCGTCTGCGCCGTGCGCGGCGAGCCGTAAGCGAACCAGAAACTTCGGAAAGTCCAATCTGCTACCAGCTGCAGGTACTGCCCCCAAGTCGCGCCGCGCTCCAAGAAGTCTTGCGCCTTCGCTGTGCCCGCGAACACATCCACGAATGTCTTCTGCAGCAGGGGGTCGTCGTAGAGCATCGCGTTGCGCACGAACCACCAGCCGCCCATCAGCAGCGCGACGCCCAGAGCCAGTCCTGTTGCGAGCCAGCTGCGCGTCCACGACTGCCCGTGTAGGCGCGCGCCCCACAGCACGCCTAACCCAAGCAGCGGCAGCAGCAGTACCGCCGTCGCCTTTGTGGTCAGCGCCAGCCCGACCAGCGCACCGAGCAGTGCGACGATGCGCTTCTGCTCCTTCGCCCTGACCGCTGGGAGGCACAGCAGACACAGCATCGCATACATCGTCGCTGCGAATAGGAGGTTCGTGAGCGCGTCGTTGCCTACCGCGCTGCCGATGGCGATATGCATCGGCAGGAACGCCGCGAAGCCCATCCCGCTGAGCGCGAGCAGGGGACGCTCGGGAGCAACGCGGCGTAGGCACAGCCACACCAGCCACACCACGCCCGCGCTACAGAGCGTGGAGAGCAGCCGCACGCCCTTGCCCGACCCGCCCACGAGATGATACACCCCTGCCGCCAGAAAGTAGTAAAGCGGCGGCTGGTGCGCCTCGTAGCCGACGCCTTCGTACCCCTCAAAAATCGGCAGCCGCCACTCCCGCGCCACAAACGCTACATACTGGAAGTGTGCGCCCTCGTCGGGCGTGTTGGCGTAGCCGTTATTGCCGAACGGCGCAGCAAGGTTATAAGCAATCGCCAGAGCGAGATGCGCCGCGAGCACCGCCCACGGCGCATAACTCAGCCAGCGACCGCTCAGTAGCCCTTGCTGGCGATGTATTTCGCGAGGTCGGCGACGCGACACGAATAGCCCCACTCGTTGTCGTACCACGCCAGCACTTTCGCGAGGCGTCCGCCCATCACCAGCGTCGAAGGCAGATCCACAATCGCGCTGCGCTCGTCGCCGCGGAAGTCCATCGAGACCAGCGGTTCGTCCATCGCGCCCAGAATGCCCTGCAGCGCGCCCTGCGCCGCCTGCTGGAACGCCGCGTTGATAGCTTCCACAGTCGCCTCGCGCGATAGGGTCACCGTCAAGTCCACGATGGAGACCGTTAGGGTGGGCACGCGCAGCGCAGTGCCGTGCATGCGCCCCTTCAGCTCGGGCAGCACGAGGTGGATTGCCTTCGCCGCGCCTGTGGAGGTCGGGATGATGTTCGCCGCCGCCGCGCGCGCACGACGCAGGTCTTTATGCACCTGGTCTTGTATGCGCTGGTCGTTCGTGTAGGCGTGAACGGTGGTCATAATACCGTACTCGATGCCGAACTGTTCATGCAGGACTTTGCTCACGGGCGCGAGGCAGTTGGTGGTGCATGAAGCGTTGGAAATCACATGGTGCTGGCTGGGGTTGTAGGTCTCGTGGTTCACGCCCATCACGATGGTGACATCCTCGTTCGTGGCGGGGGCAGTGATGATGACCTTCTTCGCGCCGCCTTTGAGGTGCGCGGCGGCTTTCTGTCCGTCGGTGAACACGCCCGTCGATTCAATCACGATATCCGCGCCGACATCGCCCCACGGGATGTTGGCGGGGTCTTTCTCGGCGAAGACGCGGATACGATCGCCGTCGATGACGATTGCGTTCTCCTCCGCCTGTACCGCGCCCGGATAGGTTCCGTAGGTGGTATCGTATTTGAACAGATGCGCGTTGCTGTGGGCGTCGGTCAGGTCGTTGATAGCGACCACATCGAAATCGTTGGGATAATGCTTGCGGATGGCGCGGAGGGTCATGCGCCCGATGCGCCCAAAGCCGTTGATGCCAATCCGAATAGCCATAGTCAACCTCCCTTGACGCAGAAGATTGTACCTGAAACGCCGTTTGCTCCTTGCGTGGGTGGGTTTAGATGCCTCGCCGCGCTTGGACAGGAGTGTCCAAGCCACTGTAGCACGGACATTCCTGTCCGTGCAAAGAGTACCGTCGGCGTCCACGCCGACAAGCAACGCTTGGACAGGAGTGTCCAAGCCACCTC
>JBKBKS010000095.1:0-8777 GCA_046294565.1 Fimbriimonadales bacterium
GCGGTTATTGGAGTGGGCGATGAAGTTGCCGAAGGAATTGGAGCGTGAGTATCGTCGGATTCTGGCGCGCATCAAGCGTGAGGAGCGCACGCCGTACCTGGCGTCGTTCGAGCGGGAGGCGATACGGCAAGGTCTACGCGAGGGTTACGAGGAGGGGAAACAGGATGGCTTGCAACAAGGCTTGCTTCAGGTGCTTGCGGGTCGTTTTGGTACGGTGTCTCCCACAACTCAAGCAAAGATACAACGAATAAACGATTTTGAGGCGCTGCAACATCTGTATATAGAGGCTATCCAGAAGCCTGACTTAGAGACTTTTGAACAAGCCCTCGATCGGTACCTGAGTTCAGACGCAGCGACCGAGTAGAACCTTCTGCATAGATACTTGCCAGATACAGAGTGCGCGCAGCGCCGCCCCCGCGCCGCGCGCCAAGTGCTCTTTGTGCGTTATAGGTTTGGGCGTGATGGGTTTTACTGCTCTTTCTCCGCCAGCACCAGTTCCACCAGCTCGCTCTCCTTGCCGCCTGTGCCGATGGTGGACACGGCAAAGCGGTTCGCGTTGGAGAACCAGTATAGGTCTTTATGGTAGTGCTGGCGCAGGTCGATGACGATGCTGCGTGTGTCGGGTTCGACGGTGGCGACAGGGAACCATGGACGGTCGTTCAGCCCGTCGCTGGAGACGCGCCGATAGATGCGATAGGCGACGATGATGTCGTCGTAATGCTGGTCGCGTTCCAGAGCGGGGGCTTCCCACGACAGGCGCACTTGGTGTTCGTCGAGGCGCTTTACCTTCAGCTGGCGCGGCGCAGGGGGCGAGTCGGGCGAGCCGTAGGGCGTGCGCAGCGTGATGGTGAACCGCTCACGATGTCCGCGTAGGTAGGCAATCAGGAAATCGGTAATCTCCAGCCAGTAGTAGCACGGGCGGTCGTACTTGGTAACTCGCACGAGCATCAGCCCGCGCTGTCCCACCACATTTATATTCCCGAACGGGTTCGGACGCCGATGATAGCCGTTCAGCGTGCGCACCGCCTGCACGGGGCGGTTCGGTAAGCGCATCAGCCCCGACGCATCGGTCGCCCCCACAATCACAGGGTCGCTGGAGACGGGGTGTCCGAAGTTGCCGTCTTCCACGACGGCGTAGAAAGTCACGCCCTGCTGTTGCTGGGGCGACGCGCTCTTATCGACCACCACGCCGCGCTGGAAGATTTCCACAGTGGCGCTCGCAACGGGTTGACCGTTCACATCCACAATCTGCAGGAAGTTCTCCTCTGGCAGCGCGAAGTAGTAGTCGCCGAAGTGTCCGCGCGGCTTGTTCCAAGTCTGGTTCAAGTAGCCAGCACAGACCTCCGACCACAGATGCGGTCCGTGCCAGTGCATCATCGTCTTATAACCGCGATAGTAGTGGGTCAACATATCGCCGTTATCGGGCATGCGATGGTTCTCGTGTCCGTGATAGTCCAGCGCGTAGAGGTCGGTCAGCCCCAGTTGGTGTCCCAGTTCGTGGGGCAGCGACCACTCGGTATTATTGCGCCACTGCGGCTCGGGCACTTTCCAGTTGCGGTTCCGATCCTCATCGCTTTGAAAGATCCATCCGCCTTGATCGTAGGCGATGCCGTCGGCGGAGAAACGGTTGCGCACCGCCGCGTCGATATCCTCCGCGTAGATGATACGATCCAAGCGGACACGCGCCTTGATGCCCTCAGGCGCCGACGGGTAGACGCTCTGCTCGAAGAGCAAGTTCATAATGTCCAAGTGCCAGCGATAGTAGTCTTCCCATGCGAAAGTGCCGTAGGCGTTGCGGAAGGTGTTCCACACGCGCACCCGTTCAGGATGCACGATGTAGAAGAACGCGAACCCCCACAGCGGATCGGTAATTTGGTTATTAATCGTGGCGATTTCGGGTTGATTGGTCACGATTCGGAAGGTCGCGTGGTGGAACCCCTCTTGCCACTGCCAGCGGGTTTGTAGTTGGATGCGCTCTTGGGGTTTGAGGCGTTTGGGCACTCGTCCACGCGCAATCTCCTTGTCGTCGATGAGCCACACATACTCAAACGGCGCGGCGTCTTTGAACCCCACATTCTTGATGTGCGCTGTCAGAGTAATAGTTTCGCCGGGCGTGTAGTTGAACTTCAATCCCTGAACGACGGCTTCAGGTTCCATATAGGCGCGCTCGCCCAAGTCGGGCAGTGCGCCCCCGACAATCTTGGGGCGTCCGTAGGCGTCGTAGTCCAGCCGCCCATGCAGCCCTGCCAGTTTCGGGTTCAGCTCGATATGCGTAACGGTCAGGTCGGGCAGGTTTGGCGGGGCGTCCCAAGCGGCGTCGCGCTCGATTTGGAACTCTTTCACGAGTCGGCGCGGGTAGATTTTCCAGCGATCTGTGCCGACATCCTCCAGCCGTTCCCACACAACGAGCCGCACACCCTCATCACGGATGTAGCAGTTCTCGATGACCGTGCCGTCATTTAGTATGAGTCGGTCGGCGTGCGCCGTTGCAAGTATCAACAGCAACGCCGAGCTGCATAACCAATCGCGCATAGTAAGTACCGATTCGACACGCCGTATACGATTCCTGCTGCGCTGGCATCAGGTACACTGAATCCATGAGCAGCATGCGACGGCAAGGCTATGAAGAACACTCGAAACGGTGCGCTGGCGTGTCTCAACCATCGGCGCGGGGCGGTATACTGCTTCTGCAGATGAGAGCGCGACTGGGGAGCATTCTGTGGGCGGTGATATGTAGCGCGTGGCTTAGCGGTTGGGCGCAGCCGTTGGAGCGCATTCCCAACCCGCGTCAGACGGATGGCAGCTGGGTGGTGGACTCCGCGGGCATGCTCGACGCTGCGCAAAGCGCCCGTCTAAACCGCCTGATTGACGAGTTGGAGCGCGACACGGGCGTAGAGATTGCCGTCGTTATCCTACGCCGCACGGTGGACGCCACGCCCAAAGAATATGCGACCGCGCTGCTGAACCGCTGGGGCGTGGGCAAGCGCGACGCCGATAACGGCGTGCTGATGCTGGTCGCCCTCGAAGAGCGCCGTGTTGAAATAGAGGTCGGCTACGGTTTGGAGTCCATCCTGACCGACGCTTCCGTAGGCGAGATTCTCGATCGCGAGGTGGTACCGCGTTTCCGATCGGGCAATATCGCCGACGGGGTCCGCGCAGGGGTGCAAGCGTTGGCGGAGCGTATCCGCATGGCGCAGACAAGCGGCGCGTATGAACCGACGCCCAACAGCCAACCTAATCACTCCCCTGCACCGATGATTGCGCTGATGGTGTTGGGCAGCGGCGCAATCGTGCTGCTGGCATTCGCGCTGCGCGAGCGACCGCCCAAGTGCCCCATCTGTCAACAGCCGATGCGCCTGCTCGACGAGCAAGCCGACGACTTCTACCTCGACGAACGGCAACGCACGGAAGAGCAGCTGGGCAGTGTGAACTATCTCGTGTGGCGTTGCGAGCCGTGCGAAACGCTGGAGATTCTCCCCAAAGTCGCCCTGTTTCGCAACTACTCGGAATGCCCTGACTGCGGCGGCTACACTGTGCGTGAGACCGCCCGCGTGGCGCGTCAGCCGACCTATCGGCGCAGCGGATTGGAAATCATCGCCTACGCCTGCCAGAACCCCCACTGTGGTTATCGTCGTGAGCGACAGCGTAAGCTCCCCCGATTAGACGCCGCCGATACAGGCTGGGGTTATACAACGCGCGCCCCACAACGCGGCGACGATTGGTTTATCGGCGGTGGGTTCGGCGGTGGTTCGGGGGGCTGGTCTTCGGGCGGCGGGTTCGGTGGCGGCAGCTCGGGCGGCGGCGGCGCAGGAAGGAGTTGGTGATCCCCTATGCAGGAGAAGAAACTCACCCCTGAACAGGCGCAGGAAGTCATCCGCGAGGCGGTGCGCCTGCAACAAGAACACGATGAGACCATCGACGCACAGACCTTAGAGACCAGCGCAGCGGAGATTGGCGTCGACCCACGACACCTGCGCGAGGCCCTACGCCGTATCGAGCAAGAGCAGGCGCGCCGCGCCCAACGACGCCAAACCTTCGTGATTGCGCTCGCCGTCGTCGCCACACTCCTAATAATCAATCTCCTTGCTAGCCAGCGCGCTCTGAACGCCGCATGGTCCGAAGTATCACTCCGACGCGCCCAACTTCAAAATGTGCAACAGCGCCAAGCGAACCTGCTACCCCGCCTGGAACAAATCGCGCAACAAGCGGACGCCCAACAGCGTGAGCGGCTTCAACTGTTGGTCGCTGCGATGCGCAACAATCCCGACGCCGTGCAAGCGCTCGCCGCGCAGCTCACGAGCGACCCTGCGCTGCGCAACGACTGGCTCATCGTACGCCTGATGGACGAAATCGCTGGCAGCGAGAATCGCATTGCTGTCGAGCGTAAGCGCTATGCGGAAGCTGTCGCCCTCTACGAGCAAACTGCCAATCGGTTCCCTATCAACCTCGCACGACCGCTGCTGGGGTATCCCAAGCAGATTGAATAACAAACGGGGCGGAGTTGAACGCTCCGCCCCGCTGTCGCCCCTTTCAAAGGTCGCTCGTAGCTACGACTCCGCGAAATACCTAACGCTCACTGCGCTCCCTTTCAAAGCACTCAATCGCATCTATAGCAACTTTTGTGCCAAACTGTTGCGCACGACGCGCCTATCCAAATTCTCTGCACGGATTCCGATAATTGCGCTGGAGGTAGGCAAACGATGGCATCGCTACAGCGATTTATGGGCTTGGGCAAACACCCTGCCTACGACAGCGCAATCGCCTATTTTGACGCCGAACAATACATAGACGCCATTCCGCTGTTCGAGATGGCGCTCCAACAGTCTGACGACGCCACTGTGCAGAAGTTGGCGCGCGCGTATCTGGCGGAGTCCTACGCCCAAGTGGGCTACAAACGCATCCAGCAAGGCGACTGGGCGAGCGCGTATAACTACTTCACGATGGCGACCGACCATGCGCCTCAGTACGCCGATTGGTGGTTCCAAGCAGGGTTCGCCGCTTACAAACAGGGCAACTACGAGAACGCCATCCGCTCGCTACAGCAGGCAACGCAGGTAAACCCCAGTTTTGCGCGGGCATGGTTCTGTTTGGGGGTGGCGCAGTATGCTGCTGGAGAGCGCGACACAGGCGTGCAAACACTTCAGCAGTGGCAAGTGCCGCTGGGTATCCCCAACGATAAGTTCCAAAACGCGCTACAGCTACACCAGCAAGGGCGATACACGGAAGCCCAAGAAGCGTTCGAGCAGTTGATGCAATACAGCGAGGAGAACTACGCGGATTATATTCGCTTGGGCGACAGCGCCTACCAGAACGGCGACCTAACGACTGCCGAGTCGTGCTTCCGCCATGTGCTGAACGCGCGTCCGAACTACGCCGATGTGCGCAACCGCTTGGGAGTCGTGTTGACCGCGCTGGGACGCACGGAGGAAGCCATCGAGCAGTTCGTCGCTGCGCTGCGCGTCAACCCGCGCTATGTGGAAGCCCATGTGAACCTTGCCATCGCCTATTACGAGCTGGGCTTTACCGATCAAGCGAAAGCGCACTACCAGCAAGTGCTTACGATTGACCCCGAAAACCGCGTCGCGCGCGAGGCGTTGCAACGCTTGGCAGCGTGAAGCATTCTACGAGGCTGTCAGGGAAAATCAGCGTGCGACTTTTTGCCTCCCTCCCTTCTCCCACGCTGCGGAAGCGGGGGGGGGAATAAATGAACTCCTTGCTGTTGTCGGCTGGGACGCCGCCCCCCCCCCCCCGCGTAGCGTCCGCCACGACGAAGTTGCCTGGACAAGCCACACGCACTGGTATTAAGCCATCCCAAACGGCGAAACGCACGGCATGCCCCCTGCATTTCCCAGATAGCCTCTTTGGGCACAGAAAACACTCACAGGCTGTCAGAGGCATCGACGCCCCTCCTGTGGTCTCTGTCGCGGGCTATCGGCGTTCCCGACTTAACCTTCAAGCCCCCTAAAAATACTTTGGAACCTGCCGATAATTATGCCAGCATCCGTTGCATTCTGAGTATGTAGATCAGGTAAACTTTAGAGGGTATATTCCGACACTGCTCACAAAAGGAGGCTTATATGGGTATTACGAAACGCTTACTGGGTTGTGCGCTCGCTTGTAGCGCGATATTCGTCGGTTCGCTTGTCCTGAGTGCGTGCGGCGGCGGTGGTGGTACTCCGCCCCCCAGCGGCGGCACGCTGACTGGCTCCGCCAGTGTCTCTGCCTTGGTCACATCGCGAGTTGCTCCTAACAGCATCGGTCAGCTTAGAGAGATTCAGCAGCAGGTACGGTTTGGTCGGTTTGGGTCGGCTACCACAACGCGTTCACGTGGGCGACAAGGACTTGAGTATGATACTGAAATGGGTTTATACTACCGTGTTTCTCAGAACCCAGCGGGTGCACGCTTCGAGTTCTTCAGCGACTCTGGCGGCAACCAGAAAGTCGGGGAGTTTGCTTATCTCGAGCGCCCAGGCTCCTACGAAATCATCGTTAGCTTGACCAATCAGTACGAGTTGTACTATAAGCTGGTAGAAACCTCCGCGCCTGAACGCATTCGTTTTCGCTCTCGATACATCGACCTGACAACGCAAGAGCGCACCAGCTACGACGGTGAACTGGTGGTGGCGTCGCTAAACGATGACGGCTGGGAAGACGAGTTCGAATGGGACGAAGATATGAGCTGGTACGATGACTTCGAGTGGTGGGAGTCTGACGACTGTTACTTGGGCGACGATTATTTCGACACCGATTTCTTCGCTGATGATAACTACTTTCTCTGGAATGACGACGACGAGTTTGATTACACGCCCAATTCCGATTACTTTGAAGGCTACGACGACATCGGCGACTTCGAGATTGTGCGCTTTGAGGGCACGATTGTATATGAGGGTTGTGGAACCTCGCTCACAATTAATAACGCTGTGCTAGACTACACCACAGGTCAGCTGACAGGTGATATCCAGCTGAACAACGAGTCGGGCTCTATAGACTACAACACGGAGACAGGTCAAGGTCAGATTGTGCTGAACACGGCTCAGGGGCAGATTCGAATCGTGTTTCGCGGCGACGAGGTGGAGGCGATCTATCCTGACGGGCGTCGCGAGCGAGTGAATCTGAACCAGTGGGCAGACCCCTGTACGGGCGTGACTGCTGCCAGCCGTGCTGTCCGAGACGCCAGTACGCCCCGAACTCTAAACGCCGCGCCCTACCGCCGCTTGAAAGCGAGTAATGCTTCTGCTGACGGCGGCGCGTTGTCAGCCCAATAACCCGCGCGCAGGCGTACCTTAGTCATGGCGAGGCTCCCCTTGCTTGCAGGGGGAACCTCGTTGCGTTATAACTTAGCCCATCTCCTTCAATCCATCTGTGCGGCGAGCCAGCGTTCGGCGTCGAGCGCTGCCATACAGCCCGTGCCCGCCGCTGTAACCGCCTGACGATACACCTTGTCCATCACATCGCCACACGCGAACACGCCCTCCATGTTCGTGTGCGTGCCGTTGCGCGTGAGGATGTAGCCCTGTTCGTCCATCTCCAAGACGCCCTGAAAGATTTGGGTGTTGGGCGTGTGCCCTATCGCGATGAACACGCCGTCGATGGGGAAGTCGTACTCCTCGTCGGTTTTGAGGTTGTGCAAGCGCACGCCTGTGACTTTGCCCGCGTTCACATCGTAGATGTCGCGCACGACGGTACTCCAGATAAACTCGATTTTGGGGTTGCGGAAGGCGCGCGCTTGCATGATTTTGGAAGCGCGCAACTCGTCGCGCCGATGCACCACATAGACCTTCTCGCAGTGGTTGGTGAGATAGGTTGCCTCTTCCATCGCGGTATCGCCGCCGCCGACCACAATGACCTTTTTACCTCTGAAGAAGAACCCGTCGCAGGTGGCGCAAGCCGACACGCCGCGCCCTTGCAGCTTCGCCTCGTTCTCCAAGCCGAGCCACTTGGCAGACGCGCCTGTCGCCACAATCACCGCGTGCGCACGGTACTCGTTGCCCGCGTCGCTCCACAGGCGGAACGGACGCTCGCGGAAGTCCACCTTCACAATCGTTTCGTAGAGGATGCGCGTGTCGAACCGCTCCGCCTGCTTGCGGAACAGCTCCATCAGTTCGGGCCCCTGAACGCCTTCGGGGAAGCCGGGGTAGTTCTCCACATCGGTGGTAATCATCAGTTGTCCGCCGGGTTGAATCCCTGCGAACAGGAGCGGTTGGAGGCTGGCGCGCGCGGCGTAGATTGCCGCCGTGTAGCCCGCAGGTCCTGAGCCGACAATAATCAGTTTCTCGACGCTTTCCATGCCATTGTAGAGTGTACCCGACGGCAGCTATCGGATGGGTCAGGTACAATCCTGCCGATGGAGTGGGACGCACATACCCTCAAAGTGCTGGAGTTGGACTATGTGCGGGGCGAATGGGCGAAACGCGCGGAGACCCCAGTGGGGCGCGAGTACGCCCTGCAGCGCATGCTCACACGCGAGGCGTCGCTGGTGCAGGTGCGCCTACAAGAGACGGACGACGCCGTGCGCTTGCTGCTCCGCGAGCCGCCCCCGCCGATGCGCCTTGCCGACCCCCGCCCCGCGCTCCAGAAAGCCGAGAAGGGCGGCGTCCTCAGCCCTGACGAACTGCTCGGCGTGCGAACGCTCCTGCAAGCCGCGCGACTCTACAAGAGCCACCTACTGCCCCGCGCCGAGCGCTACCCGCGCCTCGCCGTCTACGCCGAGCGGCTCAGCACGCTCAGCGCGCTGGAGAAACAGATTGCCCAGTGCATCTCGCCTGCAGGCGAAGTGT
>JBKBKS010000096.1:0-8625 GCA_046294565.1 Fimbriimonadales bacterium
CGGCTACTCCGCCAAGCGCACGATGCAAATCGCCCAGCAACTCTACGAAGGCGTGGACTTGGGCGACGAAGGCTCGGTCGGCTTGATTACTTATATGCGCACCGACTCCGTGCGCCTTTCGGACGAGGCGCTGCAGATGGCGCGCGCTTTCATTCAGGCGCACTACCCCGCCGAGTATCTGCCAGCCAAGCCTCGCCAATACAAAACGCGCGGCGGCGCCCAAGACGCCCACGAAGCCATCCGCCCAACCGATGTGAACCGCACGCCCGACGATGTCAAGCCTTATCTCACGCCCGAACAGTACCGCCTGTACGAGCTCATCTGGAAACGCTTCGTGGCAAGCCAGATGGCAGAAGCGCAACTGGAGGTCACCAGCGTCAACATTCGCGCGAAGGAATATCTGTTCCGCGCGTCGGGCACAGTGGTGCTGTTCGAGGGCTTCTTGAGCCTCTACAAGGAGGGCAAAGACACCGCCGAACGCGACGAGGAGGAACTGCCGCCCTTGCCTCCACTGCAGCAGGGCGAACTGCTCGACCTGCTCGCGCTCACGCCCTCGCAGCACTTCACGCAGCCCCCGCCACGCTACACCGAAGCGACGCTGGTCAAAACGCTGGAGCAGAACGGCATCGGACGCCCCAGCACCTACGCCGCCATCCTCTCCACCATCCAAGAGCGCGGCTATGTGACGCTGGAGAACCGCGCCTTCAAACCCACGCCGCTGGGTGAGGTAGTGAACGATTATCTGGTGAAACACTTCCCCGACCTGTTCGATGTCCCGTTCACCGCGCGCATGGAAGAAGAGTTAGATGAGGTAGAAGAGGGCAAAGCCGACTGGGTGCAGGTGGTGCGCGCGTTCTATCATCCCTTCCAGCAGAAGGTGGCGGTCGCAATGAAAAGCGACGAGCGCGTGCAGATGCCCATCATCGAGACCGAACGGCTCTGCCCGACCTGCGGCGCGACGATGGTGCTGCGCAGCGGACGCTACGGCGAGTTTCTGGCATGCTCGCGCTACCCCGACTGCAAAGTCACGCTCCCCGCAGGCGCGACGGGCGTCGCATGCCCCCTGTGTCAAACGGGCGAGGTGGTGCAGCGCAAGTCCAAAAAAGGGCGCGTCTACTATACCTGCTCCAACCGCGAGTGCCAACTGCTCACTTGGGACAAACCGACAGGCGAACTCTGCCCCGAGTGCCACGCGCCGCTGGTTGAAAAAGCCGCGAAGCGCACGGCGGCGCGCCAGATAGTCTGCAGCAACGCGGAGTGCCGCTACAAACGCGAGGAGACCCTCGAACCACTGGATGAACCCGAAGCGGTGTAGCAGCAGGTATACTTCCCCTATGAACCACTGGAGCGAAATCGCCGAGCAGCTGCGCCAGCAGATTGAACAGTGTCATCAAGCGCGTGAGGCGGGGCTACAAGCGTGCCGTAAAGCAACTCAACTCTGCGCTCGCGCCATCCGCAGCTTGCATCGCCACGAGTTCGAGACCTGTCGGCAACTACTCACGGAAGCGCATCAGGAAATCAGCCACGCCCGCGAGCAGCTGCGCCCCTATCCCAGCATCTACTACGCAGGGTTCCTGCACGACGCCGAGAAAGAGTATGTGGAGGGCGAAACGCTGTACGCCATCGTGCTGGGCGACGCGCTGCCCGAACCCGACGAGCTCGGCGTGGAAGCCCCCGCTTACCTGAACGGCATCGCCGAAGCCGCCTCCGAGTGCCGACGCTATGTGCTGGACCTGCTGCGCACAGGCGAACTGAACCACGCCGTGACTCTACTGGGCGTGATGGACGAAATCTACGATGAGCTGGTGACCTTCGACTATCCCGACGCCGTAACGGCAGGGCTGCGCCGCACCTGCGACGCCCTCCGAGCCGTGCTGGAGCGCACCCGCGCCGACCTCACCCTCACCGCCACGCAGAAAGAGCTGGAAAACACGCTGGCAAGCGTCTACCAAGCGCTCCAACAGAATACTTAGTAGGAGCCAAGCGATGCAATTCGACTACGCAGCACCGGGCGTCTATCGTGCAGGGCGACGGCGCGTGACCGTGCGCCGCCCAAACAACACCACTTTCAACGCGCAACTCTACTACCCTGCGACAACGACAGGCGACAACGCGCCCTACGACGGCAGCGGCGCGCCCTACCCCGCCGTCAGCTTCGGACACGGATTTCTGCAGCCGCCCGAACGCTACCGCTCAATTCTCGAACATCTCGCCTCTTGGGGCTACTTTGTCATCGCCACCGAATCGGCATTAGAGCTGTTCCCCAACCACCGCGCCTATTCGGAAGATATGCGTTATTGTCTTACCTATCTGGAGCAGCAGAACGCCAACTCCGCGTCGACGCTGTTCGGGCAGGTCGCCGTCGATCGGTTCGGCCTATCGGGGCACTCGATGGGCGGCGGCGCAAGCATTCTGGCGGCGGCGGTTATTCGTGCGAAATCGCAGTCGATACACGCAACAGTATGCGATTTTGGTGGATGGCAACGGTTGGCGCACGGAGGCGCGCCCTGCGACGACGCCTGTGATTGCGCCGAACGAGAGCGCACTGGTCTCGGTGGCGGTGTTTGTGCCCCGTGTGCGCCGCGCTGCGCAGGATGTGGCGCGCGTGCGCGCCCTCTCCCAACGCGACGGAGGCACGCTCGCAACGGCGTTCGTGCGCACCCTCTATCGATGATCGATGCGACGGAGCAGACTGTGGCTATTGGCGTTCGTGGCGCTGGGCGCGGCGATTGCCGTGCGCGTGCTGTATCAGCCGCAAGACCCGCACGAGCGGATGCATGCCGAAGAGGCGCGCGCCCAGCAACGCATTGATGCGCTCGCGAGTCTGCCCCCCGAACAGCAACTCACCGAACTGCATCGCTATCTCTCGCTCGACACGTCAGTAGCCGTTCGCACAGCGGCGGTAGAGGGCGTCGCGCGTCTCGACCTGCCAGAGGCGCGCGCCCTGCTGCGCGAGGCGCTACGCGATGTCGCCTCGCCCGTGCGCCTGCGCGTCGCGGAGATGGCGACCCGTCAACCGCGCGAGGAGGCGTTCCAACTGCTGATGACATGCCTCGCCGACCATGACGCCCAGCTCCGCCAGACGGCAATAACACACCTGCAGAGTATGCGCGACCCACGCGCCGTCGCTGCGCTGATAGACATCCTGCGCGACGACCCCAACGACCAGACCCAGCAGATGGCGATGGGCGTCCTGCGCGCGATTACGAATCAGCCGTTCTACGCGCGCTACACCGATCCGCCCCAAAAGCGCGCTCAAGTCCGACGCCAGTGGCTCCGATGGTATCGCAATGCGCAACGCCAGTATCCCACACTGCGCGCTCAGCCCGTCCATCCCGCGCACGCAGTCGCCGCGCCGAACCTGACGCTGCGCACGCTGGACGGCGAGACTATCGAGCTCCGACGCCCGCCCCAGCCGCTGCTCATCAACTTCTGGGGCACTTGGTGCGGCGAGTGCCAGATGGAGCTGCCCGATTTCGCCAAGTTCCACGAGACCTACGGCGCGCGCGTGCTGATGGTCGGCGTCGCGTTCGACGAGCCAGAAGGCGAGCGCGGCTTGCGAAAGTTCTGCGCCGAGAAAGGCGTGCGCTATCCTCAAGCGCTGGGCACAGACGCGATTGCCCGCGCGTTCGATATCGACGGCGTGCCCCAGACGGTTCTGATTGATACTCAAGGCGCGATTCGGTTCTGGTGGCAAGGCGCGCGCGATTTTGGCACGCTGGAACGCGCCCTCAAACTGCTGGAGCGATCGCCGTAGCCTATCGGAACAGCACGCTCCCCTCGATGAATAGAAATCGCGCGTCGGTGTGATCGAATCCGAATCCCACGCGCAGCCGCTGCAGCAATCGGTTGCGGAACGGCAGTCGGTAGAACAGGCGCACTTGGTACTCGTTATTCGCCACGCCAATCCCGCGCCGATACGCGACGCCCACACCGTTGAAGAGGTTCTTCACCAAATATAGGCTTGCGGGGCGTAGCCCTGTGTAGTCCAGCGAGAACTGCTCTAAATCGAACGCCTCTGCGATGCCTGTCTCCAGCGGCGCGAAGAGACCGGGCAGCACCTGTGCGCTGAGGATATCGCCGAGTTGCTCGCGAAACACATCGGCGGGGTTCGCGCCGCGCGCGATTGCCGCCAACACTTGCCCGCGCCCCAGCAAGCTCAAGATGCGCTGCTCGGACAAGCCAGGCGGGTCGGAACGCGCGGAGAGTTGGAGCTGCTCAGGGTCGTCTAAGGGTCCGCGCACATCCACCTCCACGCGATAGCGGACGGGGTCGCCTGTGAAGTCGGGCGCGACGACGCTCGTGCTGGCGCGCACATCGAGATCGATTCGGGCGATCGTCTCGCCTGTGGGGCTGGCGAACGGATAGTTCAATCGGGCGACGCTGTCGGGTTCGATGCGCAGGCGTGCGGTGGGTAGGCTCAGCGCGCCGCTCAAGAGGCTGAACTCGCCCGACAGTGTAGGCGACTGGAGCGAGCCGCCCACCTGCAGCGCGCCCTCCAGCCGTGCATCGAGGTTCGGGTTGCGCAGGTTGAACCCCTCGGCGACCTCGATGCGCACCTCGAAACGCGGATCGAGGGGCAACGGCTCGCCGCCCTCGCGTGGGGCGAACTCGGCTGGCAGATACAGAAAGCCGCGCCGCACCTGCAGCGCGCCCTGCACCTGCGGCTGCCTCAGCGCGCCCTGCACCTGCACCGTCCCCGAAACAACCGCCTGCGCACTGCCCTCCAGCACGGGCAGCTTCGGCTCATTCGCAGTGAACCCGTCGGCGACGATACGAACATTCGCGACGGGCTGCTCGTCGGTCAGTTGGATGTCGCCTGTTAGTTGCAGGGAGCCGCCTTCCGAAGAGCGCGCCTGCGCCTGCACAATCCGCGCCTCGCGCCCGTCGAACTCCACCACCAAGCCAATCTCCTGCAGCGCGGTGCGCAAGTTCTCGAACCCCAGCGCGCCGTCGACAATCTGCAGGCGTCCGCGCGGCTGCCAGTTGGCAAGCGTGCCTGTAATCTCGATGGCTGCGTCCAGTGCGCCCTGCGTGCGATTGGAATCGATCGGCGCGAAGAGGCTGAGGATCGTGAGGGGCTGCTCGCGCAGGCGCGCCTGCACTTCAATCGGCTCGTCATCTGGTATGCGCAGCGGCGACCAGTGGAACGGCAGCTCGCCTGAAAGGCGCGCCTGGTACTCGCGCATGCGAATCAGCGCGTCGTCGGTGCGTATCGCGCCCTCGCGCACATCGATTTGGCTGAAGAGGATTTGGTCTACGGTGTAGTCGCCGTAGGTGAGGTCGCTGATGGTTGCGCTGAGGGTCAATTCAGGCGATTCGGGCTTGCCCTGGGCGATGAGGCTCAGGTCGAGTGCGCCGTCGAACTCTGGCAGGGCGGGTTCCCACAGTCGCGTCCAGCGCAGGGGGAGTTGCGCGATTTCGAAATCCGCGCGGAGCGAGTCGGGGGTATAGACGCCTCGCCCTTCCAAGCGGGCGGTCTCGGTCTGCCAGCGCAGTTGAGCGAGTTCGATGCGTTGGGTGCGCAGGCGTCGGAGCGATTCGGCGGCGCGTTCGAGGGGCGCGGCGTCTGGGGGCAACACCGCCTCCGATTCACCCTGCCAGCGCGCCTGCAGGGAGAGTCTACCGAGCGATTGCGCGCGCCACTGTAGCGTTTCGGCGTTGAGGGTCAGCGTCGCTGTCGGCTGGCTCAGCGCGCCTTGCAAGTTCAGCTCCGCCTGCACTGCGCCCTGCAAAGTCGCGATGCGCTCCGCCACTTCAGGCGGCAGGGCGTTCGGTATCGCCTCCGCCACACGGCACAGCCACTCGATGCTGACGGCGTCGGCGCGGGCTGTCAGCGAGAGGGCGTTCTGCTCCAGGTCGTAGAGCCACTCGGCGACTTGCACGATGCCGCTGGGTGGCTGAAGCTCGAGTTGGGCGCGCAGCATGCCCGCTTCGCCTCCCCTGAGCGAGGCGTCGAGCGTCGCCTCCAGATTGCCCAGCGTCGCGCCGTTGAGCGCGAGCGAATCGCCAAGCAGATGCGCCTGCAAGGTGGGCTGTTCAAGCGTACCTGACGCTTCGCCTGTAAGCGAGGCGCGCCCCGCGAGGCGATACTCCACCGGCAGATAGGGCGTTAGCACGCTCAGCGGCGCGTCTTGGAGTTGCCAGCGCGCCTCGAACGCCCCGTCGGAGCGCCATCGCCCGCTCGCGGTTAGCACACCGCCCTCTATTTGCGATTCCAGCGTCTCCAGCGTCACTTCGGTCGCGCCGTTCTGCACACGCACGCTCAGCTGCGCACGGTTCCCGCGCAGCACGGTCTGATCCACCTGCAGGCTCTCGGCGTTCAGCTGCGCGTTCACCGTGAAGGCGTCAGGCGCGCCCTGCGCCGTGAACGCGCCTGAGGCGACGCCTGCTATCGGCAACTCGCGGCGCAGCCAATCAGGGACGGTCGCCAAATCGAACTCGTAGAGGTTGCCCTGCAGTTGGAAGTGAAGCGACTGGTCTGGCGTTTCGGGCAGCGTCGCGGTGCCTGTGGCGACCAGCTGCGCCGCGCGACGCAAGATTTGCAACTCGGCGATGCGCACCTCGCGCTGCAATAGGTTCAAGTTCGCCACGGCAATCTCTGCGCCGAGGTCGCCCAGCCTGCCGTCGAAGACGACCAACTCGGCGACGGCTTCCGGCGCGCTGAAACTGCCGCGCGCCTGCGCCGTGAGGTAGCCCACGCCGTCCACGCGCTGGGCTTGCGACTTCTCGTAGCCCAGCAACCCTGCGAGCCAGTTCAGGTCTAACTCAGTCGCCTCGATCGAGAGGTCCAAGCGTGGGTCATCCGTCAGCGCGTCTCGGATTTCGCCTGTGATCTGCGCCGCGCCTGCTGCGCCCTGCAGGATGGCGAGCGGGATTTGCAGACTCCCCTGCGCGTAGCGGATACGCGCCCGTGCGCCGCCCAGTCGTCGCCCGTTGTAGGCGAGCGCGTCGCTGAACAGGTTTGCCTCTACCATCGGGTTCGTCCAGTCGCCGAAGGCGAGGATGGAGGCGTCCACTGCGCCGCGCAGGCGCAGCTCGCGCAGGGCGGGCACGCGCGCCAGCGGCAGGCGGCTCACGGCGGCGTAGAGCTGGAGCTGGAGCGTTTCGGGGCGCGTATCCAGCGCGAGCTTGGCGCGTATCGGACGCCCGGCATAGACGGCTTCCAAGTCGGGCATGAGCAGTCGCCCCTGCGCGAAGTAGACGGGGCTGCGCAGGTCGGTCAGGTCGCCCTGCGGCGTGCGTAGCCGTTGCAGGCACGCCTCGCCGATGATAATCGGGTTCTCCAAGTCGCCCTCGATACGCAGACGTGCTTGGTATCTGCCTTGCACAGGGGGCGGCTCGTCGCTGAGCAGGCGCAGCCACGCCGCCGCCTCGTCGCCGAAAGCCTCCACCTGCGCTGCGAACTGCACGGGCGACTGCGACCAGTCCACCACGCCCTGCGCGAGAAGCCGTCCATCGCGCGTGCGCACTACGCCGTCCAGCCCCGACTCGGTGAACGACAGGTGGAACTCCGCCTCGCGGTGGGGCAGCGGCTGGGCGCGATAGGTCGGGTTCTGGGCGACGCCCTGCGCCGCGCCCTGCACGCGCAGCGGCTGGTCGGGCGCGTACACAAGCTGCGCTGTTATCTGGGCAGCCGCCTCCTGCACATCGAACATCGTTTCGGGCAGGTAGGGCTTGAAGCGCGCCAGTCGCGCGTTGTCGGCGTTGAGCGTGATGAGCCAGCGTGCGCCGTCCGAAGCGGCGTGCGCCTCGCAGCTGCCCAGCGCGTCGCTGGCGCCGCGCAAGGTCAGGTATGCGCCGATGCGGGGCTGACTGTAGGTGAACTCATCTGCCCATAGGGTCGCCCGCACGGGGGTTTGAGGCAGCAGGTCGTCGTAGTAGACCACGCCTTGGCGGGCGACGATGCGCAGGGTGAGGGGCGTCGGTTCGGGCGGGCGCGGCTGCTGCAGCAGCGGCTCGATGTTCCACACGCCGCGACGGTCGCGCTGCAACCACACCTCAGGGCGGTCGATCTCGAGGGTGAGCGGTTCGCCGTCGCGGGGCAATCGCGCCTCGATGAATCGTGCGCGGAACAGCCGTTCGCCCCCAAGGGTGCGCACCTCCGCGTTGACAAGGCGCACGCCCTGCCAGCTCAGCGAGACGCGCTCGAGCGCGACCTCCAAATCGGCTTGACGACGCGCGTACTCGCGAATGGCGTCGGGCAAACTCTCTTCCACCGCGAGTTTGACCTGCCATAGGTACATCAGCCCCGCCAACGCTGTCAGCCCCACGGGCAGCAGCGTCAGCAGTAGCCCCCCAAGCCGCCAGAGCAGGCTATGCGCTCTCCACCGCACCAACTTTTGCGAGCCTCTCTGCCATCACGCGCTGCGAGAACGCTATCGCATTATACGAGCTGCGAATGAACGGTCCCGACGCGACGAACAGGAAGCCCATCGCCTCCCCCAAAACGCGATACTCCTCGAACTGGTCGGGGTGGATATACTCCTGCACGGGCAGATGGCGCTGGGTGGGGCGCAGGTACTGCCCGATGGTCAGCGCGTCCACGCCCACGCTACGCAAGTCGCGCATGGTCTGCAGTACCTCCTCGCGCGTCTCGCCCAGCCCCAGCATAATGCCCGACTT